>CAZPML010000001.1:0-34410 GCA_964587675.1 uncultured archaeon
AAAAGATGCTGAAAATTCTGTTAAATATGTAGTATTGGGTCATAACACTGTACGTGGTGCCGCTGGTGCAAGCATTCTTAATGCAGAATTACTTGTAGCAAAAAAATATGTATAGTTTAGAAACTTTTTTATGAAAATAAAATAAAATCTTCACATGCCAATTAATGTATTTAAGAAAATAATAGGTGGTGAATTTCCGAAAGGGTCGATTATTCTCATTTCGGGAGAACCAGGAACAGGAAAAACAATCTTTGTTTCTTCATATGCTCAGGAGGAACTAAGGAGGGGAAAAAAGGTCTTGTATATATGTTTCAATGAAACAAAGGATGAGTACTTTACTAATATTAAAAAAATTGGGATTGACCTTGAAGATAATAAATTTAGATTCCTTGATTTCTTCTTAACTTCCAATGAAGCGATAGAAATACAATTAAAATTAATCTTAGAGGAAATAAATAAATTTCAACCAAATCTTTTGATTATCGACTCGATAACTCCTATCTTATCATTAATTGAATCAAAGAAAATTAGGGGATTCATAAGAACTTCTTTGGGCACATATACGAAAAGTATGAAAATAACGACAATCCTTGTATCTGAACGAACTGAATCTTCTAGTACCATAGAATTTGCAGTTGATGGTGTAATTCTTCTGAAATGTGAGAAGTATGGGGAATACTACAGAAGGGTTATGGAGATCCCAAAGATGAGGGGTGTGAAAATTTCCAAACCTCAATATGAATTTGCAATTACAGAAAATGGTATAGTTATTTTTGAAGTACCTAAATTAGAAATTAAGCAGGATTCATCGTTTGAAAGGATTAGTACGGGTATTAGAGAACTTGATCAACTGCTTGAAGGTGGCTACTACGTTGGATCTACAACTTTTATCGTAGGCCATACTGGCGCTGGAAAAACAACTTTTGGATTACATTTTGTTTATGAGAACTGTTTAAGAGGAAGAAGAGCAGTTTTCATCTCCTTTGATGAGGGAAGAGGCGGAGTGCTAAAAGCAATGAAAAATTACGGGATGTCATATGATAAGGTAAAAGAGAACCTGATGTTACTTGACTACATTCCCGAAGCCTCAAGTCCTGTTTCCATTTTCATCGATTTAATTGAAAACATCGATAGATTAGATCCAGATTTGATATACATAGATAGCCTAACCTCGATACGGAAAATGGAAGAGAAAGAGATGAAAAAGATGATTAGATATTTACAGATCATTACTAAGGAGAGGGGAATTACACTTTGCATATCAACAAATGCAGTTGGAGATTTAAATGAGATCCCTCTTACGGAAATATGCACAATGGCGGATAATATAATTCTCCTCTGGAACGAAATATCGAAGAATGAAATTATTCGTCATCTCCTGGTTTTAAAAAGCAGAGCGACAAACCATTCTCGAAAGATTTATAGGTATAAAATCACTGAGCGCGGAATAAAAATAGAGGGGAGGGCAGATGAAGAAAAACTGTAAAGATATCCTTTTAAAAGCGATCAAATCGGCTAGCGAAAAAGCTGGACCAATTTTAGAGGACATC
The DNA here is from genome assembly GCA_964587675.1 of uncultured archaeon. Lineage (GTDB taxonomy): Archaea > Halobacteriota > Archaeoglobi > Archaeoglobales > Archaeoglobaceae > CAZPML01. The sequence goes on from CAZPML010000001.1 coordinate 1,551, forward strand.
TTGGATCTGCATTTAAAGAGAACGCTAGGCACCGGTATTGAGATTGTATGCGATAATCCAAAAGAGTTCAAAGAAAGTTTAACAAGGCTTTTTGGAGAATACAGCACAAGATTGTTCGAGCTCATATTGATACAAGAGATTAAAAAAATAGCAGACATCGGAGAAGGTTTGGACACAATCGAGGAGATAGTTGATCAGATAAGGAGATATGAATCCAATTGAAATTTTTGCTAAATCTTGTCATGAACTTTCACCTTCATTAATTGAATATGAGGTTGGAAGTGAGGTGGAGTTTTTCCTTTTCAAGTTCCTTAATATCGTTAACAAACTTTATACAAGTTTTTTTGTTATTTCTTTTTTCGATGCTTTTAAAGCCTTCTCAAAATATACAACGAGAGTTTTTGGGAAACCAAACGTTTTAGATAAATGCCAGACAATTCCGATATTTAGTAAAGAAAGTGACAGTTTGAGAGGTTCAATTCCGATTGTTTTGGCTGAAATAAAAAAGAATTTCGAAAAATTAAGCAATTCTCTAGTGATTGTCCTTGGTTTAGATTTCTACTCTGTAATTTTCGGAGAAGAGGAATTGACAAAACTCTATCCTAGACTTATAAATCTTACATATTCTTCGAATACATTAATAGTCCTAAACACAAAACTGCTGAGCAATAGAGCAATACAAATCGTTGATGGTTTTTCTGCTACAATCGCGAAATTGGGTGTTGAAGAAAAAGAAGGGAAGTTAATGAGATACCTAGTCCTGCTAAGAACGCCATTTCCAGAATACAATTTAAGAAAATGGTACTTTTCAATAGAGAGAGGAGAGATATTATTCCATAATTCAGAATAGGAGGGACATTTTTGCAACCTAAAAGAGAGTTAACAGCTATTTTAGCTCTTAAAAGCTTATTACCACCACTATTTTTGAGCTTATTATTTGATATAATTGCTGGATCATTTCTTGGTGTTAGTTTTGAAAAGTTGATGGTAAGTTATCCAACGATACTTTTCATCCTTCCTGCTTTAATGGGTCTTCGTGGTAACGTATTTGGCTCTCTTGGATCTAGGATCTCTACCTCGCTGTATTTAGGTTCAGCTGAACCCTCTTTTTCCGACAAATTGGTAAGAAATGACATTCTATTTAGCATATGGGCAGCTACGATTCCAGCTTTTATTTTGCTTACTGTTGCTAGTCTAAGATTTCCCGAACCAGAACTTATTATAAAAACTTTTTATATAATTTTAGGATCTAGTGTGTCGATATCAGTTATTTTAGGCATACTTACAGCAGTAATAGTTATTCAAAGCTTTAAAGCGGGTTTTGATCCAGACAATCTTGTTGGACCGGCTATTACGACCTTTGCTGATTTGGTATCGATACCTTCAATCATCCTGTTCATATTAATACTTGAATATTTAGGAAGTTTTGAATATTTGGCCGCATTATTCATTTGTATATTACTTTTTTCATTTTATAATACAATAAAAAATAGACGAGGCTTTAAAGAACTGCTCATCATAATTTCAATACTGGCCCTCTTACAATGCATTACCGGATCCCTCCTTCAGGAGTATAGTGAGGATATACATGCTTCTACAATACTTGCTTTTGCTTATCCAGCAATTCTTGGAAGTGTGGGTAACTATGGAAGCATCGTTGTAGCTAGGACGTCAACAAAACTTCATCTTGGTGAAGTCACCAGCTTTGCATCACGTACGGTTGTTTTGGATATTTTTTACGTGTTCTTAGTTAGCGTCGTTATAGTTCCGGTAATTTTTCTCTCATCGGTTTTAATGTCAAGTTTCTTAGGATCTAAATCTAAGATCGATATATTGGCCTTCGTGATGTTTTCTAGTATTTATTTGCTGCTAACAGCTCTAATTCTTATATTTTCAGCGATTATATCTATATCACTTTACAGAAGAGGCGTAAACCCAGATGATGGCGGAATACCGCTTGCAACAACAATTTCAGACATTTTTGGTACAGTTGCAGTAGTGGTACTTGCCAAATTGCTAATTTAAGCCTGCATCCTTTCTTTTTAAAATCCTAGAAATAGCAGGGCATAAATTGCTTTAAGCTTTCAATTACCACGTAAATGATATTTAGAGATCGTGGTAATAATTCTTGATGTTCCAACCCAAAGGCTTAGCAGTAGATATCGATGGTACTCTAACAAATAGGAAAAGAGCCATTAATTGTAACGCAGTTGAGGCACTAAGAAAGGTTAAAATACCGGTAATTCTCGCTACAGGAAACATATCTTGCTTTGCACGTACGGCAGCTAAGCTTATAGGTATCTCAGATATAGTCATTTGTGAAAATGGAGGAGTTGTTCGCTTTTCTTACAATGGGGAAGACATAATTCTAGGTGATCGTTCTAAGTGTATTGATGCACTTAATGAACTAAAAAGATATTTCAAAGTAGATTTACTTGACTTCGAATACAGAAAATCAGAGATATGCCTCAAAAGAAACTTCGATGTGGAAACTGCTCGAAAAATACTCAAGAATTTCGATGTTAAGATTCTCGATTCTGGATTTGCCTATCACATCGTCGATAAAAAAGTAAATAAAGGATATGCGCTGAAGTTTATAGCGAGAAAATTAGGTATTGATACTAGAGATTTTGCAGTGATAGGCGATTCTGAGAACGATATAGAAATGTTTAAAGTTGCTGGATTTGGGATTGCTGTAGCAAATGCAGACGAAAAATTGAAAGTTATCGCTGATTTAGTTACACCCTCATCAGATGGTGATGGTGTTGTTGAAGCTTTAAAATTTTTGAATTTAATATAGAAGATGTTAAATTTTTTACCTGTATTTGTTCCCTTCTGTGTAGCTTTATTGCCTCAATAACTAAAGCTTCAACTTGTTTAGATGGTTTTTTATCTTTCTTTAAGACCAAATTCGGACAAAAGGTGTCAGCATAAATGTAGTATTCTTCACCTTTATATTCAAACAGGGCATCGTCTTCGCCTCTGTCTCTTATTATGAATGGAAATAGTTTACAAGCCATTGGTTTTAAATTATTTTGCAAAGTGCAGAATCTCCCAATTTGGAATGGGCAAAACTTTCCAATTTTTTTTATGTAAAACTTCCCGTTTCTTTCTTCCACGAATCCTGTGGGTTTAAGCCTTAAGTACTCATGGAAATTTAATTTAACTCTATATTCCCTACAACACCGTCCACAAGCTATACAGTGCCAAGAGGCTACACGCCTCCAAGGCACATGCATAATTAGCCATATTTCAAGGCTACAGGCTATATTAATTTTACCAATAAAGACAGGCCGTTGTACTTTTTAATCACTTTTTAAGGAGTGTAAGTTCTTTCGGTATGTTTTAGCTATATTAGCCGCATTGATCTGGTAAAGCTTTCATAGAACAAAAACTGCAACAGCCACGGTAGTTGTAATATCCTCTACTTTAGCTCTAATAGTTGTACTTGCAGTTTTAATTTTACCTTTAGTCGAATTTTTGAGCATTTCAACAGCCAAGTTCTCTGTTCTTTTATCTGCTCCTTCTTTCCACATACCTGATTGTTCCGCAATGTAACCAATAGTTCTACCATCCATCGGAACGGCTAGTGCTATGCTTGCGAATATTTCTCTTCCTTTCTCGTCACTAGTCATTTTTGCCATAACACAGTGTACAATTTGTCCCGGTCTTAGTCTCCTGATTCCCACTTCTTTTTTAACTAACTTACATTTTGGTGGTACTATACTACTAACTTGGGCTAAATTGAATTTTTCAATTCCTGCACTCCTCAAAGCCATTTCAAAACTTAATAATTCATCTTTATGGCGACCTACACCTGATGTTAGAAAAACCATTTTCGGTGTCATCCTCCTTTTAAACATGGGCTTGGATTTTTTTAGCTAGATTTAAGTTTTGCTAGAGCTATCCAAATAAGGGGGAAAAAGTTATTTATCCTAATTGAACGTGCCGAAAATGATGAGAGCATTTGACATTATGAATCCAAATGTGATCTCTATATCTCTTCCAAGTACTAGAGAGAAAGTTCTTGAGTTGTTTAAGGAATATGGTATCTCAGCAGTTCCTGTTTTAAAAAAAGGTAAATTGGTTGGAATAGTAACTAGAAAGGATATACTGAGAAAAATAGACGAAGATCAGCTAGCATTGCTCATGACTCCAAATCCAGTTACCGTAAATATAGACTCACCGGTTACCAAAATTGTTGAAATTCTAACATCGACCCCATTTAGAAGACTCCCCGTACTCCATGAAGGTAAATTAGCGGGGATTATAACCGTTCGGGATATAATAGCAAAAATAGCTGAAATGAATATAGCCACCCCAATTAAGAAATTTATTACTCCCTCCATTGTATGTGTGTGGGAAGATGACCCCCTCAATGTTGTTGGGGAAATCATGAGGTTAAGTAATTCAGAATTATGCGGAGTCTTGAATAGCGAGAACGAACTTGTGGGAATTATAGACGAGAAAATCATGTTAACTGAGACTTTAATTGAAGAGTTTATAGAACAAAGGGCTTATTCTTCATCAAGTGATACAGATGATTCCTGGAGTTGGGATGCTGTTAGAGATCATACCGTTAAATACTTTGAGGTGAGCGTAGTAAAACTTCCAAAAGAACCTGTTAGGAACTTTATGAAAAAGCCTGAGTTTGTCTATCCCCAAACCAATGTTTCGAAATGTGCAAAAAAGATGGTTAGCAGTGACGTCGACCATATTCCCGTTCTTGATTCCTCAAACAGATTGATTGGAATGGTCAGAGATAAAGACCTAATAAAGATCCTTCTAAATGTTCAGTAGCAAGGAGCATCTTAGAAATTACATATGGGAGAAATTAAATGGAATCTGTTTTCCGAGACCGCATGGTAGAATACCAAACTTCTTTGGAGCTTGGAGAGCTTGTAGTAAAATTAGGAATCTTGACACTTACAATTCTTCTAATTTCTTCTTTTCAGCTCCTGATGGAGTCTTGTTTAGATTGAGAGAAATAATCTTAGAAGATGGTAAAAGTTTGCTTGTGGCGTTACCAAAAATGTCAGAATTCAGATTACTAGATAAGTACATAAAGCCAAGTATCAGAATCATGGCAAAATTTGGTAAACACGTAAAATTAAGTGATTTAGACGGGACATTAGACTTCTTTGTCCAGGGTTGTGTCGCAGTTGACCTTCTTGGAAATAGAATAGGAAAGGGTAGTGGTTTTGGTGACAAAGAATATAAAATACTTAGAGAGAATAAGCTGATAAACGATAATACGCTATACGTAGTCGTTGCGCACGATGTACAAGTTTTTGACGATTTTAGTTATTTATGTGAGGGTCACGATGTTAAAGTGGATGTAATACTCACTCCAACAAGGATTATTTGGACAGAAAACTACAAAGAACGATTTTAACCCTTTTTTTAACTTCTTCTAAATCCTCATTTGCATTAATGATGACAACGTTCTCTTCGTGTGATAGTTCCAAGAACTTCTCCCTAACTTTTTTTAAATAATCTAATTCCTCAAAAGGTGTTCTTTTTTTTCTTGTACTAATTCTACCTAAAGCGATTTCAGGTTTTACATCTAGTAAAATTACTAAATCGGGTTTTGGGGCTATCTTTTCATTTAGCTTTCTAATAAAGCTACCATCGATCCCTCTGGCGGATTGGTAAGCGATGTTTGAAAAGTAGTACCTGTCCATTACAACAACTTTGCCATTAGATAGGGCAGGTATTATGTTGTTTTTTACGTTTTCAATCCTATCTAAATAGAAAAATTTAAGTTCTTCGTCAACTGATAACCTAGTCTCAAGAGATCTGATTATTCTACCGAATTTACTATTACTAGGTTCTCTTAGAATTACAACATCGTATCCTTTCCTCCTAAGAAGTTCAGCTACGTATTTGCTAATAGTTGTCTTTCCTGATCCATCTATTCCTTCAATTGCGATTAACATATCCTCCTCCCAGTTTACAGTTCCACTATAACCTCGTTAGCCCCTCAATTAGTAAGATAGCATTGTATTGATTCTATCTCTTTACTTTATTACTCCTACTTACAAATTTTTCTATACCTATATTTGCCGTAAGCGATCGCTAATAATTTCTTACTTTTGTGTAAGGTACCTTTCTTTCCATTTCGGAATTGTAATTAAAGTTATACTCCCGGTTAAGAAGATTTGAGTACGGTTAGCCTACTCGTACTCAATCGTTGCTGGAGGTTTTGGAGTGATATCATAAACAACTCTTGAAACTTCAGGAATCTCACCAGTAATTCTGAGCGCTATTTTTCTAAGTTTATTAAAGTCTATGTTCAGGGGCTCTGCAGTCATCCCATCTCTGGAGGAAACTGCACGAATTGATATTATGTATCCCCAGACTCTAGTGTCGCCCTTCACGCCCGTAGCTCTTCCTATGAGTGCAGCAAAGCATTGCCACTTTTCTAGGTTTTCCATTTCCTCCTCAACAATTTTATTAGCTTTCCTAACAATCTCAACCTTCTCTGGGGTAACCTCTCCGACTATCCTTACCGCCAATCCTGGACCTGGAAACGGCATTCTTTCGGATATCTCTTTAGGTAAGCCCAAGAACCTCGCAACTTCTCTCACCTCATCTTTATATAAATCCCTCAGTGGCTCAATAACACCTTTAAATCTGTACTTTGATGGAAAACCGCCAACATTATGGTGACTTTTTATGCCTCCTTTGCTCTCGATTATGTCTGGATATATTGTTCCTTGAATTAAGTATTCAGCACCTTCTTTTTCGGCAATACTCTCAAATATTCTCACAAAGAGCTTTCCAATTCGTTTTCTTTTCTCTTCGGGATCAAAAACTCCTTTTAATGCGTCAAAAAACTTTTTTTTGGCATCGACGAAAACTAGACCCATAGGGCCAAAGATTTCCCTGACTCTCTCCGCTTCTCCTTCTCTCATTAACCCCGTATCAACAAAAACTGGAATTAACCTTTCTCCAATAGCTTTATTTGCAATAATAGCGCACACTGAGCTATCAACACCGCCCGAAACCGCGATTATAGCTTTTTTCTTGGGACCAACAATTCTTCTTATTTCCTGTATTGCATTTTCTACAAAACGTTTAGGATCCATGTTTCTCACTTTTGTATTTTAACGCAGCTTCAACAAAGCCAATAAACGGTGGAGAGGGCAGGTAAGGTCTTGATTTAAATTCGGGATGAAACTGAGTTGCAAAGAAGAATCTATGGTCATTTAATTCAGCTATTTCCATTCTCTTCCCATTATCCGAGTGGCCACTAAATGTTAGTCCGTTCTCTTCTATCATGGGTATGTATTTGGGATTCACCTCGTATCTATGTCTATGTCGCTCATAAATTTTCATACTCTTATAAAGCTTGTAGGCTAAGGTTTTAGGTTTTATGGTGACCTCTATCTCACCTAATCGCATGGTTCCACCCATGTCTTCAACTCTCCTCTGTTCAGGAAGTAGATCGATTACTGGATGTTCGGTTTCGGAGAGTTCACTACTATTTGCAGTTTTAAGTCCTACAACATTCCTCGAAAACTCTATTACCGCTAATTGAAAGCCAAAACAAATTCCCAAGAATGGAACATTGTTCTCTCTAGCATAACTGATTGCTCTTATTTTACCCTCAGCTCCTCTTTTCCCAAAACCTCCCGGGACGAGAATTCCGTCACATTTGCATTCAAATTTTTGCTCTTTCTCAATTTCCTCACTATCTACCCATATGCAATTTACTTTACATCCAACTTGAATCCCGGCATGTTTCAGGGCCTCTCTAATGCTTAGGTATGCATCTCTAACATCTATGTATTTCCCAACGATTGCTATCGATACCTCCTCTCTAATATTTTTTGATCTCTCTACAATTTTTTCCCACTCATTGCTAGCTTTTCTCCACTCTAGTCCTAATTTTTTTATCAAATATTTGTCTAATCCCTCCCTCTTAAAAATTAGCGGAACCTCATATATGTCATTCGCATCTTCATTACTTATTACTGCCTCAACCGGGACATCACAGAATAAGGATATCTTTCTCTTTGTAGCTTCCCTTAATCTTTCTTTACATCTTCCCACGATTACGTCCGGATGAAGTCCAAGTTCTCGAAGTTCCTTGACGCTATGTTGTGTTGGCTTAGTTTTCTGTTCACCGCCGGAATCAAGAGGAATAAGAGTTACGTGGACTAACGCAAAATCTTCATCCTTTTCTTCATTGTGCATTTGTCTTATAGCTTCCAAGAAGGGCATACCTTCAATGTCTCCAACAGTACCACCAATTTCAATTAAGCAAATTTCAGCTCCGCTACTCTTAGCAACTTTTCTTATCCAACCTTTAATCTCATCGGTAATATGGGGAATTATTTGAACTGTTTGGCCCAGATATTCACCTCTCCTCTCCTTTTCGATAACATTCTTGTAAATCTTACCTGTTGTAATGTTGTGTTCACCACTCAACTCTATTCCAATAAATCTCTCATAATGACCAAGATCCAAATCTACTTCTGTGCCATCCTTTAATACGTAAACTTCCCCATGTTGAAATGGATTCATTGTACCGGCATCTATATTAATGTAAGGATCGATCTTAATTGGAACAACCTTGTATCCCATTTCGACGAGAAGTCTTCCAATCGAGGCAGCAGTTATGCCCTTCCCTAGACCACTCATAACTCCTCCAGTGACAACAATGTACTTCACGATCTCAACTCCGGTGGAAGCATATTCGGTATTCCATCTTCAATTGGATAAACAGTCTTGCATTTTTTGCAAATTAACTTTCCAGATATTATTTCCTCCTCATCCTCTTGCTCGACAATGAGTTCTAAATCGGATTTGCAAATTGGACAAGCAAGGATATCCAATAGGTCTCTTCTCATAGTCAAGTTTAAGAAATTCGGGTAAATAACAATTCCGGCAATTGTTTAAATATGCGGTACATAATCAGAAACATGAGCTTTTTGAAGGAGAAAATTCAGATAATTATAGTTCTACTATTAACGCTACCTTGGATTTTGTCTCTTGCCTTAAAAATCACCTATCTCCCCCATTTGCAAGCATTTTTATCTGGAATAGCAATAATTGCTGCTGCATTTTTAATTTCATGGGCAGCTGAAACAGCTGAAATCGATTTACCTAGGTCTTTTAGTCTTGCTCTCGTCGCATTACTTGTCGTCTTACCTGAATATGCAGTTGATGCTTACTTTGCATGGGTAGCAGGTAAAATCGGTGGTGAATACATACATTACACGACGGCAAATATGACAGGTGCGAATAGATTACTAATTGGTATAGGATGGAGTTCCCTAGCAATGTTTGCTATGTTTAAAAAAAGAAAAAAATTAATTATACTTGATCAAGGAATTTACCTTGAAAGCTTTGTTTTATTAATTGCAACGATTTACGCATTCACCATACCAGTGAGGAGCGAAATATCTTACGTTGACTCCATTTTTTTTATAGCACTATATTTCTTCTATTTATTCCTTGCAATTAAATCTAAAGGTGAAAAATTTGAAATGCTGGGTGTAGCAAGATATCTCAGCAAATTTAGTGAAAATCTGAGACATTTTCTATTATTTATCATGTTTACCTATGCAGGTTTTGTCATTTTTGTAAGTGTTGGAGGGTTCTCGGAAGGATTAATCCACACAGCCAAGAAATTCGGGTTGGATGAATATTTGATTGTTCAATGGATTGCACCAATTGCAAGCGAGGCCCCCGAACTCGTTGTTGGAATGTATTTTGTAAATAGACTAAGGGTTACAGCGGGTATTAATTCTCTAATATCTGCGAAAGTCAATCAGTGGACTTTGTTAATTGGAACCATAAGTTTGGTGTACAGTTTATCCATATTTAGAATTTCAGCGTTGCCTTTGGATACGAGGCAGGCGGAGGAAATCTTTCTTACGGCGGCTCAGTCCCTGTTTGCTTTATCGATATTATTGAATCTTAGATTGACTTTCATTGAAGCAATTTCTCTGTTAGCTTTATTTTTAGTCCAACTAATATTCCCCGGTGTTTTGGTTAGGTATGTTATTAGTTTATTGTACATATTCCTCTCTATTCCGTTATTTATAGTAAGATTTTCAAATATTAAGCGATCTCTCAGCTATGTTATTAGTTTAGCAAAGTAACTGCCATCCTTACAATTCCCTCCCTTAAGTTCAAAAGAACCGTTACTATTGTTCATTAGCTAGGGGCACTATAGTACTTAGAACGCTTTATTAATTTAATCCCAACTTCATGATGTTGTTGGAGTATTAGCTTCTATTTTCTCATGGTAATTCAAAATTTATGCTTCTCTTTGATCTTTTTCATTATCTTCTTAAGTTTAGAAGCCTATTCCGCTCTCACTGTTAACTGTAAAAAACTCTTATATCAAAGCTTCATCTTTAAGGTTTAGGTGAAAAGCTGCTAATTTACTATTTCCTTCTTGAAATACCAACATCCCGGTTTACTTGTATCCTACTCTAGCAAAAAGCCTTTGAAAGTAATAAGGAAGATTTAAAAAAAAATTTAAGTTGATTTAGATAGTAGAACAACATGGAGAACGTAAATTATACACAAATCGAAAGAGTGGGTTACATTACACTTAACAGACCTGAAAAAAGAAACGCCCTCTCTTACTCCCTTCTCAGTGAATTAAAGAGGTTAATTGATGAAGTCTCTTCCGAAAGAAAAGTAAGAGTTGTCGTAATCAAGGGATCGGGAAAAGTTTTCTCTTCTGGGCATGATCTAAATGAAATTTTGAATCAACATCCCATGGAAGTGGAGAAGTTATTTAAGAAGTGTTATGAAGTCATGCTCTCTATTAGACGAGCGCCACAGCCTTATATTGCACAAGTTCATGGAGTTGCTACGGCTGCTGGTTGTCAACTTGTTGCAGCATGCGATTTGGCTGTAGCATCAGAGAATACATTGTTCGCCACACCTGGCGTAAAAATCGGCCTATTCTGCTATACACCAATCACATTTGTTAGTAGATGCATTGGTAGGAAGAAAGCTTTTGAAATGGGATTTACCGGTGAATATATTACGGCTTCTGAGGCACTAAAACTTGGATTGATAAACAAAGTTGTTCCGGAAAATAAATTGGAATCTGAAACAAGAGAACTTGCGAAAAAGATCGCTAGATACAGTCTAAATGTTCTAGAATCGGGTAAAAAATTCTTCTATAAACAGCTATATATGGAGGATTTCCAAGCGTTAGCCTTTGCAACTGAGGCTATTTCGCTATATTCATCCTCGAAAGATGCAATAGAGGGAATATCTGCATTTTTTGAGAAGAGAGAGCCGAGATGGTAGCTCCAACTGGTATTTTCTATCATAAAAGTTTTAGCAAGAGAAGTTATCTTACCTTGGGTAGTAGGCTTAAAGACTTTCCTAAAGCATTTGATGATATAAGAAGTAGAAACTATAGAATTATTGAATCCCCAGTCGTTGATGAGAATCTTATTTTGAGAGTGCACACTCCAAATCTTTTAGAGAATGTAAAAAGGGATTGTCTATGTTCAACTGCTTGGAGATCCGCTGGTGGAGTTGTAAAAGCTGCAGAAATGGTTTATAGAGGAGATCTCAGTAATGCCTTTTGTTATATTGGATCTGGCGGTCACCATGCGGGAAGAAACTATTTCTGGGGTTACTGCTGTTTTAATGACGTGGTTTTGAGCATTTACAATTTATTTGAAAAATTTGGAAAGATGCGAATTGCGATTATTGATACGGATGCCCACCATGGAGATGGAACTAGAGAACTTGTATTTAATTCAAGTGAAATTCTGCACTATTGTATTTGTGATAGAGATTTTGTTTCTACCGATGGATTAAAAATAGATGTGCCCTATTTTGGAAACGATTATATTGAATTGGTAAAGAAGTTCTGCAAAATCGTAGAAAGCTTCTCACCAAAACTTATTTTTTGGTACTTTGGACATGATACTCATAAGGGCGACTATGGAGACGTGGGTTTGGAAATACAGGACTATGTCAGGACAGCTGAAATTCTCAAGAACCTTGCATCAAAAATATCTAATGGGAAATTAGTTGTAGTTTTAGGTGGAGGTAGTGATTCAGACATTGCAAGAAAATCAACAATTTCGATAATCAACGTTCTTGCAAGTTTATAATTGCATTGGCTATTTTCTCCTCAATTTCCTTGGGCAAAGGTCTAACACCTTTAAAATCCAATTTAAGATAATTCAAGGACAATATAGCAGCAGAAAAGGTTCTATCCATGATTTCGATGGGTGTACCATTTCCAATTGCTAAATTGGCTGCATAACCATTTGCGATTATAAAATACTCCACCCCTCTGTATTTATACTTTTTAATGGCACCGTAATCGTATTCCAGCTTACCGCTAACTTCTATCTCTTTTTCTGCACCGAGATTAAGAATTATAGCACCATTCTTGACATTTGCCAATTTTTTCTTATTTATCGCGTACCGAGTTCCAGTACAAGTTACTATAATATCGGCATCTTCTAAACCATTTGTAAGCCCAAATCCCTCATAAATCGCTTCCATTTTTCTTAATTCAGAGATTTCAAGAATTTTCACAATGCATCCAAGCTTTTTAAGGATTCTGGCACATCCTTTTCCTACCCTACCGAAACCCAAAATTACGACTTTCTTTCCGGGTAAATAAATATTAAGTCTCGATAAGGCATCGATTAGACCGAATGCAGTACCACAAGTGTTCTCTCCTTTACCCTTGAGCAATGAGGAATCAACTGAAATAGCTTTTAACGGTACGTTTAGAGTCTTTAAATATAGCTCACCGGTTCTTGTCAGTTCAACCACGTTTATTTCTTTTTTACCTATTTTCAAGGCAACTTTTGATAAAGTGGCTGCACAATCTATGAAATAACTAGCCTTTGCAGCGTCTCTTTTACTAGTAATTTCAATTCCCCTTTCATTTAACCACTTCACAGCTTCAGTTTTCGTTGAATAGTCATCAAGCTTGGTTGGAATAACCTTAGTGTGCTTAGACAATTCGTAAATCATTGCAGCAGTTTTTTGTTCAAGTGGTAAACAAACAGCGACTTCTTCAACATCGACTTCCTTCGAAAAAATTTTAATTAATTTCATTTTTTCATAGAACCAATCAGTATTGATCTGCATAACTTAGATTAGCGTGACTAAAGTTGGAAAGTGTAAAATTACGAAGTAAACCAGCATAATCACCGCTCCAATAGGGACACCAACTTTCGCCCACTCTTTCATCGTAATCCTTAGTCTACCTGCAGCTACAATATTGGGTATATTTCCCGGGATTAACATACCTCCCGAAATTATCAGCCCCATTAATGCACTTCTAATTTGGTATTCTGTTAGTGCAGGTCCAATTTCAGCAGCTGTTAGGGTAGCGTTATCTAGGATCGCGGAGACGGTATTAATCCAGTATAAGGCTTCTGGAGGTATCTTGGTGAAGTACCATACAATTAGAGGTGTAAAGCCCTCCCCTAACAAGATTAGAGCTGATACAAAAACATAAACTCGAATGGCCCTTACAATTACAGTTCTTAAAGTTTCCGTGTATTCCGGTAGCTTTACTTCTACAATCTCCTTCGTTTTGCCCACTCTAAATGTCGTGTATATCGCTACCGCGATAACTCCAGCAACTATGTATATGCCCAAAAGCCTGATGAGATAAAAGAAGTCGGCGTTAAGTTTTGCTACTGCGATGGTCGAGAGAGGTTCTCCGATTGGGGTCAGAGCGGCACCCATACCAACTGCAAAACAGGCGAGTACCGTAAATTCAGTTCTTTTGTTTTTGTCAAGAGGTGTTGCAGCGACTATTTCAGCCAGAATTACCGCGGTTACAATTACTGAAATTATACTTGATACCAAGCCCATCGTGGATACAATTATGAAAACAAATGCCGGTAAACCAATCTTTTGTTGAAGTTTAATGAGACCGGAGTATATTGGCCTGTTGTAAAAATAAATTATCAGGCCCACAATTAAAACGACTTGGAATATTCCAATCGGTAATCCACCGATACTTATGGGTGCTTTAAGTGCAGAAATTACGAGCTCCCTACTCCATATTCCTGAAATTGTTGCAGCACATATGCCCATGACTAAAAAGAATGGTTCTAAATTCTCTTCGACCTTTTTTACCCTAAATGGCAGAATTAATACTAGCAAGAGTATAATCGCTAAACCAGCAGCTATATGAATAACCGGTTCTTCGGGGACGTGTATGTGGCTAACTGTAGCCATACAAGTTTTTGGAATTGATCGACTTATTTAAGGATTTTTGTTTTTTGGTCTTAATAAAAATTTATTTAATGTTAAGATTATCCTTAACGGCCTTCTCCTTCTCCTCCATGTTGGTGAAATACTGCATAGTTATAATCGCTGCTGCGGGTGAACCGCCACCGTGAATTGCACCCAAATAGTGAGAACTTGTCACCCAGAATTCAATAAACTTAATTATCTTTAGCCTCTCCTCAGAACTAAATTTCTCACTTCCTCTTAGGTATTTTTTGACGAGTTCACCGATTTCATCGTTCTCCATATCGAATTCAGAAGGAGCTGTTACTGGAATTCCACCTGCGATCTCCGCAAGATTCATAATAGATTTACTGAATCCTTCCACTCCAATTAGTTTTCCAGCGTTTGAGAGTAATGGGTTTGGATGCCAAGCACCATTTGCATCATAACCCTTTGTTGCGGCGCCGATTGCTATCCCGTAAACTCCCTCTCCAAACCCTATCATTTCGCTGACTTTTTGCCTTAAAGCTGGAACTTTCTCAAGCCCATTAGCTTTTATCATGAGATTTGCTGCTCCTGCCATGGAGTCTATAAATCCAGCTTTACAAGCAGCACCAGCGCATCTATGTGAGTTTGCGAAGTAAACTAGTGTGTCTCTAGTAGCTTTAATGTCCTCGTAGATAAATACTCTCTCCCATGGGACGAAGACGTCGTCGAATATGATTGTACACGTCATCCTGTCTCCATACTTTGGATTTCCCATTTCGTAAGCTCCACCCTCTCTAAATTTTGCTTGGCAACCCGTATTTTGAAGGATATATTTAACACCCTCATCCTCCGGCAATACCGCGAAAGCTAGAGCAAATTCTTCTTCTCCCTCCCTGAACGTTTGTGTAGGTAAAACGAAGTTTACATCCGCTGCAAAGGCTCCACTTTGATGGATTTTTGCTCCTCTAACGACTATTCCATCCTCTTTTTTATCGACCACGTGAACGAACATCTCTCTTTCATCTTTTGGTCTCTTACTTCGATCCCCCTTAACGTCAGTAAGAGCTGCTGTACAGGCAAGATCTTTTTTCTGTATCTCTTTTAATAGCTTCAGGAATTTTTGATGGTAGTCTGTACCTAGTCTCTCATCTAACGATTTCGTGGCTGAGTACAGAGCATTAATAGCATCAGATCCTGTGCATCTATAATTGCACGTTGCCAATCTCATGCTTAATTCTCTTTGATAATCAAACCTGGCGATTAAGTCTTCTGGGGTTTTGTTTACGTAGTTCAATCTATTAACTTTTTCACCAACTAAATCCGAGAATGGGGAATACTCATCCTTTATTTTAGCTAATTCGAAAGTGTATGCTATGGCATTTACAGTTGGTTTAACATTTGGATGGTCAACGAAGTTTTCTTGGACTTTCTTTCCGGCTATATAGATTTCTCGCTTGTATCCTCTAAGTCTTTCGATATACTCAGCCCCAGAAACTAGCATTATCTATCACCAAGAATATTTGCCATAGTCTTTACTTAAGGTTTGTGATTTATTTCTATTTTTTATTTTTATAAAATAATTAACTTATGAAGTCTTCGGCTTTTGGAATTTCAAGTTTCAAGCCCTTTCTCTTTCTTACTTCTAGAATAAAATTCTCCAATAAACCCTGCGGAACTTGTTCGAATCCTGCATGTTCAGTGCTCCATATAGCTTTACCGGAAGTTGCACTTCTGATCGATCCTGCGAAACCGAACATTTCTTTAACTGGTGCTTTAGCGATTACGGTAACCATATCCCCCTCCGTTCTCATTTCAATTATTTGACCCCTCCTACCTTGTATTTCTCTTGTAACATTTCCTAGCATATCCTGGGGAACGGTTATGAAGAGCTTTTGATATGGTTCAAGAAGAGTGGGTTGTGCTTGTAGAATTGCCGCAAAGATTGCTGATCGAACAGCGGGAATAACTTGTGCTGGCCCTCTATGCACAGCATCCTCGTGAAGTTTACAGTCTACTAGTTTTACTTTCAGACCCATGCAAGGTTCTTTTGCAAGTGGTCCGGTACGCATAGCATCTCTGAACCCCTCCAAAATGAGTTCCATGGTCTCGTTTAGATACTGGATACCCTTTGTTACGTCACAGAATAGATTACCCTCGAAGTACTCCACAGCCCCGGCAGCCTCTTCACCAGCAAGACCTGCATCTTGTAACTTCTTCCTTCTTTCTCGTTTGTCCATTTTCATGTCAACTTCTCCTTCTCTGAATAGTTGTATTACTTCACTTGGCAAAGGTTCCACAACTAAGTAAAATTTGTTATGTTTGTTTGGTGATTTCCCTTCAACTGTAGGAGATATCGTTGTTACGGTTTCTCTGAAAACAACAATTGGTGGAGAGGTAATAACGTCTAAGTTATATTCTCTCCTAATTTTTTCTACCTTAACTTCCAAATGTAGTTCTCCCATGCCACTTATCAGATGTTCACCAGTTTCCTCGTTTAAAGTAACATGTAATGTAGGATCCTCCTTGGCCAATCTTCGTAGAATTTCTATAAGTTTTGGAAGATCTCTTGGATTCTTTGCTTCTATAGCCATGGTAACAACCGGTTCACTGTAGTGTTTGATGCTCTCGAATGGTATGAATTCTTCAATACTTGAGCAACTTGAGCCAGCTACTGCATCCCTAAGCCCTATAACTGCAACTATATTTCCTGCAGGAATTTCAGAAACTTCAACTCTTCTTGGCCCCATGTATAATCCTACTGTCTGAACCCTGTTCTTTGACCTCCTGTCAATAATAAACAGTTCCTGTCCAGGCTTTAAGGTACCACTAAACAACCTCCCCACCGCAATCTCGCCAGCCTGAGGCTCGACAACAATTTTAGTAATCATTAAAGCAATTGGACCTTTTGGATCGCATTCTACCATAGCTTTTCCAATTTCGCTATTGATTTTCCCATGCCAGATGACTTGAATTCTATCTTTCTGAGCTTCAATTGGTGAAGGGAGATGCCTTATGACCATGTCTAGAACCACTCTATGAAGTGGAGATTTCCTAGCTAGTTCTTTTGATCCATCCTCTCGTAAGAGTTGATAAACTTCTTTAAATCCGACACCAGTTTCTTTTTGAGAGGGTACACTTACAGCCCATTTATAAAGGGCTGAACCGAAAGCTACACTTCCATCTTCGACCTTTAACATCCAATCTTTGTATTTTTCTGGTTTCATAGCTCTTATAAGTTTATTAACTTCTGTTATAACCTTAATTAGCCTATCCTGCATTTGTTGTGGAGACAATTCTAGTTCATTAATTAGTCTATCCACTTTATTAATGAAGAGAACGGGTTTTACGTGCTCTCTTAGGGCTTGTCTTAAAACAGTTTCTGTTTGTGGCATAACGCCTTCAACGGCATCTACAACGACTATAACTCCATCAACCGCTCTCATTGCTCTAGTTACGTCTCCACCGAAGTCGACGTGACCAGGCGTATCTATTAAGTTTATGAGATACTCTTCACCTTTATATTCATGGACCATTGACACATTTGCAGCATTAATTGTTATGCCCCTTTCTTGCTCCTGTTCATCGAAATCGAGATATAATTGCTGGCCTGCCAACTCCTCGCTTATCATCCCAGCTCCAGCCAGTAAATTATCACTTAATGTTGTTTTACCATGATCTATGTGAGCTACAATTCCCATATTTCTAATCTTCTCTGGCCTCCACATCAAGTCTCGAATTTTTTCAATCATTTTCTTGGCTCTAGTCAAATGGCTCACCTCGCAGACTTTGCAACTCTTTCAACTTCCTCTTTCTTAGAGATTGCATAACTTCTGTTATCATTATTTGCAGCAGAAATAATTTCTTCAGCCAAACATTCAGCAATTGTTTTTTTAGATTTGAAGGAAGCAATTCTCGCTCCTTCTGCAATGTTCCTTAGAGCTATATCCAATCTACGCAAACTTGATGTATCTACAGCCCTGGGGACCGCAATACCTCCGTACTTGAGTCTTACAACTTCTTCTCTTGGACCTGCATTTACTAATGCATCAACAAGAACTTGAATTGGATTTTTCTTAGTTCTCTCCTCGATTATTTCAAATGCTTCCTTAACAATACTATACGCTAATATCTTTTTTCCTGTATTTCTTCCTTTTCTCATAACTTTGTTTATCAATCTTTCAACTATGAACACTTTTTGCTTTGCAAAGGGAATGTTGGCATGTCTTCCATGAGTATGTGGAACGTATCTAGGTTCTAAATTTATATAATTTCTAAGTGCTGGGTCTTTTATTTCCACCTTACTAATGTCCCATTTGCCAAAAACTAGTAATTCATTCTTTGTAAAACCAAATCTCAAATTCTTCACCTCAATCTTTTCTCTTTTCTGCCTCTAACTAGCTCCTTTAAGCTGGTATCGTTAACCATAACCACCTTGTACCTAACTCCCGGAATGTCACCCATAGATCTCCCCATTCTTCCGCCAATCTTTTCAATTACGACCTCATCATGTTCGTCGATGAAATTTATAGCACCATCGCCGGGACAGAATGCTGTTATTTGCCTTCCGCTCTTGATCAACTGGACTCTTACTGCTTTTCTTATAGCGGAATTTGGTTGCCTTGCCTCTATCCCTATCTTTTCGAGAACTATTCCTCTTGCCATAGGTGCCCCTTCTAGTGGATCGGCTTTAGTTGCTAATCCCAAAATCCTTCTTACATATCTTCTGTCACTCCACCTAAACTTCTTCCTGTTCTCTATTAACTTTCTAGCAGCAAACAGACCTCTTCCCAAGTGCGTCACCTCACGATTATATCTTCAATATCGTGATGCCTTCTTGCAAGTTCCTTCGCTTTATTAATGTTCTTACCACCTTTTCCTATCACTATCCCCTTTAAATCTGGACTTACATTTATCTGTGCAACTTTTTTGCCACCTTTATTGATTAGCTTGACATTTACCCTAATCGGTTTAAAAATGTTAGCTATGAATTCCGTTGGATTGTCTGAATGTTCAACAATCTCAATTTTTTTCCCTATAAGTTCTCTTGCCCTCTCAACATTTATTCCCCCTCTCCCAATTGCTATACCCATATCTCCCCTTCTTACAACAAAAACAACCTTATCATCATAAACGAGACAGTCCTTTACACTTGCTCCAGTTAGATTTTCAAATAACGTTAAATATCTAATACTCTCAGCGGAAAGCTTAACACCCATGTTATCACTCCATTACTCAATTTCTTCAGTTATTGCCATTGCAGAAACACTAAACGGTTTTCCACATAATGTTCCGAGCTCTACATTCGTCCCGTCATAAATTAAAATGGGAATATCGAATTGTTTTATTTTATTGGCAATTTCCTCAGGACAATTCTTCGAGAGAATTACTAGTTTTGCCTCACCACTTTTTAAAGCCTTTAATGTTTTTTTGCTACCTAAATAATATTTACCTGACTTTAAAACCCTTTTGATAAGAAGTTCAACATCAGTCATTTCTTCCCCTCCAACCTGGCTATTAATTCAACATCCCCTGTCCCAAGCTTAATTGGCTGACCAACAATGATGTTTTCAGTTATACCTCTTAATCCATCGGTCTCCCCCTTTACGGCAGCTTCAAGTAAATTATTTACAGTCATCTCGAAAGCGGCTCTTGCCAAAATACTTTGTTTTTCCCCCGCGACACCGTGCCTTCCTATTTGTTTTAGTTCACCATCTGCAGTCATAACGTCTGCTACCAGCATTATATGTCTCGCATCGACTTCTAGACCTTGCTCCTCTAGCGTATCCAAAGCCTCTCTAATAATGGCATTTCTCGCAGCCTCTATTCCAAGAACCTCGTATATCTCATATATGTTATTTGTGATAGTTCTAGTGAAATCTACCCCCCTGACCTTCATCACTTTTTTGAGATTTGAACCTTCAGTGTACAAAACATATTCGTCCTCCTCTCTCCTGACAATTACTCTCTTTATTTCTTTAATCCCCACGACAACCGTATCCTTTAATTTTTCAAAAGAACTCATCAAAGTTTTATATGATGGTTCAGAAATTTCTAATACAAATGTGCCGTTATCCTCAGTGATCTCAGTTTTCACGCTTTTCACTATCTTGTTTCTAAGGTCATCTAAGCTTATTCCCTTCTCTTTTAGAGAATTCTCATCTGGTTTTATGATAATTCGCATATTTCTTATATCTACTTCGATGTCTGCAACATCTCGAACATAAGTGGCCTCTATCCTATTAGCGACTTCACGAGCTTTGTTTTTATCTCTTGCATACTCTGGCAACAACCTGATGGTCATCATCGGAGTAGATGGATTTTTCCTGACATCAAGAATCTCTATGAGTCTGGGTAAACCCAACGTAACGTTTATTTCCGCAACTCCAGCATAATGGAACGTTCTCATTGTATTGTGGGTTATTACTCCATCAGCTGTCGTGAATGTCTCTAAGCCATCAACAGAGATATCATAAAGGTAACCTGAATAGGATATCTTACCTATCTCTACTATCTCATCCCATTCTATTTCCTCTTTTCTTGTGAATCCTTTGATTTTTTCAAGTTCTGAAGTTTTAATTCTGAGTAAGTATTTTTCTCCTAAATTATCTTTAATTGAGAAGATACCTAACCTCGAAAATAATAGTGCCAATTTATCGATGTATTCTTTTGATCCTTGAATTTCAACTGAATCTTTTTTCTCATTAAGCAAATCAAAGATGAGCCCCTCTATAATTCCAATGATGAATTCATTGTCTGCTGACAGGAAATAATCCGGAATTTGTTTTTTGGTTGTTTTGCCTAATTCGACAATCTCAGTTTGGTCGGTAAGAATGCAACTATTTCCAATCTTGTAATTCAAATTTAGTGCATCGAAGCATTTTTGTAATTTATTCAGCTTGCCTGCGTCTTGGCATTTTATAATCATCACACCATTTTGAGTTACACCACAACCAATACTCATTCCGAGGACAAAACCTAAGTACCGATTTAACTCTAAAAAATGAGGCTTATTATTTAAATCTACGCTTACTGCTTTAATGCAATTAATTGGCAGGTATTTCAGTACCGGTATTCTATCTCCCGTTTTTAGCTCTTTTCCGCTTATGGGCTGAATTACCTCCTTTTTTGTAATAAAAGAATGATACGGTGTTGCTACTATTTTTCTTCCAGATTTTGTTTTAATTTTCAATAATTGACCATTGTAACTGTGTCTGATAACACATGCGATTTGCTTCCAGTACAGACTTTCATTAAAATCAAGACTCAAAACTTTTACTTCTATTGGTAGGTTGCATATTTCATACTCGCCAATTTTTACTGATCCAAATTCTTCGATACATTGGTCTACGAATTTTCCGATGCTGACAATTTTAATTTCTTCACCAATTTTAACGATTATTTCTTCGTAACTTGGCAATGACATTTGTGTTCCAGGTTCCCCTATTGATTGAGCGGCAACTATTCCGGCAGCCTCTCCGGGCTCCATTAGGTTTGCTAGGTAAGCTTCAAAGCATTTATCTATGACCTTCTTCGCTTTGCTTTTCGGTAAATTATATTTTTCCAGCTCTGATTTTATCTCCTTTTTTACGGAGTCTGGGAAGGGATATTCATCTAAAAGCAGATCGTAATTAACTTTACTCATTATTTGGCCTCCCCTAAAACTTCTTTAATTATCCTCCTAACATCTACAGCTCTACCTCTATAACTCCTCATTGGGTCTATCCCATCTTCTCCATATCTAAATTGCACGAGAGCTCCCGAAGTTTGCTCTCTTACTGTTCCATCATATTCGATTTTTAAATCTTGTAATGCATTTATCATTCTTCGCTGGAGATAACCCGATTGTGAGGTTCGGACTGCTGTATCTACTAAACCCTCCCTTCCACCAGCAGCATGGAAGAAGAACTCAACCGGGGAAAGTCCCCTTTTGTAGCTGCTTTTCACGAATCCTCTAGCTCTAGCTCCTAAATCACCAGGTTTAAAATGACTCAGGGTTCTATTTGAGTATGTAAATCCTCTAGCTATTCTTTCACCCCTGACAGATTGTTGTCCTATGCAAGCAGCCATCTGAGTAAGATTTAGCATAGAGCCTCTAGCTCCGCTTACTGCCATGATTACAGCAGCATTGTCCATTCCGAGGTGTCTTCCAGCTATTCTGCCAGCCTTATCTCTAGCTCTTCCAAGTTCTTGCATAATTCTCATTTCTAACGTTTCCTCAAGACTTCGTCCCGGCATGGGTTCGAGATTGCCTTCCTTGTAAGCTTGAATTAATTCGCCAACTTTTCTCTCTGCTTCTGCTATGACCTCCTCTATTTGCTGAACGGCCTCAGGCGGAATGTCCTCATCATCGATTCCTATGGTAAAGCCAAGTCTACTAATGACTCTGATTGCTAACTGAGTCATGTTATCGATAAATTTTCTAGCCTCTTTTCTGCCAAATCTTCTGACTATTTCATCAATTATGATTCCTTTGAAAGCTCCTACGGCTTTTTCATCGATCGTTCCAGTCAATAAATTGCCATTTGAGATCACCACATATGCATCATGTTCGCAGTCCTTTCCTTTACACTCCTCGCACCCTTGACATATTTCAGCTCTGAATTCAAGTGTTATGTCAGGCAGTATAAAACTAAAAATTTCTTTCCCGGTATATTCGTCCTTATACGGTATTTCTGGTATATCCAGTGATCTTAAAAGCTGCATAGCTTCCTCTCGGCTGAATTTCTTCTCGCCCCTAGTTAGCAGGTAGAGACCACTTATGTGATCGTGAATGCCGCCAACAATTGGTCCGCCAAATCTTGGTGAAAGAATGTGTTCTTGCACAGCCATCAGAATCTTAGCTTCGGCTTGGGCCTCTAAACTTTGTGGAACATGTAGGTTCATCTCATCTCCATCGAAATCTGCGTTGTAAGGTGGGCAGACCGCTGGATTTAGTCGAAAAGTCTTGTAAGGAAGAACTTTAACATAGTGTGCCATTATACTCATCCTATGTAATGAGGGTTGCCTGTTGAAAAGCACTATATCTCCATCCATCAGTTGTCTCTCAACAATCCATCCTGGCTCAAGTTTTTCTGCTAGCTCCTCCTTGTTACTCTCTATTACCCTAATTCTTCTCCCGTCTGGTCTTACCACATAATTTGCTTTTGGGTGATCACTTCTAAGAATAAATTCTCTCGCTAAATCAATGTTTTCTGGAGTAACATAGAGTGGCACGGTAAGTTCTTCAGCAATTTCCTTTGGAACTCCAACTTCACCTATGCTTAAGCATGGATCTGGACTGATTACCGTTCTGGCGGAGAAGTTAACTCTCTTTCCAGATAGTGATCCCCTAAATCTCCCCTCCTTTCCTTTAAGTCTTTGAGCGAGAGTTTTTAGCGGTCTCCCACTTCTGTGTCTTGCTGGGGGTATTCCGCTGACTTCATTGTCTAAATAAGTTGTCACATGGTATTGGAGTAATTCCCATAAGTCTTCGAGGATTTGTTGTGGTGCTCCAGCTTCTTTGTTTTCTAAAAATCTTTGATTAATCCTGATTATGTCTACTAGCTTGTGAGTTAGATCATCCTCACTCCTTTGACCAGTTTCAAGAATTATTGAGGGTCTTACAGTTACCGGAGGAACGGGTAACACTGTAAGTACGAACCATTCAGGCCTGACTGCACTTGGATTTAAGCCAAAGGCTGGCAAGTCCTCATCCGGGATTTTTTCCAGTCTCTCTCTTACGTCCTTTGGTGTGAGTCTGTGTTCGCCTTCATAGTAAAATGTCGGTTTTTCGAACTTGATTTCAATTTGTTCTTCACCGCAGTGTGGGCATTTTTTAACAGCCTTTGTTAGTCTGAAAACTTCCTTCACAACTTCATCAAAATTTTGATTAAGTTTTTTTAACCTCTCTATCTCCTCGATAAACTTGTCTCTCTTCTCATTTTTTAGTAATATCCTACCACATTCCCTACATGTTCCATTTAATAGTCTAGCAATTAACTTCGCATAACCAACGTGTATAACCGGTGCGGCAAGCTCTATATGTCCAAAATGTCCAGGACATTCCCCAGCTTTTCCACCACAAGTCCTACATCGCAGTCCTGGATCTATGACGCCAAGTTTTGTATCCATTAATCCGCCCTCAATTGGAAATCCATCATCGTCGTAAGTTTCTGGCGTAATTATTTTAGCAACACTCATTCTCCTTATTTCGTGGGGTGAGAGAACTTCAAATTGGATTGAAGCTATTCTTTTTGGTACCATACGAAAACACCCTACGCTTTATCACCTAAAATTAATCTTGGAGCAATCATCATAGATTTAAGCTCGTCAAGTAGGAGTTTAAATGCATAACTCATTTCAACTTTGTGAATGTTGCTATCGTCATCACAAACATGACAATAGGCTGTATTTCGTCGATAGTCGTATGTTGCGACGTGTCCACAGTTACCACATACCCAGACCTCTACTTTGTCGGATTCCTCTAATAATCGATCCTTTAAAAGTAAAGCAGCACCATGACCAATCAGTACATCCCTCTCCATCTCTCCAAATCTTAATCCACCCTTTCTGGCTCTTCCCTCTGTTGGTTGCCTAGTTAGTACTTGGACAGGTCCTCTACTTCTTGCATGAATCTTGTTTGAAACCATGTGGTACAATTTCTGATAATATATAACTCCGACAAAAATATCTACTAGGTATCTTTTGCCAGTTATACCATCGTACATAACTTCTTTTCCCGTGTAGCTAAATCCATATGCTTTTAAGACTTTTCTGAGTTCTTCCTCTTTTTCACCATGGAATATCGTTCCATCAACTCGCCTCGCCTCTAGACAACCAACTTTTCCGCCAATCATTTCCAAAACGTGACCAATTGTCATTCTTGATGGGATGGCATGGGGATTGATTATCATATCGGGAACGATACCAGATTCAGTAAAAGGCATGTCCTCCTCTGGTACAATAAGACCTATTACTCCTTTTTGTCCATGTCTCGAGGCGAACTTATCTCCAAGTTCTGGAATCCTCAAATCTCTCACCCTTACTTTTGCTAATTTTGACCCGCCTTCAGATTGCATTAAAAAAACAGCATCAACAATACCCTTTTCATTACTCCTCATTGTAATTGAAGTCTCCCTCCTTTTTTGCGGAGAAATGCCAAGTTCAGTCGGTTCCTCGAGAAATCTTGGTGGTGATGTCTTCCCAATCAAAACATCGTCAGGACCAACCTCAATTTCTGGAAAGACTAGACCATCCTCATCTAAATGTGCATACGCCTCGGCCCCTCTAAATCCAGAAATATCGGCACCAGGTATTTCGAACCTATCTTCCTGACCTCCTGGATACCTCATCTCCTCGGTTTCGTATGTTCTGAAGAAAAACGATCTTCCTAGACCTCTATCAATACTCCCCTTATTAAAAATGAGGGCATCCTCAATATTATAACCCTCGTAGCTCAGAACAGCGACGACGAAATTTTGTCCAGCAGGTCTTTCATCAAATTTTATCTCCCGTTGTGTATCTGTTGTAACGATTGGGATTTGCGGATGTTGGAGTAAATGACCTCTCGTATCGGCTCTCCAAGCAAGGTTGGAATAAGGAATACCAAGACTTTGCTTTATCATCGCTGCACCCATCGTATTGCGGGGAGAGGCGTTATGTTCAGCATATGGTATGCTTCCCGTACATATGCCAACAATTAGAGAGGAATCCAACTCCAGATGTGTGTGCTCTAGAGTTAGTTCTGATTCATATACAGCTACATACGCATTTTCTTCCTCTTCTGCATCTAAGAATTCAATCTTGCCTAACTTAACCAAATCATTAAATGTTATCTCTCCATTTTCCAATTTTTGTATGTCATCCTCTGTAACTAGTGGTTTACCATCTCTTACAACTATCAGCGGGCGTCTTGCCCTTCCCGCATCTGTATTTATCCTTACTTCGTTTGAGTCAGGATAGTATACAACATTAACTTGATTTGAAATTTTGCCCTTTCTTCGGAGTTCCCTAATTCTCTCAGCCAACTCTTTCCCATTTCCATAAAAGCCGATAAGAGCACCGTTTACATAGATTCTACACTTTTTCATTTTAATCCCCTTTTATGGGTTCAACTCCCATGCTGAATAGAATTCTCTTCACTTCTTCCTCGTCAGTTCCAACACTAACTTCAGCATATTCGGCAAAATTCTTGACTAAGCCACAATTTGGACCTTCAGGCGTCTCATTTGGGCAAATTCTTCCCCACTGAGTTGGATGAAGGTCTCTTGCTTCAAAATGTGGTTGTGAGCGGGAAAGTGGAGAAACAACTCTCCTAAGATGGGATAAAACTGAGATGTAGTTGTGTCGATCGATAAGTTGGGACACGCCAGTTCTACCTCCAACCCAATTTCCAGTCGCCATGGGGTGCATAATCCTATCAGTTAGGACATCACTTCTTACAGCGGTATTCATTCTCAGAGGTCTTCCACGTATTTTGGCCCTTTCTAACTGATATTTAACATCTTTTATTAATCTAAGGAAGGCTACACGAAATATTTCCTCCATTAAATCTCCAGCAAGCTTTAGTCTTTTATTTGCGTAGTGGTCTTTATCATCTTCTCTTCTCAAACCCAAGTAAAGTTCAAATACCGCTTCGGCCATTCTAGCTAAAAAGAAGGCTTTTGCTCTCCTAGCCTCTTTATCTGTGCCAAGATGTGGTAGGAAGTATTGGTCCAAGACTTGCTCAGCTCTTTGTATTCGGTATTCCCTACTTTGACCTGGAGCGACCCTTCTTCCAATATATTCAATCGCCTCATCAGTAGAATCAACGTCGGCCTCCTCGACATTCTGGAGCATATATTTCAAGATTTCAGGATTTATACTCACCATTTCAACGATTTCTTGATCGGTCTCAACACCAAGAGCTTTCATTAACGTAACAAATTTTATTGGTTTCGGAAGCTGTGGGAATGTGACTTCCAGAATGTTATTTCTTCCTCTTTCTACAACTATTAATGCCCTGTATCCCGCTCTTTGACTAAAGCATTTTGCTAGTTCAATCATTTCGCCGTATTTTTCTTCTCTCTCGAGTAATATTTTATTTGGTGCTAAGTCCTCAAGTGTAACAAGGGCTCTCTCAGTTCCATTAATGATAAAGTATCCACCGGGATCAAACGGATCCTCTCCAGCGATGTTGAGTTTTTCCTCATAGCTTAATCTCTCAGGATATTCAATTTTTCGAGATACTCTTAATACATCATCGAGAAATCTAGGATTGAGATTGCACACTTTTGACTTTAGCATTATGGGCAACATTCCAATTTCTACAATTTCAGTCTCCATTTGCCTTCCTTCATCGTAAACTGTTGTTTCCAAGTATATAGGTGCAGCATAATTCAAATTTCGTAATCTAGCGTCGGCAGGTAGTAGTGGCATTTTGGTCCCGTCTGCTTCTTTAACAATTGGATTTCCAACTCTAATTCTTCCCAATTCAACATAAGTGTTGGGTATATCGAGTTCAATGACCTTCTGTTCATTAATAACTTTCTGTAAACCCTCATCGATAAATCTATTGAAAGAATCTATTTGGTGTTTAACTAGCCGTTCGTGGGTAAAGTAAGCTCTTGCTAAAACTCGCGTATTCAACACATTCAACACCTCACGTTCTCCTCATACAACCAGTCTATAAAAAACGCTTTTTCCGGCAGTAAGACTCTCCCGAGTTATTTTAATCACATCTCCAGGTTTCGCACCAATTTCTTTAATGATTGGATCTGTAGATTTGATCTTCGGTAATTGTTCTTTGCTAATTCCCAATATCTTTAGTATTTCTTTAACTTCTTCGTCGCTAAGTATTTCATGCTTTGGTACAAGTATATGATCTTGTAACCTAAATTTCATTTTTTCCACCCAATATGGAAGATACGGGCTCGACGGGATTTGAACCCGCGACCGACGGGTTAAAAGCCCGTCGCTCTACCTGGCTGAGCTACGAGCCCTTAAGCACAAGAAATGTTGTATCGATATAAATTTTTTTTCGTGTCATCCATGTCAAAATTTAGGGAATTCATTTTCGGGTATGCAGACTCATCCTTCTGAGTTAGAACCTATTTCTAATTTTTTATCTTTTTGTAACTCCAAATTGGTTACTCCTTGATGAACAATTCGGTCAATTCGAATTTTTTGACATCGATCAGCCCAAGATCAGTTAATTTTAATTCAGGTATCACTGGGAGGGCAATAAATGATAGTGTTACTATTGGAGAAGTAAGAGTGCATCCCAAATCTCTAATTGCTTTTTCGATTTTAGCTAGTCTTTTAGCAACTTTTTCGGCCCTCTCATTGCTCATAAGTCCAGCAATTCTCAAAGGTAATCTATGTACTTCATTTCTATTACAAACGACTATTCCTCCTTGCATATCAATTACTGTGTTAACGGCCTTGCAGATATCTTCATCATTGGTGCCAACAGCAACTATATTGTGAGCATCATGCGATATCGTCTGAGCAATAGCTCCCCTTTTTAGGTTGAATCCCCTTATGTACCCTACACTTAGTCTACCGGTGTGTTTATGCCTTTCCATAACTACAGCTTTCAGTATATCTCTGTCAACATCGATCCCCGTTACGTATTCCACTGCAGTTTTAGTTAAAATTTCTCCATCGATAACTACAATTATTTTGGCTTTACCCTTCCTCCTAATTTCAATATCGCTCGGTTTTATCTTTGGAGCCTTTACAGTATTTAGTGCGTATTTTGGATACTTAAACTTTCGATATTTTGGTATTTTGCCATTTATTAAGACTAGCTTTACTGTAAAATTTTTCAAGTCGTCAAGAAGTACGAGGTCGGCATATCTTCCCGGAGCTATTAGACCAGCATTTATTCCAAAGTAATCTGCAGGATTAATCGTAAGCATTTGGAGAGCTTTTATCTCGTCTATCCCCTCTTCAATTGCTCTTTTGTAAACATAATCAAGGTGTCCATTGGTTATGATGTCCAAAACCGATCTGTCTCCATCTGTTACGAGCATTGTATATCTATTACCAGCTATCGATTTTAATGAGGATAAATTTCTAGCTGCTGACCCTTCACGAATCATAATCCTCATTCCACGTCGTAGCTTCTCTATTCCCTCCTTTAAATCTGAACTTTCATGATCTGATAAGATGCCTGCTGTTAGATACGCATTAAGATCATACCCAGTTAATTTAGGACAATGTCCATCAATTATATATTCTCTAGACGCTATAATTTTGTCTAGAATTTCTCTTTCACAGTTGATTACACCTGGATAGTTCATAACTTCCGCTAAACCTAGCACTCCATTTAGTTTGAGAAGATTTTTAATTTCATTAGCATTTATAACCCCTCCCGAGGTCTCAAGTGGAGATGATGGCACACAAGATGGAACCAAGAAGTAAACTCTTAATGGAGCAATTCTCGACTCTTGTAACATTAGCTTTAAACCCTTACTTCCTAAAACATTGCAAATTTCATGTGGATCTGCTATTACACAAGTTGTTCCATGTTTTGTTACAATTCTTGCAAATTCGGTTAGGGACACCATTGACATCTCGATATGCGTATGTGCATCAATTAATCCAGGGATGAGAACTCCACCACCTTGGCAGTTTATCTCCCTTTTTCCAGAATACCTCCCAAGACCAACTATTATTCCCCCATGCACGGCAACATCTGTAGTGTATATTTCTTCCGTGAGTACGTTTACGAGATCTACATTTTTTATAACTAGTTCGGCTCTTTTATGACCCTTTGCAACCTCTATCAATTCACAAAGTCTTTGTCTATAAGTTTTCGATAATATCTTTGACCGTTTCCTCATCGACACTTACTTCATATTCTTTGAGGATTTTTATAGCTTCGTTTACACTCTTTACATTTTCTTTTCTTAACAAATCTTTAAGATCCTCTTTCAAGCTCCAGGGATAAATTATCCATCTCCACTCTTCCAATTTCGAAGCATAATAATCAGGCTCAAATTTAGAGGTTTTTTTATAATCCAATACTGCAGTTCTCACTTCTAATGGAGATAAGCCTAATACATGCTCTTTAACAAGGAGTATCGTATCACCGGTATCCGCAACATCATCCACAATTAGAATATTTCTATTTTCTAGATTTATATTTAAAGGTTGTGTAATTCTCGCCTTCCCAGTTATTGTTGCTACAACACCCCAGTGCTCCGTTTTTACACTAAATAAGTCTTTGATATCAAGATGGTCGCATAATATTCTTGCAGGAACCCAACCACCTCTAGCTATTGCGACGATAGTATCAGCTTTAAATCCACTCATTTTAATTTTTTGAGCTAGAATCTTACACAACTTTGTTATATCACCCCAAGAATACTGTAGACATTTAAACCTCATCTGTACTCGGATCTAAAAAATACTTTAAAATGTTTTCGATTATTTCTATTATTTCAAATCAGCTTTTAATTCAGTTAATAAATTTTAAATTAATATTAATTTAAGTGAACTATATTACCTTTTTATACCGCTTAAATTAGAAACCAGTTAAAGTTTAAATAGCAAAAATACGAATACACGCCCTCATAGAAAAATGTTAATTTCTGAAGAAGGGTGAGAGTATGATCGAATTATTAGTCAAGGAACTCGGAGAGGAGGTTACTTCCATACAGCTCTTAAAGTGGTTCCGACAGAAGAGTCATGAGGTAAGATGTCAAGTATGCGGTAAACAATTTAATTCAGTTGTTTGGTACATGGATACCAGACCTGGCAACGATATTAAACTTAAAGAAAAAGGCGCTGTAAGCGTGGAAATTGTCTGTTGCAATTGTGGTAGGAGAAATCCTCTCTCAAAATTAATCGAACAACTATCTACCTAGCCCAATAAGGGTTCTCTTTTCGTTTAATTTTCAAAAGTTCAAAGAAGGCTTCTTTTGTCTTTTTATCTAGGGAATCCAATAAATCACTTTCGATTATTTTGGCATGCCTTTCCGGTACATCGACCAGTAAAACTTCATCTCCTGAAAGTTGCCTTCCAATGACAACCCCCTCTATGGCAATCGCTAGCTCCTCACCTTCATGAGCGATGGACACGTTCTTACCTTCTTTTTGCATAGTTCTGATCATTCCTACTTTGGTTCCGTCTGTTTTGACTAAATTTGTCCCCCTTCTAATTTCACCTGCAATTACACGAACTCCAATAATTGCAGGCTTACTTCTCCGAAAAATATACTCTTTTAGTAACTTAATTTTCCCAGGTTTGATTAGTGCTTCTATCTTTTGTTTTTCTCGAGCCAGTCTTTCCTCCTCTCTCCACTTTACAAATCCGTCAATGAGAGAATAAATAATTCTATCTTCAAATATTCTCACTCCATATTTTCTTAGTTCTTCTTCAACACCCGGAAGGATTTTTACGTTGAAAGCTAATACAACTTTGTTTAGATAATCTCTATTTGCTGAAGCATCTACCACATCTCGCTTGTCTACATCACCAACTTCTGCTTTTTTAATTGGTACGTTTTGTTGTTTAAGTTCATTAATTAGTGCTTCTAGTGATCCTAACGTATCGGTTTTTAAAACAACCCCTTCCTCGTTAGTTCTAATAGCTATCCTTTCGTATTCACTCTTTATTCTTTGTTTGAACATCTCAATGTCCTTATCATTAAAAACTGATTCGAATTCGCTTCCCGCAAGTACATGATCCAAGTTTGGTGCTACCAATTTTATTCCGGCTGCAGCAGTAACTTCTTTAACACTTGTAAAATTTGTTTCAATTCTCATCTCCCTAACTGGAGGTGGCTTTAGTATTGCTTTGACGCTCGTAACTATAACATCTTCTTTCCCAGCGATCACTATTTTGTCACCAACTTTTAATGTTCCGTCGTAGAGTATGGCGTCACAGGTTATTCCAAGTCCTCGCTCCTCTTTTACTTCTAATACGGTTCCTCTAGCTTTACCTGTAACACGAAGTCTCAAATCCTTTTCTAAATAGCGTTGTGCAAGCCCTACAAGGATCATAAGAAGTTCAGGTATGCCCTCACCTCTCAGAGCTGAGATTGGAATAATCGCAACTGTTTTTGTAAAATCTCTAATCCTGTCAAATCTATCTGAACTAAACCTAAATTTATAAAGCTCTGCGATTAAATTGAGTATCATATTGTCGAGTTTTTTCTTGGCAGAATCTTCTTGAATGGCATAGCTTTTTATGAATGGTGAATCTTCTAAACTCTGCCATCCTGGGATTCTGTCAATTTTGTTGGCAGCAACAACGAAGGGTGTTTTAAATGTACGCAAAATTGAAATTGCCTCCTCCGTTTGTGGTTTGATTCCCTCATTTATATCTATAACGAGTACCGCTAAATCAGCAAGGGCTCCGCCCCTTCTTCTTAAATTTGTAAAGGCCTTATGTCCCGGGGTATCAATAAAAAGAAGCCCTGGAATCTTAATTTTTGATCTCCATATATCTCTGCATATTTCTTTAATTACCTGAATGGGTACTTCTGTTGCCCCAATATGCTGTGTGATCCCTCCAGCCTCCCTCAAAGCAACTCTGGTTTTTCTTATTTTGTCTAGCAAGGTTGTTTTACCATGATCAACATGACCTAAAACAGCTATAATTGGCGTTCTAAGGGCTTCGCTCATAGATCCAATTCTCATCAATTCTCTTATATTCTAGAATTTCGTTTTCTGAGAAAAATAGTGAGATTTCACGAGAGGC
>CAZPML010000002.1:0-31107 GCA_964587675.1 uncultured archaeon
CAGTAGATCCTCCATCCAAAATTAGTAAATCAAAATCTTTGCAAATCTTAGCAGTTTGTTTAGTCAGACTATTCAGGCAATTTCTAAGATTTTTCGCATTGTTCTTGTTTAATATGACGACTAGCGTTCTCATGTGATGGCGCTTACCAATTCTTTTGCAGCTACCCATACTTGATCCATATTTAAATATTCCCAATTTCCAAATCTCCCGAAGGGTATAATTTCACGTTCCATTAGGTAATTCCTGATTTTCTCCATAGCTTTATTATATTCATTATTTAATATTACGTATGCGTATTTCCAGGTCCAAGATTTGGAGAATTCAACGTTAAAGTCAAAACCAAGTCTTTTTAATCCACTAATTACTTCATCTTCAACCTTTTTTATTTTGTTTTTATGTGAAATCTCTGCTATTACCGTTGAACAACCGTCTGGCGCCATGTAGGGGCTGTAATTGCTTATAAATGCAATTCTGTGAAAAACTATATCGGGATCTGGTACGTATATCCAGTGAAAATTCGGAACTCTACCTCTAATGGCAAGTCCAACAACGGTTAAAGAATTATAATCAAGTTTCTTAATTTCGTCTTTAATTTCTCTGTCTAGTTTAATGTAATTACCAATTTCTTTGAGAGGTGCAGTATAAATTAATTTATCACAAGTATATTTATTATTAATAATAATATTGCTATCCTCAAATTTTAGACTTCTAGCGGGAAAGGATAGCTTAACGTTTAGATCTTTTACTAAGTTTCTTGCAAATGTTTCTATTCCACCTTTAAGTGGATAATAGAACTTCAACTGATGTTTGTAGCCCTCCGTTTTTATTCCAATGGAAGATCTCAGTATGTCATCAATGGGAGGTTTTGGTATGCGACCAACCCAATCGATTGAAATTTTTCTGAGGTCTCTTTTCCATATTTTCTCGTTGTAAGGCCTTAGATATTTTTCAGTTATAGCCTCTCCAAATGAATAGTAAAACCAATCTAGCAGATTTTTAGGATCATCCTTTTTCATCATTAAGTTTCTAACGAAATCTTTGAGGATTTCATACCTTTCATTTCGATCCAAGGAATACATCCCATTTTCAAATGGATATTCAATATATCTTTTTTTATAGAAAATATATGTTCTTCTTCTGTGCTCGATGAAATCCCCAATAACTGCTAGGATCTCATTTAGTATGTCCTTGCTTTTCGAGAAAATTATATGTGATCCACCCGAGTCAAACGTCCATCCATCGATTTTGACACTTCTCAACAATCCGCCAGCATAATCCTGTGCCTCGAAGATGGTGGAGTTTATACCTTTCTTTTTGAGATGGTAACCGACGGAAAGACCTGCTAATCCCCCGCCAATAACGGAAACGTTCATGGTTCCACCTTGTGTTGGATGTGATTTCCGAATATGCAAATGGTTAAAATTAATTCGGCTAACCCGGTAAAGAATATATTTGGATAAACTCCATTACCGGGCGTTGAATTACTAGATCTTTTGAAATTGGAATTTTTAGGCATCATTAAACCACTTGATGAATTTGAATGCTATGTATCCTTTAAATCTTATGCAATCTGGGATTGCAATCTTTAATTTGGTTAATTTTTGGGATCACCGGAGAAGTTCTAAAATATTTTAAATTGATTTGTTAAACTCCTGAAAATCTTTAAAATTAGAAAGCTTAAAAAACTTCCATACCTCCAAAAGGCGTAATTGGGTGAGTCGAGTTGACTAAAGGAGACAACCTAAAAGCAGCGGTCATTGGAATTCTAATAAGCGTCTTCGTCACCATAATAATTTTCAAGTTTACTGAAACTGAATTAACTTGGAATGCTGTTAAAAGGGCAAATCCAGTCTTCCTTTTGCTAGCTTTATGCATGCAGGTATCATTTTGGCTTCTTTGGGCTCTAAGACTGAAAATGATAGCATCCGATCTTGGGTACCAAGTATCCTACATGTACGCGTTCGAGACGACAATGGCAAGCATGCTTGCTGCGGCAATTACACCCTCATCAGCTGGAGGAGAACCACTTAGAATGAAAATGTTATCAAACAAGGGTGTCGACTTTGGGACCTCTGCCTTCGTCGTAATTACTGAGAGAATTTTGGACTCAATTTTTTTCGCTTTAGCACTCCCTATTTTCGTAATAATAACTGGTTACTTTTCAAATTTTGGAATTAAAGTTGCAGGAATCTTCTCAATTTGTTTATTAATTTTTATATATTCATTATATAGAATACTAAAAAATGCAGAGAGTATTAGCAACTTCTCAAATTTATTTAGGAAAATAATTGGTGTTTGGAATAAACAAAAGGCAGAATCTATTTCCAGCAAAGTTCAGGATGGCCTTGAAAAGTTTAGAGCAGCGGCCCTTCAAATGCTATCCCAACCAAAGGAGAAAATACTCTCTCTAATTCTTTTAACGATTTTGCTTTGGAGTTTGGGTTTCATGATCCCATCATTTATTTTGATAGCATTTGGGTCGGATCCATTCATCTTGTACTCTTATACAGCTCAATTGATAATTGTCATAGTATCGTTAATTCCGCTCACTCCAGGCAGTAGCGGGATAGCCGAAGTTAGCATGGCTTACTTGTATTCGAACTTTGTCAATACGAGTTTGTTGGGAATACTTGTCGCGCTCTGGAGAGTTATAACTTACCACTTGAACATCTTTGCGGGAATAATCTCAATAAACTTTAGAATAGTAAAATCAAAGGTATTTAGCTAACGTAATTTT
Organism: uncultured archaeon; assembly: GCA_964587675.1. GTDB lineage: Archaea > Halobacteriota > Archaeoglobi > Archaeoglobales > Archaeoglobaceae > CAZPML01. The sequence continues at coordinate 2,739 of CAZPML010000002.1, forward strand.
CATTTTCATCGAAACCAAAACTCATGTCTTGAAGCATTTTGGAAACGAGACCAAGTAAAACTCTATTGTCTCTTATCAGCTCCTTGATTAACATTAAAGAAGCGGATTCCTTGAGTTCAACACTTTTTATTTCATCGAGCAATCTTAACAATTTGGTTGCAAGCTGGTATATCTCAGCCAATTTAGCCTCATCGCAGATTTCAATTTCGTCTTCATCTTCAACTAAAATGTAATTAAACTCATCCATGCATCATATGGAATCGGTAGCAAAATTTAAACATTTCCGTAAAAAGATAAATTACAGAAAAGTAACTTCTTACAATGGAAATCCCCAGAGTTGTCATAGCTGGCACTAAAAGCAAAGTTGGAAAAACGATGGTGGCTGTTGGTTTGATGAAGGCGTTATCAGAGAGGGGATACATAGTTCAACCCTATAAAATTGGTCCAGATTTTATTGATCCTAGTTTCCACAACATTGCCACAGGTCGTCAATCTAGGAATCTAGATAGCTTTATGCTGGGAAGGGAGAGTATAATCAGTACATTCTATAAGAATTTTAAGGGAGCAGACATTGCTGTTATTGAAGGAAAAACAGGGTTGTACGATTCAGCAGATGCAATAAGCGAGAAAGGGAGCGTGGCTGAAGTTAGTAAAATGTTAAATTCGCCCGTTATCCTTGTTGTTGATGCGGAAAGGATCACGAGATCCATTGCAGCATTGGTGCTCGGATACAAAGTATTCGATAAATCGGTCGATATTAGAGGGGTAATACTAAATAAAGCTGGTGGAGAGAGGCATAGGGAGAAAATAAAGAATGCTGTCGTGAAATTATCAAAATTAGATGTGTTGGGAATAATCCCAAGAATGGAAATAAAGATGCCTTATAGGCATCTTGGGTTGGTGACGGCTTATGAAAGACTCGATGTCCATAATCTAATCGAAAATTTAGCTAGAATAATTGAGAAATACGTTGACGTGGAAAAGATAATTGAAATAGCTTACACCGCTCCTCCAATTGAAACTGAACTTGAAGAAGAGGAAGAAGAATATAAAAAAGATCTGAGAATAGGGGTAATAAGGGATCAAGTTTTTTCCTTTTACTATCAAGATAATATCGATGAGCTAAGTAAACATTCCGAGATAGTCTATTTAAACTCCTTAAAAGACAGAAATGTATCAAATCTCGATGCATTGTACATAGGTGGGGGATTTCCCGAAGTATTTTCGGAGGAACTAGAAAAAAATAGAAGATTCAGGGAAAAAATATACGAATTTTGCAGCTCAGGAATGCCAGTTTATGCTGAATGCGGTGGTTTAATGTTTTTGGGAGAAAGCATAGAAGTTGGTGGAAGTGAATATGAAATGGTCGGGTTTTTACCACTAAAAACAGTAATGCATGAAAAGTTTTGGGCCCAAGGCTATTGTATCTATAAAGCTTTAAGAGACTCTTTAGTCGCTAAGAGAAATCAAATCCTCGTTGGACATGAATTTCACTATTCAGAACCGAAGTTGTTGAGGAAGGTTAACTTTGCTTTTGCAGTTGAAAGAGGGAGGGGGATTGATGGTCAGTACGATGGCATAGTTCTTGAGAATACTCTGGCAAGTTATCTGCATCTCCACTTCTTATCAAATAAGAAAATAGTCGTTAGGTTTCTAAATCAAATCAAAAAAATCAAGGAAGAGAGTTAGACACAACCTGTTGGCTTTGGTAGGCCCGCTATTCTACAGGCATCCTTTGCTGGACCTTGTGGGAATAATTTGTAGATGTACTGTAAATTGCAGTCCGGTTTTACTTCCTTCTTGCAGTACTTTACCAACATCCTAATTGGCGGAGCCACACCGTATTTTAAGAAATAATCTCTAAGATACTTTATTATCTTCCAGTGTTCGTCAGTTAATTCTATTGGCTGAGGACTGAATCGTGTGTCTTTGGCGAGAGCCTCTGCAACCTCCTCATCCCATTCTTCCCAGTCTTGGAGAAAACCATCCTCATCAAGTCTAAGCTTCTTTCCTTTTACTTCAAGCTCCGGCATTATGTCACCTCCGTCTCAGGTTTTCACATTTCCATAAATATTTTACGATATTTGTTTACTTTTTTTAGTATTTTTCCTTAAAGATAACTTTTACGCCGCTATAGGCGTGTTAGAATATTATAATTTCTTTTAGGTTAGCCTAAAATTTATAATTTCGAAGATTTTTATTCTAAATTTTTAAAATTATGAAATTCATGAAACGAACCGAATGCGAAATACTAACTAAACTTCGTAAATTTAATAAACAAGTTAGTTAAGCTTCCCTAAGCAAATTTGGAGGTGGGAACTTATATGAAGCAATTATCGCAGGAAGAGGTAGAAAATATCAAATCGGATGTGACCGTTGATGCCAGAGGTCAGTCATGTCCAGGTCCAATGCTCGAAGCCAAAAAAGCACTGGGTACCAAAGTTAAGCCGGGACAAATTCTTGAATTGTTGTCGAGTGATCACGGAACCAGGCACGATCTAGCAACGATGTGTGAGAGATCAAAAGGAAAGTGGGAGTATCTTGGCTTTTTTGATGCCGGTGGGTACGACAGGCACTTCGTCAAGAGACTGAAATAGCTTCGGGATAAATATGTCCCATAAAATCTTAATTTTTGCAGCCGACATGGCTTACAGGGCGCTAGATCAGGCGGGTTTACTTCACGCGCACTATCCAGCCAATACCGTTATTTTTAGGATTCCATGCGCAAGTATGCTGAGACCGGATCTCATCGTCTATGCATTAAAAAATGGTTTTGACGCCGTTTTCGTCGCTAGTAGCGGTCCAGACTGCCCTTTCCTTGGTGAAGAGTGCGTAAGTATTACGGCAAAGAGGATTGAGAAGGCTTACGAGTTATTAGAGAAGGAAGGTATTGAAAAAGAGAGATTGGTTTCGAGCGGCGTCTGTTCGACTTGTGTTGAAGCCATTATATCGAATTTAGAAAGAATTGAAAAGTTCCTAGAAGGAAAATAGGTGATCCTATGGGTCTAAAAACGGAGTATGATGCTTTGATTATTGGTGGTGGATACGCAGGGATGGAAGCTTCATTAACTTTAGGCGATTCTGGATTTAATGTTTTGTTAGTCGAAAAAGAATCGAGTATTGGCGGTCATCTGATTCAAATTAGTAAAGTTTTCCCTACAACCGACTGTGCCGGGTGCATAACCACTCCAAAAATGGCCGCCGTTCCGAAACATCCAAATGTAGACCTTCTGACCTATACCGAGGTAACCAACGTCGAAAAAGTTGGTAGTAAGTTTAGAGTTAAACTATTGAAAAAGCCGAGATACGTGGACGAAGCCGCTTGCATCGGATGTGGCAGATGTGAAGATGTCTGCCCCGTTCTCGTTCCTAAAGAATATGAATATGGGTTGATAGGAAGAAAAGCCGTCTATATACCTTTCGAAATGGCATCTCCAAAAATAGCATTAGTAGATCTTGATAACTGTATAATGTGCGGAAGATGTGAAAGAGAATGTCCGAAGGACGCCATCAATTTTCTAGACGAACCGAAAGAACTTACGGTTGAAACATGGTCTATTATTATAGCTACTGGATATGAGCTGTTTCAGGCAGAGAAAAAAGTGGAATACGGGTATGTAGATACTCTCTTCGAAGAAAACAAAAATCCAAACGTTATTCATGCTTTTCAATTCGAGAGATTGCTAGCACCTTCAAGACCCTACCACACCCTTCTTAGACCTGGTGATGGAAAGGTTCCAGAAAAAGTGGCCTTTGTCCTGTGTACGGGGTCTAGAGATAAATCTGTTGGAAATCCCATTTGTTCCAGGGTTTGTTGCATGTATTCAATAAAACAGGCATTGTTGTACACATCAGCAATTCCCTTTGGAGAAGCTACCATATACTACATGGACATTAGGGCGTTTGGTAAAGGTTTTGAAGAATTTTATAATATGGTAAAGGAAATAGGTGTGAGATTTGTAAGGGGCAAGGTTGCAAAAATAGAGGTTAATGGCAACGGTAATCCAGTTGTTGTCGTTGAAGATACGGAAACTGGAGAGATAGAAAAGGAGGAATACGATCTCGTTGTTCTCGCGGTCGGTTTACTCTCCAATGGAACGAAACAGATAGCCGAAATTGTTGGAGTAGAAACCGATGAGTATGGATTTATCCTTCAGCCTGACGTAAATTCAAACCCAGCTAAAACGAGTATGGAGGGTGTATTTGTTGCCGGAACAGCAGCCGGACCCATGGACTTGCCGGATTCAATAGCTTTAGCAAATGCTGCGGTATCTCAGTGCATATCTTATCTAAAGCAAGTAAAAGGTTAATTAGGTTGGCTCTCGTTACTTTTTTGTAGTTCTAAAGCCCTCTCTTTTATTCTTAAGAAATAAAGAGCGAAAGGTCTGTACGCTAAGTGAGACCACTTGGCGAATGGAACTTCTAAGCCTAGAAGCGGTACTGTGAAAGCTAAATGAACAGAAAAGGCGTAATACGTTGGAAGTGGTAGATCGAGTTCCATAAATAACCTAACTAGGAAGCCGGTAAAGACAGTTAGCCAGAGGAGTATCAAGAACATCCAATCAGTTGAATGGGAGTATTTATGCACGGGTTTGCTCTTTCTCAATCGCCCGATTATCATAACGGTTGTAGCATAAAGCATAGCAATAGTTGCATAAGTCCATAAGATCTTGGCCGGGTGCCAGGGAGGAGGTGGCGAATTCGTTAGGGACCATTTGGTTAAGATATCTACTTGAACCAAGATGAAGGCAGCGGTATAACCCGTCATGAGCAACCAGTGCTTGAGCCATAGGTACTTCTCCGTACACAATCTCATTTTCGCTTGAGTAACAAAGTGGAGGATGAGAGTTCTTAGCTCCTGAATGTAAATTGAGAGTGGGATATCTAGTTCTGAGCTACCAAGAGTGTATTTGTACATCCTATAAATGTTGGATAGTAGTAACAATGCGAGAATCGTACCGAAAATATAACCGGCGGGATGAACAATTGATGCGGGGGCAAAAGTCTCGAGCTCGGTATGGGTTGTGACGATTGGTCCATGAAGGAAGTATATTATAATTAGGGTTATGGAAAAAAGGCTAGCTACAGAAGCGAGTTTCCATAAATTGGAAGAATATAGCTTTTTTGATAATCCGGTCCAATCATATTTGGTTGTTAGATATCGTCTCATGGCCATCATGAGTTCGCCCGGTTCTGCTTGTCGAGGGCATGTCTGTGAGCATTCACCGCAATAGTAGCATAACCATGGTTCAAGACTTTGAAGGATTTTTCCCTCTAAACCTAGCTGGAGGTATCTAATCACCCTTCTCGGAAAGGGTATGGATTCACCCGAAAGTGGGCAGATAGCTGTGCAATTTCCGCAATTAAAACATTCGTTAGCGGTAGTCGCTCCCAACTTGGCTAGTTCATCAAGCAAGTTGGGGTTAACTATCATTCCTTAATCTCCTCAGCTAACCTATATTTGTAGTATCCATCAACCTCCTCGTCGGGGACAATTTTTCCATACTTAAAAAGGGTCATGATGTACCAAGTTACCACATTCGGTGGCATACCAGATTCTTTGGATATCTCGGGTATCGTCTTAGGCCCCTCCTTTAGGAGCTCTGAAATTTTCTTTATTATCTTTCTTTGTTCTTTGGACATCTCTATAGCCTCTTTGCGTGGTTTGACACCTTTTTCACGGAGTTTCTTGACGGTAAGTTCTTTACCTTTTTTCTCCATCTCAATCCCTCCCGGCAGCTTCAATCATCCTTCTAAATTGATCATAGTAGTAACCTCTTAGGTTTATCGCTTCGTTGGGGCAGACTGCGCCACAAGCACCGCAACCTTTGCAGAGGGCCTCTGTAACGATTGCTTTTCCATCTTTGATGTTTATTGCCCCAACTGGGCATTCACTTACGCATTCACCGCATCCGTCGCATTTATCAGGATCGATCTCGGCGATGAAGGGTTCGAGTTCCGTAAATCCTTTCACCAGATAGGTTGAAGCCTTTGCAGCAGCGGCAGAAGCTGAAGCGGTGGTCTCTACGGTGTCTTTTGGTGACTGGCATGCTCCGGCCACTAAGATTCCACCAATTGCCGTCTCAACAGGTCTTAGTTTGGGATGAACTTCCTGTAGAAATCCATCTCTACTAAATGGAACTCTGAGCATCGTGAAGATCTCACTTTGTTCTGGCTCCATGCCTACCGATAGAACGACCAAATCTACTGGAATCTCAATCTCTTCGCCAAACGTTAGCAAGTCCTTAACCTTTATAACAAGTTTACCGTTAACCTCTTCTACAGAAGGAGGAGATTCGGGGTCAAATTTAACGAAAAGAACCCTATTTCTACCCGCAGTCTCATAATAGCTTTCGTATTTACCATAAGCTCTAATGTCCCTATAAATGTGGTAGATTCGTAGATTACTGAACTTTTCAAGCGCGGCTAGGGATGCATTTAAGCTTGCGACACAACAATACCTAGAGCAGTATTCGTGTTCTTCATTTCTACTTCCTACACAATAGATAAATGCAATACTATTAATTTCGTTCCCATTATATTTGAGAGTGCCCTCTGATAGTTCAAGTAATCTCTCAAAAACTGGCAATGTTATGACGTTCTTGTATACTTTGTATCCAAATTCACCTTCTTTTGGTTCGTAGGGTTTAAATCCAGTTGCTAAAATTATAAGACTACCACTTAGATCGAAAGTTTCGGGTTGTTCGTCAAAGTTGGGATTGCATTCCCCACATTTATTGCAGTTTTCAATGTCGATAACGGGTAGATCGGGATAGCTAAAATCGAGTTTGTAAATCGCTTTTCTGGTCGTTAACCCGTAATTGAACTCGTCCGGCACTTCGACAGGACATTTTGCGATAACATCATCGCCAACGTCTCTAGCATACCGAGGTTTCACCTTTATCCTAACGTTGAACTCGCCGAGAGCTCCCGAAGCAGATAGAATTTCTGCATTTGTGTAAACTTTAATGTTTGGATTAGCTTTAATCTGTTCAACGAGCTCTTTTACTATCTCTTTTCCGCTTTTCCCTCCTGGATAGAGCTTGTATATTTGCGAAACTCTTCCACCGAGGAACGGAGATTTCTCAATTAGATGGACCGTTATACCCGCTCTGGCTAAATCAATGGCGCATCGCATACCCGCAATTCCACCACCAACCACTATTGCTTCTGGCTTCATCTCAAGTCTTATTGGGTAAAGTTCTCTGGCGAGAATTACTTTTGCTATTCCAGCCTTAACGAGCCATATGGCTTTTCTCGTCGCCTCTTCAACATTGTCCGTGTGAACCCAAGAACAGTGTTCCCTAATACAAATGTGTTCGAGTAAGTAGGGATTGAGCCCCGCCTCTTTAGCGGCATCTCTAAAAGTTTTCTCATGTAAATGCGGTGAACATGAAGCTACGACCACTCCATCCAAATTTAGGTTTTTTATATCCTCCTTTATTAATTCTTGTCCAGCCTCGGAACACATGAATACGAAGTCTCTTGCTATTGCAACGTTGGGAATGTCTTTAATCGCATCTACAACTTTCTTTACATCAACATAATCAGAAATGTTTCCACCACAATGGCAGACGTAGACCCCTATCTTTGTTCTTTCTTTCAACTTCCCACCTCCCGGAGTTTTTATTTTCTAAGGATTTTGAAGTTTGGCCTGATATTTTATTAGTCTAGGAAATTTGATTTTTTTGATTCTAATTTTTGCGTTCTCTCCTATCAGCTGTGCTTTAGGCAATCACCAACGTAGTTAGGTAATTTATTTATTAATTTTTCCAAATTTCTAGGGGCTTCTCTCTAATTCGAAAAGCTTAAATACGCCGCCTTCGATGGCGGAAGCTAAAATATTAAATTAAAATAAAAAATTACCACCAGCAAATGACTTTATCGCTCTCAAGAATCTTTTTTGCAAGCTCTTGGTAATTGACGTCTTCGTATAATTTGAACTCAAAAACTTCGCAATCTTTTGCTAGTACTTCGGCTAAATTTTTCGTTGTTTCGTCTGGTTCGGATCTAAAGATGTAGACTACTTTCATCGTAACCACCTAGTATGGTATAATAACACCATATTCTTTCAGCTTCTCCTGTATCTCTTCAAGACTTAGAGTTTTGAAACCAAATTCCTCGTTCTCTTTAACATTGGAATACAAGCTGCCACCCATTTCCTCTAAGAATTCGAGATTGTCCTTAAATTCCTCATCGCAACCCTCACAAATGTTTTTGATGTATTCGATGTCTATTTTGTGGTTTAGTATGTACAAATCTGCTTTATGATCTTCAAGTACAGCTCCTAGGGCAACTCGCAGAGCTTCGAATTGTGACTCCTTATCTTTTGTAACAACCGCGATATGTTCTTCTTCACCTCTCATTTAAAACACCACGTATTTATCTGCATCTTTAATAAATTCGGCATTCTTAGCTTGGGTTACCCAATTTTTGTAAGGTACTCCCTCTATGGGAGACTTCGCCTCTTTGAGCATCTCTAAATTCTCGCCCACATACCTTTTATAACTTGCCTCACAAATGAATACGTTTTCTGGGCCTGCAATATCGAGCAATTCATTGAACCTTGCGTGCTTTGAATTCTTTACTCCATCTCCAGACATAAAAATTTTCACGGTGGCTCCAGCTTGTTTGAGGGCTTTTGCCAGTTCTACTGCCTGATCGAAATATTTGTCCGTAAATATTGATATTGCTATATAATCTGACATGCCCCACTTTTAGTATCCAAATTTATTAACTTTTTGATAACTTCTGGAAATTTGCTCAACTTTAGTTCAAAAATGACATTTAGATAAGATTTTTCATGAGAAATTCAATTAGGGTAAAAACAGCAAAAGACATTAATTAATGGTATAGAAATTAAATTTATGCCGATAACACCTATGGAAATTTACAAATGGCTCCCAAAAACAAATTGTAAAAAATGTGGCGAAGCTACTTGTATGAGTTTCGCGTTCAAATTACTAAATCGTGAGAAGAAATTGGAGGATTGTACACCACTTTTCGAGGAGAAAAAATACGAAAAACAGAGAGAAAAGCTGATTGAATTGCTGAAACCGCTTGAAGAAGCTACCGAAACGGGTCTTATAGTAGACGAAGATCTGTGTGTTGGTTGTGGAAATTGCGTAGTTGTATGCCCCGTCCACGTAGAGTTGGATCCAAAAGGTGCAGCAATAGGTAAGGGTCCAACCATAGATGATCCAATACTTCGAGTTGAAAACGGGAAGGTCAAAGTTATTAATATGGAGGCATGCAGGAGATACGGAAAAAATCGAGTTTTGTGTGTGGTTTGTAGAGAAAATTGCCCAACGGATGCAATAAGATTCTTGGAGGGATGAGATGATCTGTCCGGTTTGCTCTTGTCTTTGTGATGACATCGAAATTGTTGACGGAAAGATTATGAATGCGTGCAAAAGAGGGTGTGAGTTTTTCTCCAAATATGAGGAGAATAGGTCTAAACCTTTGGTTGAAGGTCGGGAAGTTAACATTGATGAAGCCATCGATGCTGCGGTAAATTTGCTGAAACAATCAAAATCAGTTGCAATTTATGGACTCGATACCACGGTAGTCGAGGCTCAAAAGAAAGCAATAGAGTTAGCTGAAAAACTGGAAGCATACATAGACGATAACTCATCGTTTTGTCTTGGCGAATTTGTTGAAGCTGTTTTGAAGGAAGAAGTGCCAACAACGACATTAGAGGAGGTTAGAGACAACGCATATGTGATGTTCTACTGGGGTTCAAATCCTCACTACAGTATTCCCAGACACATGTCGAGGTATACCTACTATCCTCGGGGCAGGAAGAGGCCTAGGGGTTATGAAGAAGATAGATTCCTCGTCGTTGTTGATGTACGTAGAAGTGAGACGGCAACTTTAGCAAAGAAAAACGCTAGATTCATCTTGGTTGAGGACGATTTGGAGCTAGTTGATTCCTTCTTTAAAGTTCTGGAAGGTAAGGCATCTAAATATTCATCCGATGCGGCTGTTATATTAAGGGAGATGAAAAAATCAGATTTCAACGTTGTTTTCGGAGGATTGGGGTTAAAATATGGATTGAAGGATCTAAAACCTTTCTTTGATCTCGTCAATAGACTCAATGAGGTTGCACCACTTTACTTCATTCCTGCGGGATTTCATGGGAATATGCGGGGATTCAATGAAACTCTATTCGAGAACGTGGGTGTGGTGAACAGATTTAGTTTTAAAGAACAAAACTCAAAGGAGGAGTTTGCATTTACCGAGCTGCTTAAAAGAGAAAAAATCGATACGGCATTAATTGTTGGTACAGACCCGGTATCTTCTTTACCATTTGAGGTATCCTTGAAATTAAGAAAAATAAAGACGATCGTCGTCGATCCACGTAATAGCCTTACTGCTAGAATAGCAAATGTTGTTATCCCCTCAGCTTTTTCTGGTCTAGAAACAAGTGGAACTATGGTCAGGAGTGATGGTGTGAGGTTTAAATTGGAAGCTATTGAAGAAAGGGAAATTAATGATGTCTCCATATTGGATAGACTTGTGGGTGAGTTGTAATGATGCGATTCACGAAATTTCTAAAGGTCGAAGCAAGTTTTGTCATCGCGAGGCATACATTGATCTCGGACGAAACGAAAGCTAACGTTGAACCCGTAGTATTTCTTAATCCCGAATTCGCAAAGAAAAGTGGAATAAAAGAGAACGATGTTGTGGAAATAGAAAGGGAAGGAAAGACCGTTAAATTGAGGGTTAAATACCTGGAAGAGGCCCCGGAGGATGGGGGATTGATCCCAAACGGAGTGTTTGCAAATTATATTAGCGATTTAAATAAATTTAAGAAATTTAAAGCTCAAATTCAAGTGGCTGAAGACGATCCCACGTCATTGGAGGAGATTTTAGCTAAGTTCAAAAGCTAACCACATCTAGTAAATCCACAAAATCTACAAGTGGCACAACCTTCGCTGTACTCTAAGACGTTTCCGCACTCAGGACAGACACCGCCGATAACTTTTGTCTTCTCTCTCTTTTCCTCCTCTTCCGCAAATTCTGTTAGTGGTTTAATACCCTCCACTTCGAACTTAATCTTTCTGTATTCTCCCTTGAGATACTTTTCTAAGATCTTTGCAACACCGTCAGCACAAGATGTGACTATCTCACCCTCATCAAAACCAACTGATGGGCATCTGATTCCTTTTAATTGTTTTATTAGAACTTCCGGATTTATCCAACTCCTTAGGGCAATCGATAGTAATCTTCCAATAGCTTCGGTCTGGGAAGCGGCGCATCCCCCGCTTTTTCCCAACTGCACAAAAACTTCTGCAATTCCGTATTCATCTTCGTTAATGGTTACATAGAGGGAACCACAGCCGGTTCTTGTTTCAATAGTTCTTCCAGTTGTAATTTTGGGTCTTGGTCTAGGCTCAATGTATTTGGATGGCGGTCTAACCTTTGTCTCTCTTTTCTCAGTTTTCTTGATGCTCAAAACCTGTTCTTCTCTACTGCCATCCCTATACACTGTGATACCTTTGCATCCTAATTCATATGCGAGCAAGAAAGCTCTCTCCACATCTTTTCTGGTAGCGCTGTTTGGTAAGTTTATCGTTTTGCTAACAGCGTTATCTGTGTACTTCTGGAACACCGCTTGCATTTTAACATGCCAGTCAGGTGAAATGTCAAGTGCGCACTTGAAAACCCTCTTAACATCATTTGGTATCCCATTAATATTTTGGATGCTCCCTTCTACGGCGATTTGAGCGATCAACTCATCGCTGTACAAACCCCTTTTTTTGAGGATCTCTTCAAATATTGGATTGATCTCGAAGAATTCCTCTCCATCTAGTACATTTGCTCTCTTATATGCGAGTGCAAAAACGGGTTCGATTCCACTACTACAACCAGCAATTATACTGATGGTTCCAGTTGGCGCGATAGTGGTGGTAGTAGCATTTCTCATTTTTATACATCTCTTTCCCCAGACGCTCTCTTTCCAAGCTGGAAATACTCCTCTCTCCTCTGCAAGTTGTTGCGAAGCTTTATGGGATTCGTCTTGGATAAATTTCATGATTTTCTTTCCAAGTTTTATGGCTTCCTCACTATCGTAGGGTATGTTGAGTAAGAATAGCATATCTGCCCATCCCATGACTCCTAGACCTATTTTTCTGTTCGCTTTAGTCATTTCCTCTATTTCGGGAAGGGGATAACTGTTAACATCTATTACATCATCTAGGAAACGTGTGGTGATCCATACAACCTCTTTTAGGTACTCCCAGTCGATTTTACCGTTCTTAACGAACTTTGTGAGGTTGATGCTACCCAGATTGCAGGATTCATATGGGAGCAGTGGCTGCTCCCCACAGGGATTTGTAGCCTCTATCATACCAAGATTTGGAGTTGGGTTCGACTTGTTTATTGTATCTATAAAGACCAACCCAGGTTCTCCGTTCCTCCAAGCACCCTCAACTATTAGGTTAAATATCTTCCTAGCTGAAACTTTTTTAACAACTTCACCCGTCCGTGGATTTATGAGTTCGTACTCTCCATTTTTTCTTAAAGCATCCATAAATTTGTCCGTGACAGCAACACTGATGTTGAAATTCCTAAGTACACCCTCCTCCCATTTCGCTTTAATAAATTCTTCGATATCGGGATGATGTACACTTAATACGCCCATGTTTGCGCCTCTTCTTTTTCCTCCCTGTTTGATTTGTTCTGTTGCAGCATCAAAGATTTTCATAAAGCTAACAGGTCCACTTGCTACGCCCATTGTTGTTTTCACGATGTCACCTTTCGGTCTTAGTTTTGAAAAACTAAATCCAGTCCCTCCACCACTTTTTTGCACCTTGGCCATGTCCCAGAGCGCTTTAAATATACCATCGATCGAATCCTCGACTGGGATAACAAAGCAGGCGGATAATTGATTCAATTCCGTCCCCGCGTTCATTAAAGTCGGCGAATTTGGCATAAAAACTTGGTTGTTCATCAGTTCGAAGAACTTTTTAGACCACTTTTTGCTGTCGTTTCCATAATTTTCCTCCGCTTTAGCTACAAATCTGGCAACTCTCCAGCACATTTCCTCTGGAGACTCGATAACGTCTCCATTTTTATCCTTCAGTAAGTACCTTTTTTTTATTACGATCTCTCCTGTTTTGCTAAGTTTCAACTAAATCACCAATTTAAACCTTATAAACCCGAATAAAACTATTGCGCCCAAGTAGCTTGTGGATCTATAGAAGTGTTTTTGCTAAACTCAGAACTTGAGTTTATAAAAATAATTTGATGTAGTATCAAATAATTTTGTTTAGCAAAATTTTAAAAGAGGGCTCCTATTTTCAGCATGAACAAAAATACGATCTTGCTAACTCAGAATGAGGTTGAAAGTCTCATTAACATGGATGAGGCGATATCAGTTGTAGAAGAAGCTTTCAGGTTATATGCTCTTGGTAAGGCCCAAATGCCACCAAAAGTATACTTAACTTTCAAGTCTGGCGATCTCAGGGCAATGCCAGCTTATTTAATGAATTATGCCGCATTAAAATGGGTCAACTCGCATCCTGGGAATCCTGAAAGAGGTTTACCGACTGTCATGGCGATTTTAATTCTAAACGATCCGGATACGGGATTTCCACTAGCTGTTATGGATGCGACCTATCTAACTTCCATAAGAACTGGTGCAGCTAGCGGTGTGGCGTCAAAGTATTTAGCTAGAAAAGATAGTAAAGTCTTTGGTTTTGTGGGGTGCGGTAGGCAATCCTATTTCCAGTTCGATGCTTTGAGGAACATCTTTGAAATTGAACTCGTCAAGGCGTATGACATAAACAAATCCGCCATGAAAAGATTTTCGGAGCATTGCGAAAAACTTGGATTTGAATGTAAGAGTTGCGAGATTAAGGAAGTTTGCGATTGTGATGTACTTACTACTACTACTCCGTCAAATAAGCCAATTGTAAAGTTGAGCTGGTTAAATGAGGGACTCCACATTAATGCCATAGGGGCCGATGGACCTGGAAAACAGGAGTTGGAAATAGACATCCTGAAAAATGCGAAAATAGTGGTTGATGATATTGAGCAATCTATTCATGGAGGAGAAATAAACGTTGCGATGTCAACTGGGATGCTCGATAGAGAAAGCATCTTCGCCACTCTTGGGGAAGTGGTTGCTCAGTTAAAACCAGGTAGGGAATCTTACGAAGAAATAACTATATTTGATTCAACAGGATTGGCAATTCAGGATCTCGCGGTGGCTAAAGTAGTTTTTGAAAATGCAGTGAAAAGGAAAGTTGGAAGAGAAATCGCATTTTTCGATTTAAATGTATGAGGGTAGCTGCGTTAATCTCCGGTGGCAAAGATTCAATGTTAGCTGCACATAAAGTTGCGGAGGAACATGAATTATGCTTGCTAATTGGTGTTATTCCGGCAAAGCAAGATTCCTACATGTTCCATTCTGTTAACCTTCACATGATTGATGCTATTGCGAAATGTATGGATTTACCTTTGGTTAAAGCGAAAGTGTCTGGAATTGAGGAAATAGAAGTGGACGAACTTTATCATGAACTTAAAGGTTTAGAAGTGGACGGCATTTGTATAGGAGGTTTGGAGTCTGAATATCAGAGAAAGAGGTTTTTAAAGGTTTGTAAAAGACTGGGATTGGAAATGCTTTCCCCTCTGTGGAAAGTGGATTCTGATATCATAATGAAAGAGGTTTCGGAAAAATTTGATTCGATCATTGTTAGCGTTTCGGCAATGGGGTTGGACGAATCATTTTTGGGTAGGAGAATTGACGAAAAGTGTATCGAGGACTTAAAAAAGGTTAGGGAGAAATTTGGCATCCATCTAGCTGGAGAGGGAGGTGAATACGAAACTCTTGTGCTGGATGCACCGCTCTTTAAGAAAAGGATTGAGATACTGAATGCTGATAAAGTTTGGATGAAAACCTGGGGTTTTCTTAAGATCAACCATTATGAAATTGTTGATAAGGGAATTCATGATCGTTTTTGGCTATGTTCCGTCTAGGAGGCTTGGGAGGAGTTTGGGAGTAAACAACATTCCATATAAGTACTGCACCTATTCATGCGTTTATTGCCAGCTCGGAAGGACGGAAAACAAAATTATTGAAAGAAGAAGCTTTTATAGTGTTGATGAAATTATTACGAAGGTTAGAAAAAAGATATGCGAGCTTGGCAAGTCGAATATAGATTACATAACCATTGTACCAGATGGTGAACCAACGTTGGATATAAACCTTGGTTTAGAGATCAGAAAATTGAAAGAGATGGGTAAAGTTGCGGTTATAACAAATTCTTCTCTCCTATTCATGGAAGACGTAAGAGACGATCTGAAAGAAGCCGATCTAGTTTCGATAAAGGTCGATACTTTTTTTGAACCTACTTGGAAAAGAATTAACAGACCGCATAAAGATCTTATTTTGAATAAAATACTTTTTGGTATTTTGGATTTCTCGAAGGAATATGATGGAAAATTAATAAGCGAGACAATGGTACTAGAAGGATTCAATGATAGTAAAGGCGAAATTCTAGAGATTGCCAAGTTTTTGGTGAAATTAAAAATTGAAAGGGCTTATCTATCGGTTCCAGTAAGACCACCAGCTGAAAATGTCCGTGGGCCTAGCTATAGTAAGATCTTGAAATTTAAAGGAATACTTGAAAAGTACGTAAACTGCGAACTACTAGTTGATTTGGAAAAGGGTAGATTTGCCATAGGAAGCTTGGAGGACATAATTGCAATAACATCTGTACATCCATTGAGAGAGGACATCATGAACGAATATTTGAAAAAACTTGGGCTAAAAATTGAGGAAGTGGAGGATAAATTTGACATCATCGAGTATGGGGATCAAAAGTACTATCGGAGGAAAGTATAGAAAATAGTATAATTTTATAATTTTAAAATCGTAATACCGATCCTTTAAACAACACGGAAAGAATGTTTCAGACAACATTAAAATAAATCTTTTATATCAGCTACCGATTTTTCGAGGGTGATTGAATGTACTGGAATCCAAGCATTGAAAGGATGTCTAAGCGCGAAATTGAGGAAATACAGGAAAAGAGGCTGAGAAATCTGATTTGGACCGCATATGAGTATTCTCCATTTTATAGGAGGAGGTTCAAGGAAGCAGAAATACATCCATCCGATATCAGAACATTGGATGATCTGAAAAAACTTCCATTTACGGTAAAACAGGATTTAAGGGATAATTACCCTTTTGGAATGTTTGCGGTTCCTCTATCTCAAATTGTAAGATTTCACGCTTCGAGTGGAACTACTGGGAAGCCAACTGTTGTTGGATATACTGATAGTGACATCAGAGTTTGGGTAGAAAGCTTGTGTAGAGCTCTGGTGAGCTGTGGAGTTACTAGTGATGACATCGTTCAGATTGCATATGGATATGGGCTCTTTACCGGTGGTCTAGGTTTTCACTATGCAGCTGAAAAAATTGGAGCAACAGCTATTCCTATATCCGCTGGCAATACGGCAAGACAGGTTGAATTGATGAGAGACCTAAATACGACTGTTATTGCCTGTACACCATCTTACATGTTGTACCTGTCCGAATACGCCTCACAGATGGGTGTAGATATTTCTGAAACGAGTTTAAGGATGGGCATATTCGGTGCTGAACCTTGGAGTGAAGAAACAAGAAAGAGAATAGAGAATAAAGTGGGAATAATGGCATTTGATGTATATGGTACTTCTGAACTTAGTGGACCGTTATTCACAGAATGTATTGAGAGAAATGGAATACATGTTTGGGCCGATCACTTCTTAGTAGAGATTGTAGATCCAGAGACTGGAGAACAAGTTGGAGAAGGTGAAAAGGGTGAACTCGTGGTTACAACTCTCACTAAAGAGGCTCTACCGCTAGTAAGATGGAGGACGGGTGATATCACTTATTTGGAGACGGATAAATGTGCCTGTGGAAGAACTCATCCAAGAATCATGCGAATTCTAGGTAGAACTGACGACATGATCATCGTGAGAGGTGTTAATGTATTTCCAAGTCAAATAGAGCATGTTTTAATGCAAATTCCTGAGGTAGGAGAGCACTACATGATATTTTTGGATAGGAGAGAAGATGGATTAGATGAAATGAAAATTCAAGTTGAATTGAGCGATAGAGTTACGATAGATACCACGGCAGGCATATTGGAACTTGAAAAGAAAATCTCTGATAAATTAAAAACCGCATTAAATGTTTCAGCAAAAGTTGAAGTTGTAAATCCTGGAACTCTCCAGAGGTTTGAAGGAAAGGCCAAAAGAGTTGTGGATAGGAGAAAAATTTAGGTGGTAATATGTTAAAACAAATTTCCGTTTTCGTCGAAAATAAACCGGGGAGATTGGCGGCTGTTACTGAAAAACTCTTTGAGAAGGGTATAAATATCAGAGCTTTCACCATCGCTGAAGCTGGCGATTTTGGAATTATAAGAATGGTCGTTGATAGGACCGATGAAGCGTATAGAACTCTGAAAGATTCGGGATTTACTGTGAGCTTGACAGACGTTATTGCTGTTGAAGTCGAGGATAAACCGGGATCTCTTCATAGAATTGCTAAGGTACTTGGAGATCAGGGAATAAACATAGAGTATGTATATGCATTCACATCCCGCGAGCATAAAGCCCTGATCATATTTAGGGTAAGCGATGTAGACTCAGCGAAAAAGGTACTTGAAAACCTCGGGGTTCTGTTTAAAGGTGAAATTAAATAAAATTTTTTATGGCAAATATAAAGCAAAAAGTTGCGAGAGTAGTAGCTTTGTTGGCAGCTGTGATCTTATTTGGGACGATATCGTATCATTTGATAGAGGGGTGGCCCCTTTTTGACTCATTATATATGACTGCGATCACAATTACAACGACGGGATATGGGGAAATTAGAAAAATGACCATCTATGGCAGAATTCTTTCGATGCTTTTGATGTTCGTAGGAGTCGCAATTTTTCTTTATTCGATAAACGTACTAATAGGGGTTGTTGTTGAGGGCAGCCTTAGGCGGTGGGAGAGGATGTTAGGTAAAATGACTAACCACTACATTGTATGTGGATATGGCTTAATGGGGAAAGAAGTTGTAAAGGAATTGCCTAAAGAAAAGATAGTGGTAATTGATAGCGATATAAACAAGATAAATCTTGCGAGAGAAGACAACCTCATAGCCGTTCATGGTGATGCAACAGATGAATCTATCCTCGAAAAGGCAGGAATAAGAAGAGCAAAGGCAATAGTATGTTGTATGAGTGATGCAAGCAATGCATTCGCAGTCTTAATCGCAAAGGATCTAAATCCGTCCATTCAAACAATTGTTGTTCTGAGGAGTCCTGATGTTGAAAAGAAAATGCAAAGGCTTGGCGTTGATGTGCTCTTGTCCCCTTACAGGGATACCGCTAAAAAGGTTTTCGCAACTTTAGTGAAAAGGGCCAGTATAGAATTCATTGAAACCGTAATAAGTGGTGAGGAGTCTTTAAATTTGGAGAAAGTTGTGGTTGACGAAAGACTTGCCAATAGAACTCTTATGGAATTGGATCTAAGAAGAAAAACCGGATGTATTGTTGTAGCTGTTGTGAGAAAAGGTGAAGTTATTCTCCCTGAGGCAGAAACGAGATTGGTGAGGGGAGATATTTTGTATATGATGTGCAGAGAGGCCACGAAATTGGAGCAGTTTTTAAGTTCCTAAACAATTCCTGTCCTTTTAATTGCCTCTATAAAATCCTCCTTTTTGGGATTTGCAGCGTCGAGAATTGTGAATCTGCTCTTTCTAATCTCCTTAGCGTACAATAAAGCTTGAAGAACTTGATCCTCGTTCAGTCCAATGTCTTTGGCCTTAGTTGGTAGGTTAATTCTACTGAATGATGTTTTTACTTTTTCCCAGTCCCCATTATCGTAGTATTTTTCGAAGAAATATTCCATTATAATCGTTCCAATGGCCACCTGTTCACCGTGTGTACCGTTCCCATAACCAAGGTAGTCCAGAGCATGGCTGAATCTATGCTCAGAACCGCTGGCTGGTCTACTGCTACCTACAAGCGCGATAGCGGTTCCACTCATGATCAAGCCTCTAACTAGCATTTCGAGATCCGAAATCCTGCTAAAATCTAAATCATGTGATTTGTTGAGCATAAGTTCGGCGGACATAAGAGCAAGTGACGCGGCAATCTCATCGTAGGGTTCGTTTGTCAGATCTCTAGCTAGTTGCCAGTCTTTTACGGCTGTAATATTTGAGATCAAATCGCCGTACCCAGATCTTATTAGTCGGATTGGACACGACTTAATGACTTCCAGATCCGCTAGTACCGCTGAGGGGGGATTGGTTGGTATTGATACGGGTTTTCCATTCTTTTTAAAGCTAGCTACTGGAGAAGCTAGCCCGTCATGGGAAGCCGTAGTTGGAACACTAATAAATTCGATATTTAATTTCATTGCAACTACCTTGGATACATCTAAAACCTTTCCACCACCAATCCCTACAACCGAGTCCGCCCCATTCGAGACCTCATCTAAGATTTTCTGGACTTGGTTCATATCTGCAGTTTCAACGAAGAAAGTTTGGTGGGGCGTGGATGTATTCTCGTCGATGTCCCTTCCTATTATTTCGTACACAATCTGGTCTGTTATCAATAGGAAGTTTTGAACGTCTAAATCGGAAAGTATGGATTGAATATGTGATATGGTTCCTTCTCCAATGTAGATATGTAAAGGTAGTTCTACGGTTTTAAATTTCAAATTTCCACCTCAAAATTCTAGATCTCTAGCGAGTCTCTCAAGTCTTTCAATTCTTTTCTCTATAGGTGGATGAGTTGAGAATAGTGAGAGGATGGTCTTACCGCTTATTGCGGGTATTATGAAGAAAGCATTCATACCCTCGACCTTGGCCTTTTCGTTGCTACTCACAAATTTCATCCGTCCACTAATTTTTAACAGAGCAGAAATTAGAGCCCTTGGATTTCTTGTTAAGATAGCACTACCCGCATCTGCGGCGTATTCTCTGTATCTACTTAAGGCTCTAATTAGCAAAAAGCTGATGAACCAGACCAAAGCAGAAATTATGAAAAGGTAGGAGGCGTAATTACCTTCCCTTCGATCACCGAACATCCCCATGAACATTGCCCATCGCATTATAAAGAAGGCGAGAGTTGAGATTATGCTAGCAATTGTTAGTACGGCCATGTCTCTATTTTTAATGTGACTGATTTCATGACCCAATACAGCCTCGATCTCTTCTTTATTCAGAGTTCTTAGCAACCCGGTTGTTACTGCAACTACTGCAGCTTTTGGGCTTCTACCCGTTGCAAATGCGTTTGGTATAGGTGTATCGACTATTGCAATTCTAGGCATCGGTAGATTAGCTCGTTTAACTAGCTTCTCAACAACTGAGTAAAGTTCCGGAGCATCATCTTTACTAACGATCTTTGCACCTACACTCCAAAGAACGAGTTTGTCGGAAAAGTAGTACTGCATTAAAATCATTACCGCTGCAATTATTAGTAGCGACTCGAATCTCACGTTCATTGCAGCAAGTATAGTAAGAAACGCCAAGTAGATCAATGCGAGTAATATGAAGGTTAGGTACATCCTAACTTTAAGACCCCAATCGTTTATCCACATGTTTTGTAATTTATCACTAATTTGTTTATAAGAGTTTGCGTGTCTTCTTTTGAAGTGGATATCTTTAAACCCCAAAAGTACGAACTGAATAAACTTCAGAAGGCAATAAATACCTGCACGCGTATCATGGAATGATGATAAGCCAAGCTGTGGAGTTGATCTTTGGATCAAAATATTTAACAGCCCTTACTGGAGCGGGCGTGTCAGCGGAAAGCGGTATTCCTACCTTTAGAGGAAAGGACGGACTTTGGAATAAGTACAAACCGGAAGAATTGGCAACTCCTGAAGCATTTGCAAATAATCCTCAGCTAGTTTGGGAGTGGTATTCTTGGAGAATGAGTGTAGTTTTTGCAGCAAAACCAAATCCTGCACACTATGCTCTTGCTGAATTGGAAAAAGTTGGGATCCTGAAATCACTAGTAACTCAAAATGTCGACGATTTACATGAAAGGGCGGGGAGCAAAAAGGTTCTGCATCTTCATGGGAGTTTGAGAGTTGTTAGGTGTACCAATTGCGGGTATGAGATTTACGTCAGTGAACCTGTTAAGGTCCCTCCATTACCAAGATGCGAGAAGTGCAACTCCTTAATGAGGCCGGGTGTAGTTTGGTTTGGAGAAATGCTACCGAAGGATGTACTTGACGAGGCTTTTAACGAAGTATCCAAAAGCGATGTTATTATTGTTGCAGGTACTTCAGCAGTCGTTCAACCCGCTGCATCCCTTCCACTAATAGTGAAGAGATCGGGAGGGTTTATAATTGAAATAAACCCAAATGAGACGCCTTTAACTAACATAAGTGATGTATCAATTCGAATGCCTGCTGGAAAGGCGCTCAATGAAATAATAAATAGGATTAGAGAATCTCACTTTTAATAAATTCCCTCAGTGCTATTGTTGCGTAGCAACCTTTAGGAAGGTAGAATGAGAAAATACTGTTTTCAAAGGAGATATCAGTTATCTCAATGATCATATCGGCGGGACGGTAAGAACCGCTGGAAGAGAATTCCTTATAATCTGATTTGAA
This sequence comes from uncultured archaeon, assembly GCA_964587675.1. Taxonomy (GTDB): domain Archaea; phylum Halobacteriota; class Archaeoglobi; order Archaeoglobales; family Archaeoglobaceae; genus CAZPML01. The sequence goes on from CAZPML010000002.1 coordinate 24,351, forward strand.
GTCCTTAAGATCCAAATTATCTTCAGCTAGGATTTCTTTTGCTTTTGAACTCCAGCCTGTTAGATGCGTTTTGTAGCCCACTAATGGTAGGGCCAATGATGCATACCTTCTCTCTACAAGGTATCTAACTCTTGGTTTATTCGTACCAACAAAGCTGCAATCGTAGAAGGTGGGTTTACCATACTTGTACGTGAGATAACAGGCCCAATCTCCAACATCGATAGTTTTTAGATCTCCAAATTCTCTAATTCGTTCGGAGAGGAGTCTGTTGAATATGTAGGATTGGTAGGCGTGTACAAACATCAATTTTAGGTTCTTAGGTAAATGTAATAGTGCATCCCTCTCATTCATTCCTTCCCTTATCTTTTGAAGAAGGAATCTCTCGTATCTGAGATATTTTGGATATTCTCTTAGTCCCAATTTTTCATCACGCGATTCCCAAACGAGTTTTCGAATTTCAAAGACTTTCCTATTTTCACCATAAAACGGTTTGGCAACATATACCCAGAAAGCATCTTCGAATTTCTTCTGAAGTATAAGTTTACCAACTTCGTGGGTTATAAATCTTGCAGTACCAAAGCGTTGGAGTCCAAAGAAGTTTGGTAAACCCAATTTTTCGATTTCAGACCTCGTTTCACCGAATAAATGGCCATTTCTATACTTTTCAATCTTTATTTTGAAAAAATTTCCGACCAAATCTCCTAACCTCAGAGGTCTATTGATGTAGCCGATCACCTCGATTTTCGCATCTTTAATCTTCAAATTTTGGATGTTCTCGGCTTTAATTCCTTTAATGCTGAAGTATTGAATACTTGTCGACCTCTTATCTTTCGTTCCAGCGAAGCTTATCCTCTTTTGGCTGATTCCCAATGCGTTGGAAAGAACCCTAACGAAATTAAGAGTATCCCAATTTGTTTTCTTAACTTTAACTAGCAAATAATCGCCCTCGTGGCATGCTTTGATATTTGAAATTTCTTCAACGAGAAAGTCTGCGGGTTTTGACCTAATGCTTCCATCCATCCCCTTGGTTTTCGTAATGTAACCATCAATTCCTACGATTTTTTCGATCACAAATAAAAATAGGATCAAGTTTTTATTTATTTGTGGAGAAAAGCTTTATGGAAAAGAGCATTCAAGATGCTGTGCACGGGATAATCAAATTAAACGAACCTATGCTAAAAATTGTTGATACTCCGCAATTTCAAAGGCTGAGGAGAATTAGACAGCTTGGTTTTGCAAACCTTGTGTATCCTGGAGCGAACCATACTAGGTTTGAGCATAGCTTGGGGGTTATGCACATAACCAAGTTGCTGCAAAAAAGACTTGAATTAGATGATGAGGTCGTCATCGCTGCGTTGATTCACGATGTTGGACACACTCCATTCTCCCACAGTAGCGAATCCCTTTTGGAAAGATACGCGGGTATAAGACATGAGGATCTAAAGAAAATTGTGCATGGAGAACTAAAGGATGTCCTAAATGATTTGGGGTATAACCTAAGGAAATTGTCTGATATTGTATCTGGAAAGAAGCAGTCAATCGTTTGTGGAGATATAGATGCCGATAGGATGGATTACCTTGTAAGGGACGCTTATTATACGGGTGTAGCATATGGTGTCTTTGATATTTACAGATTAATAGATAAGGTGAAATTTAATGGGGAAGTAATAATTGAGGCTGGTGGGCTTAAGGCAGCTGAATCTCTTTTAATTTCCAGATTTTTGATGTATCCAACGGTTTACTTTCATCACGTTTGTAGGATAGCAAGGAAAATGTATGAAAAAGCGATGAAGAGAATAATTGAGAATGGATTTGATGCGAAAAGCTTACTGCTAATGGATGATTGCGAGGCGATGAACGTGATTAAAGCGAGAGAAAGAGAATTTTATGACATGATTATAAACAGAAAATTATTTAAAAGGGCAATCTATGTCGGTAGGAGAGAAGTTGATTTAAGAGAAATCTCGAGAATCAATGAAGATAGGGCTGAGCGAGATATTGCGGAGGAAGTTGGAATCGATGAGAGATACGTGATTGTTGACATTCCCCCTATCGAGGAAATGAGGGAGGTAAAAGTAAAAGTGGACGTTGGTGATGACATCGTTAGCTTAGAAGACGCATCGTCCGTTGTGAGAACTATAAAAGTAGCGAACATTGAAAATTGGAGAATGGGTGTATATACGAAACCTGAGTACAAGAATAAGGTAGAAGAAGTGGCATCAGATTACTTTGGGATAAGGAAAATAAGGCAAAAGTCTTTAGATGAGATCATTTTCTAGTGAGCCATTCGAAGAATTTTTTAAATGCAATCCTTCTGTGCGAAACTTTGTTCTTTTCTTCACCCATTTCTGCGAAAGTTCTACCTTTGTATTCGAAGATTGGGTCAAATCCAAAACCTCCAAAACCTCTAAGTTCTCTCGAAATCGTACCGTTTACTTTGCCGGTAAATGTGTGAACCTGATCTCCGTCAAAATATGCCACAACGGCTTTGAAGTACGCACTCCTATTTGTTTGTCCCTCCATTAATTTTAAGATTCCTTTGTTTCCGATGGTTTTAAACACGTAACTTGAATATGGTCCGGGAAACCCTTTTAGTGCCTCTATGAAAAGTCCGCTATCTTCAATAAAGAATTTATCCCTTATTTTTGTAGAGAGAATTCTTGCGCTCTCCTTTGCTATCTCTACTAGGTCATCTCCTTGCAGTTCCGGATATTTTAGCTTTAACCAATTTATTTCAATGTTATGTTCATTCGCAATCCGTTTAACTTCATTAAATTTTCCGGGATTCGTTGTTATGAAGTACATGCTACCTCTTCGCCCAACTAAGTAAACCACTAGCAGCTGTGTAGATAAATCCCTGCATTATTGGTTTTTCACTGAATCCTTTAATTAATTCTTTGACCTCTGGATCTGCATCACAAAGTCTTTTTATGAACTCATTCAAGTCTTTGTTCTCATTTGCAACTTCTTCAGCGATTTTGGACCACAGAAGTATTTTTTCATATGACTTCTTAATTGTCCAATTGCCTTCAACTAATCCAAAATGGGTAAATCCGATGTACTTAACCTCTAGTTCGAGCAATCTTTTCAGTGTGTTGATCGCTAGGTCTCTGTCAAATGGTGGCGGAGTGAGTGGAAAAACCATTCCATTGTAGTACATTCCAACAGCATCTGCGGGAAATAAGATTCTCGTTCTTTGAAGATAGTATGCTAGCATGTGTGGGGCGTGCCCTGGTGCATGGTAAACGACTAAAATATCGTCTCCCAAATCGAATTTTTGTAAATCATCGACGACAATAACTTTGTTTTCTTCAATAGACTCGGGCTTGCCATATATTTCCGCAAGCTCTCCTAAAACTTGTTTAGATGCAATCCAGAGTTTTTCGGGGTTAATAACATGTTTTGCCCCTTTTGGATGAACGAGAATTTTTGCATTCAATGCTTTTGCTAACGTTGCAGCTCCACCGCCATGGTCAATGTGAATATGGGTGGGCGCGATGTATTTTATTTTATCTTCTAATCTAATCCGCCTAATTTCATCAAGCAATATACTTGCACCTTTTGCAGTACCGGGATCAATTATAACTCCCGTATCAAAGTTTAGGATGTATGATGATATTGTTCCTTTTTCAACGTAACTCAACGTGTCTACAAGGTATATATTTGGAAGAACTTCCTCCATATTTCGAGTGAAATTCGAATTAAAAAAATTTATGTAAATTTATCTAAACTATTGTCACGAAAATTTTTAGTACTAGATTGGAAAGTTACTCAGCATGAGAAAACTTCTCAAGGTGTATCTAATCCTTATTTTGACGATAATGTTTATCGTTTCAGCTGCATCAATTGGAATCAGAAATTCGACTTCTCCCCAATCTCATTCAAAACCTAATGGGAATCTGGAATCATCCTTACTAAAGCTTAAGCAAGCATCGAAGAATAAAGATATCAATGTGAATTTTATAACGGACAACGGGAACTATAGTTGGGGTCTTAAAGTTAGAAATGGTACTGCTACTGGGGTTATCGGAGGATTAAAAAATCCAGATGTTATTATAAAATCAGATTATAATGTGGCTAAGAAAGTTATGAAAAGCGATCAGCCTATCATCCAGATCATTGACGAACTCTTGAAGGGGAACATCATTGAATTTAGGCCAAATAGCACATTCGAGAAGAATTTATTAGATAGCGTGATTGACTTACTTAAATTTACCAGGGAGATAGCTAGGAGAGTACTATAATCTACTTCCTTGCATTTTTCCATCTCAAAAATTCAGCAAGCTACGTGATCAAATCTGCTTTGGATTGAGAGTGAGAAACGTAGCTTAGGCAGAAAGTTCGTTGGGAAGCTCTTAGAAACAAGAATCCCCTCACAGTAGCGAGAGTCTGGCATCTACAAACAAAATGAAAAAAGAAACCTGATTTTGGTATTTATAGCCGTGAATCGGGTTATTTTTGAGCTACGTCGCCCCAGCAATTCGCATGTTTAAATCAACTCAATTATCATAAATTTTATAAGTGCTCTTTCCGTTGGAAGAATATGAGCTTCATCTGGTACCCTCCTAAAGAACTGGTTGAATCATCAAATACTAAGAATTTCATGGATTCGGAAGGTTTTGCTGAGTACAAAGATATGGTAAAAAAATCAACTGATGATATAGAGTGGTGGTGGAGTAAAGCTATTGAGTGGTTAAACGTCGAGTTCTTCGAACCTTTTGAAAAGGTCCTTGATATATCAAGGGGAATAGAGTGGGCAAGTTGGTTTGTGAATGGAAAAATGAACGTCGTTCATAACGTATTGGATAGGCATAAATCAAAGCTCAGGAACAAAGTCGCATTTATTTGGGAAGGTGAAGATGGAGAAGTGAGGAAATACACGTATCTCGAACTTTATAGGGAAGTTAACAAATTTGCAAACATCCTAAAGTCTTTGGGTGTTAAGAAAGGTGATGTAGTATCAATGTATCTTCCAATGTTCCCTGAGACGGTCATAACAATGCTAGCGACTATGAAAATTGGAGCAATCTCGCTTCCGATCTTCTCGGGCTTCAGCGCTTCTGCAATTGCAACTCGATTGAAAGATTCGGAGGCAAAAGTCGTTGTTACAGCAGATGCAAGCTATAGGAGGGGAAAATTGGTTCCATTAAAATCCGAATTGGACAAAGCGTTGGAGGAAACAAAAGTCGAGAGCGTTATTGTTGTTAATAGGGCAAATTCTGAAATTGAAATGAAGGAAGAAAGAGATTACTATTGGGATGAATTGGATGAGAGCAAAATATGCGAGACCGTTCCAGTCGAATCAAATGATCCAGCTTTGTTACTCTATACCTCTGGAACAACAGGAAAACCAAAAGGAGTGGTTTTATCGCATATAGGGACACTCCTACAAAGTAGTAAGGAGATTTTCTTCAACTTGGATCTCAAACCTGAAGATGTCTTCCTTTGGATAACCGATATCGGTTGGATGATGGGTCCATGGCAAATTATAGGATGTCAGCATCTAGGTGGGACGCACGTCCTATTTGAGGGAGCTCCAGATTACCCTACAAATGATAGGATTTGGAGAATGATTGAGGATTTTGAAATAACGATACTTGGTGGATCCGCGACCGTTTTTAGAATGCTTAAGAGATACGGTAAAGAAGTGTTGGAGGAGCATGATCTCAGCCACTTGAAGGCAACCGGAAACACGGGAGAACCAATAGATCATGACACGTGGATGTGGTTACTTAAGGATGTCGGTGAGGAGAGATGTCCAATCATCAATTTGTCCGGTGGAACAGAAATCTTTGGTTGCTTCCTCCTACCTTCACCCGTTATGCCATTAAAACCAACAACGCTAGGTTATCCAGGACTTGGAATGGACATTGACGTTTTCAACGATGAGGGTAAACCTGTAAGACAAGAAGTTGGATACTTAGTTTGCAAGAAACCAGCACCATCAATGACGAGGGGATTCTGGAGGGATCCTGATAGATACATAAGGACTTACTGGACCAGGTGGAAGGGAATCTGGTATCACGGGGATTGGGCTTATATCGACGAGGATGGATTTTGGTATCTGCTAGGAAGAGCTGATGATGTTATAAAGGTTGCTGGGAAGAGAATGGGTCCAGCTGAGGTCGAAACAATTGTTAATTCCATACCCGCGGTTCAAGAGTCTGCCTGCGTTGGTGTTCCACATGAGCTCAAGGGTGAGGTCGTTTGGGTGTTCGTAACACTGAAGCCTGGGTACGATCCAAGCGAAGAACTTAGAAGGGAAATTGAGCAGAGAATAGTGAAAGAGCTTGGAAAACCGTTTAGACCAGAAAAAATTCTGTTTGTGCCGGATTTACCAAGGACAAGGAGTGGAAAGATAATGAGAAGACTTGTAAGAGCTGTGGTAACGGGGCAGGAGTTGGGAGACACGTCTGCACTTGAAAATCCAGAGTCATTAAATAAAATAAAGTCGGCTTTAGGGTAGGGGGTGAGTTTGTGGAAATAGACAAATATGTGGTTCCAAAGGAAACTTGGCCTGAGTTTATTATTCCCGATGAGATTTTAGATTACATCGGCGAAAGAAAGGAACTAAATCTTGCGGAGGAAATTCTGGATAAGAATATCAAGGAGGGGAGATCAAGAAGGGTTGCGGTCTACTTCGAGGATAGAAGGGTTACATTCAGGGATTTGTATAGGCTAAGTAACAGAATAGCAAATTATCTAGTAAGTATTGGTATCAAAAACTACGACAGAGTTGGTTTTAGAATCAGAAACA
>CAZPML010000003.1:0-28312 GCA_964587675.1 uncultured archaeon
CTCTCACCAGTTGTCTCATAGATTGGAATGTTCACAAAGCTACCTAAAATTATGGAGAGAAAAATTAGGAGCGCTTGAGCTTTCCCAACTCCAAAGACGAGCTGAAAAACTGATGAAGTTACAAAAACAAAGAAAAATATCGTGAATGGAAGAACTAATAGGATAAAGAAGGGGAGTACTAGAGGTGGGAAAAAATAATCTCTCACCTTCTCAACTTCCTCCTGTCTACGACTATGTAGTCCTTAAGGGACCTTACGCATTCAAATGGAATGAAGTACAAGCCCTCCTCCTTTTTGAACTCTGGTATCTCAGTTTGGGGTTTTACAAGGAGGTTAACAATGGATCCGGTTTTGTAGTTTATTGTTATGTTGTAAAGAGTTCCAACAACAGTCCCGTCCGTTAGTACAACCGTTTTCCTTGCAAGGGATCTTGCTGGAACGTTCATGTTTCTTTTTAATTTATTCAAATATAAAACATTTTGCGCTCGCCAAAAATTTTGTTGAAAATTTTGGTGGAGGCTTCCGGGTCAGACGAACATTACGCCCTTCAGGTCTGGCATTTGAATGCTCCTCTTAAGAACCTTGTCAATGGCCTTGATGAAGTCGATCATTGCAACGTTTGTTCTCTCTTCTCTGATCGCAAACATTCCAGCTTCCGTGCAGATTGCTTTAATATCTGCACCGCTAGCACCCTCAGTTATCCTTGCAAGTTCTTTAAAGTCTACGTCATCACTGAGTTTCATTTTTCTTGTGTGGATTCTGAATATCTGGATTCTCCCGTCAAAACTTGGCATTGGAACTTCTATTATCCTATCGAATCTGCCAGGTCTTAGTATTGCCGGATCAAGAATGTCTATTCTGTTAGTTGCCCCTATTACCTTCACATCTCCTCTGGAATCAAAGCCATCGAGTTCCGCCAAAAGCTGCATCATTGTTCTCTGAACTTCTCTGTCGCCGCTGGTGTCACTACTCGTTCTTCTTGCTGCAATTGCGTCCAACTCGTCGATGAATATTATTGAGGGTGCTTTTTCTTTTGCAAGCTGGAAAACCTCTCTGACAAGTCTTGCTCCCTCTCCAATGTACTTCTGAACGAACTCGCTCCCCACAACCCTAATGAAGGTTGCCCTCGTTTGGTTAGCAACCGCTTTAGCTAGGAGAGTTTTACCGGTTCCGGGTGGACCGAAGAGGAGGACACCCTTGGGTGGTTCGATACCAATCTCAGCGAACAACTCAGGTTTGAGGAGTGGAAGTTCAACAGCTTCCTTTATCTCTTCAATTTGATGTTCCAAACCACCTATATCCTCGTACGTAACCTCAGGTTTATCCTCAACTTCAAATCCGTAAACTACGGGATCTTTTGAACTTGGCAAAACGTTAACAACAGCTAGAGTCTGCTGATTGAGGGCAACTCTAACACCAGGTTTCAATTCTTCAGGATCTACATATTGAGATGCATAAACAACGAACTTTGGGCCTGTAGAGCTTTTAACTACTACCCTTCCATCTTCAAGAACATCTGAAACTATGCCAACGAGTAAAGGGGGTGAGCGTAATCTTTCAATTTCGCTACGCAACCGCCTAACTTCCCTTTCATATCTTATCCTTTCGCTCTCAATAAACCTCTTTTCGTCTTCCAATCTACGGTAGAGCTCCCTAAGCTTGTAATATTCATCTTCAAGTCTTTTCAGCTTTTCAACGAGGTTTTGAATGTCCCTATCCATTTTCTCACTCAACCCTTCCGGGTATTTCTTGACCCGGAAGCCTCCAAAGAACTATATATCGCTTATCCTATAAGAATTTATTGGGTATTTTGGTGATACCATGAACTGCGAGATCTGCGGAAGAGAAATCAAGGGACGAGGTTTTAAAGTAATCGTCGAGGGCAGCGAAGTTACAGTCTGTGCGCAGTGTAAACAATTTGGTAGCGAGGTTCCTAGAAAAAGAGATCAGAAGGAGAGGAAGATTACAAAGAAAAAGACCACAAAGAGGATAGAATTCCAAGACGAACTGATCGAAGACTATCATTTAATCATAAGAAGGGAGAGGGAGAAGAGGGGTTGGAGCCAAGAAAAACTTGCCAAGAAGATCCAAGAAAAAGAATCTCTGATTAAAAAAATAGAGAACAAGGAGATATTTCCAGAACCAAAGGTCATAGAGAAATTTGAAAAGCTCTTCAACGTAAAACTGAGGGAGCAAGTACCAGAAATCAGGGTCGTGCAACCAAAATCGATATCAAAACCTACCCTAGGTGACATCGTAGTTTTAAAAAGGAGGAAGAAGTAGGGGATTTAGATGCACAACTTCGTTTACATAACAGCACCAACAAAAAAAGATGCTGAAGAATTGGCAAGGAAAATTCTCGAGAGGAGGCTCGCTGCATGTGTTAATATCTTTAAAATAAAATCTCTCTACATTTGGGAAGGTAAAATTGAAGAGAGCGATGAGTACGGGATGATAGTAAAAACTAGAGCTGAAAAGTTTGCTGAATTAAGAGAAGAGGTGAGGAAATTACACAAATACTCAACCCCATGTATATGCGCCATTCCGATTGAAAGAGGATTAAAAGAATTTCTAGACTGGATAGACGAATTAGTTGGATGAGGAGAGTGGCCATTTTTGGTAGTAGGAAGAGAATCAATTATACGGAAGAACATTGGGAGATTTTAAGGAAGAAGAGAACAAGAGCTATGGAAATAATGGAGAAATTAAGGAAATTTGGAATTGAGAGCATAGTTTATGGCAGCGTTGCCAGAGGAGACGTGAATCCAAAAAGCGATGTAGACCTATTTATTCCAGAAGTTATCCCAAGTTACAAAGTTGAAATCGCTCTAGATGGATTTGAAGTTCTTGAGAAAAGAATAGTTCAGGCTACTCCCAACTATGCAATTAAAGGGGAGTTCATATTAAGCAACGAGACTACCGTAAGTTTTCCTCTCGTTCAAATGAAAGAAAGGGAGATGGATTTCTATAAATTTGGCGGATGCATAAGCTATGAGGAGTTGCTTGATGAGAGAAGAGTGCCAGGAGTTGATAAGAGGCTGGTCCTCATAATCCCTACGAGCGATGGGCACAGAGAAGTTCCACTCTCAGAAATCCACCCAAGTGGTGCAGCAAAGATCCTTGGAGTCTCAATCGAAATAGTGTTGGAAAGAATAAGAGTCCTTACAAGAAGGAGAGAAGTTGGTAGAACTGGTATATTCCTCTGCGAGACCGTTCCTTCAAACGAAGGTTTTGAACATGCTTTAAGAAAAATTGCATCAAGGAATCCAGCAGTAAGAAGGAGAATTGATAAATTTTAGATCTTTTTCAGAATTTCCCTAATCCTAAGGAACGTTGTGAAGAATACTATGAAAAGACTGATCTGAACAATCATCGCTGCCAAAATCACAGCGGTATAGTCATTCAAATTCCTCACCTCCCAAAATCCTCAATCTATAATCTAGAGTTAAGTAAGATACATAAAGAAGGATGAAAGCTAGGATCATTAATCCAAGAGTTGCGCCCCTTATTGGGTCAAACTTCAATTCTCCCGTTGTTGGATGGAGGGAGAAGAATATTTTCGTTGAGAAATAACTCATCGGCACGGTGAAAAACGCAAAAATCGAGTAGACTGCTGAAAATTTTGCCTTTATTGAGTAATCCTCAATTGATGATCTAAGACCAAAATAAGCTGCATACGCAAACCAAAGTATTAAGACGAACGTTTCGCGGGGATCCCAATTCCAATAGCTACCCCAAGCTACCTTTGCCCAAATAGATCCACTTAGCAGGGCTGCTGTTATCATTACAAACCCAAATTTGGCAGATGAAGAGGCAACAATGTCCTTTGTATAATCATCCGATCTAAGAAATGCAATGGAAGAAATGAATGTTATTGTGAATGCAATGAAAGAGGAGATTGCAGATGGAACGTGGAAGAATATTATTCTGTAGTTTTCTGCTATCGTCTTTGCTTGAACTGGAGGAAGAGTTAGGGCTAGATATGTACAGAGAACAAGCAGCACAAATCCAACTAAAAAGGATCCAAGGGAGATCTTGAGATCCATGACTTAAGAACTTTTCTAGGTATTTTAAATTTTAATTAGAATTTCTAAAAACAGTCACAAAGAAGTAGAGAGATGAAACTAAAAGTGCTGCAAGGGCTCCAGCTGGTATTGGAAGAATAGAAGATATCCCAAGACCAATTAATAAACTCATCAAGGCGATGATAAACGAAAAGTAAAAAACAGATTCGATGCTCCTTCCAACCTCTCTTGCAGCTGCAGCAGGAGCTACAAAAATTGCAAATACAAGAATTGCTCCAACTGCTTTTAGAGCGGAGACCACTGAAATTGAAATAAGCGTAATGAGAAGGAGATCTACGACATGTAAATTTACGTTAGATGCTTCAGCCCCTTCAGGATCAAATGAGATAAATATGAACTTGTAGTAGTAAATTGCTGCAAAAATTAGAAGTATTGATGTCGATACAGAGATGACGACAATATCTGTATCAGTCAAGAGAAGCATATCGCCAAAAAATAGCTGCCATGCCTTGGATGCATATTCCTTAGTTGCTGAAAGAGCTATTACAGCTATAGACATTGAGAGGGCAAACGATACTGCAATTCCAGTATTTATATCGCCCTTCCTCGCAGAATAAGAGGCCAACAAAGCTGCCAGAGATGCAAATGCTAATGCCATGGGGAAATAGTAGAGTTCAAAACCGATTGAATTTAAAAATACGGCAACTGCAGCTCCAGCTAATGCTGAGTGGGATGCTCCAGCGACTAAAAAGGATGCCTTCCTGAATATCGTCAATGATCCGGCAACAGATGAGGACAACGAGACCGCCAAACAAGCAATCAAAGACCTCAATAGAATGTCATACACGGAAATCACCATAAAGTGGGTGAGTAAAGCCCTCTTCACAAACAACCAGCGGTATGCTCCTTCCATAGGTTTCAGATATGTAGTCATCTATCAGTACATCGTTTGGCTTTCCGTACGCGATCAGTTTTCTGTTTAGAAGCATTATCTTGCTAATGTGGTGCAGGAGAGGATTGATGTTGTGAACGACGGCCACGATTGTAACGCCTTTTTTTGCAAGAGATTCGAGAACTTCGATTATCTTTTCCTGAGATGGTACATCGACTCCGGTGAAAGGTTCATCGAGAAGGAGTAACTTTGGTTCATGGAGCAAAGCTCTGGCTATCATAACTCTTTGCTGCTGCCCACCACTCAGTTCATTAAAGAGCATTTCGGTTTTATCTTCCATTCCAACGATTGAAAGAAGTTCTAAGACTTTCTCTTTCTCAACCTTCCTACCAGTAGCTTTAAGTGGCATAGTAACAACCTGATAAACAGTCAGTGGTATATCATAGCTCAAATTTTCTCTCTGTGGAAGATACCCAGTCATCCTCAAAATTTTGTCTTTATTGATCCTAGGATCGTATCCAAAAACTTTTATTCGGCCACTTTTGGGCTTTAATAGGCCCAACATAAGTTTTAGAAGAGTTGACTTCCCGGCACCATTGGGTCCTAAAACTGCAACAAATTCTCTCTCTTCAATTTTAAAGCTGAGATCTTCCAGAACAAGCATTGAATTGTACGAGAAGCTTACCTCTCTGAACTCAATCATGCTCTCAACCTCACGAAAAATAGCAAAGCCCCCTCTACCAAACAAAGAACAGACAGTATGTAAACCAATGTATTGCTAGATTCGCCTTTGACTCTAATTGCAGAGACCATTCTCGCTGCGTTAGATAACAAAATCGCATCGAAATCAAGATCGCCCGAAGAAAATCTGACGTAAGCAATTTTACAACCTGTATCTCTGGCTATTTGTTCCGCAATTTCACCACCTTTTGCGTTTCTCATGAACTCTGGGACTATGATACCCACATATTCTCCATTTTCAAGTTTCTCCTTGACTTCTCTAAGTTCTGAGGCGCTAACAAACCCGGACCCCTCCGATAGCAAGACATATGCGACTTTAACCTTTAGGCTTGATGCTATATAGCAAACTCCCGGAACCATTGCAACGAACTTCCTTCCCCTTAAATCCCTTGCAATTATTAGTGCTTCCTCCTCCGCCCTCTCGACCCTTTTCTTGAATTTTTTAAAGTTTATATCAAATTCTTCTGAATACTTAGGATAAATCTCACTTAGCCTTTCTTTTACCTTGTACGCAATTTTAATAGCATTTTCAGGTTTTAACCAGTATCCATGTGGATTTGATGGGTATCCAGGAAAATCTTCGAGTTCAATTCCATAATCCTCAAAATCAAGAACGTTCTTGTACTGCTCCCTTATCTTTCCTTCAAAAGATAAAAGATCGGAGTTAACCAATACTATAAGATCGGCTCCTTTTAAAAGTTCAACCTCCTTCCAGCCTAAACTGAAGCGATGAGGATCAACGTTAGGTTTGAGCAGTGAGTAAACTTCGATTTTTTCACCACATACAGCGCTTACAATGGGTTTCAAGTCTGAAATCGTAACTACAACGTAAGCACATGAGGGTTGTATAGCCAGAAGGAGAAGTACGATTGGAAGCAACCTCATGAGTCGGCCTCCGGAATCCTGTTACCACATGGGCAGAACTTTCTATCTCCATATCTATCTTCAATAACCTTCAGAAACTCTTCGCCGATCGTGGACTCAATCTTCTCAGCTTCCTTACAAACATCGCTGACCCCTATCTCTGCAAGAAAACACTCTATCAATCTGTGCTTCCTTATAACTCTTTCTGCTTCCCTAATGCCCCTTTCGTTAAATATGAAACCCTTTTTTGGAATGTAATCTCCAAATCCCAATTCAGAGAGTCTTATGAGCATTCTTTGCGCTGTAGACTTTGATACACTCAGAATTTCAGCTATACAACTAGGTCCAACTATCTTTACTTTTTCTGCGGCCAAATATGCGGTCCTCAGGATCGTTTCTGTTCTAATATGAAACATTGTTCTATTCTAGAACTTAGGATTTCGTAATGTATATTTATCGCAAAAATATTGCTTTAGCATGGCAAAGATATACTATGACTCGGACGCAGACTTGAAGCATCTTGAAGGTAAGAAGATCTGTATAATTGGATACGGAAGTCAGGGACACGCTCACGCTCAAAATCTTAGGGATTCCGGGCTTGATGTAATTGTTGGGCTTCCAGAATGGGACAAGTTCACATGGGAAAGGGCCGAAAAAGATGGTATGAACGTCACTACAATTGAAAAATCTGTTGAAGGAGCAGACCTAATAGCGTTCCTAATTCCCGACATGGTCCAACCAGAAGTCTACAGAACTAAGGTTGGAGATAAACTCGAAGATGGTTGCCTACTCATGTTCGCTCATGGTTTTAATATCCACTACAACCAGATAATTCCGCCAACCAACGTTGATGTGGCAATGGTTGCACCAAAAGGCCCAGGACCACTTGTGAGAAGAATGTTTCTGGAAGGAAAGGGAGTACCATCATTGGTTGCAGTTTACCAGAATTATACAGGAAAAGCACTTGAAATAACCCTCGCTTATGCAAAGGGAATAGGGGCAACTAGAGCTGGAGTAATAGAGACTACATTTAAAGAGGAGACCGAAACTGACCTCTTTGGAGAACAGGTCGACCTATGCGGTGGAGTTGCAGAGATGATAAAGATGTCATTTGAAACGTTAGTGGAGGCAGGATACCAGCCAGAAATAGCATATTTCGAAGTTCTACATGAGCTGAAGTTAATAATAGACTTGATTTACGAGGGGGGAATCTACAACATGTGGAGAGCAGTAAGCGAGACCGCAAAGTATGGAGGAATGACTAGAGGAAAAAGAATTTTCAACGAATCTACCAGAAATGAGATGAGAAGAATCCTGAAAGAAATCCAAACGGGAGAATTTGCTAGAGAATGGATACTAGAGAACCTAGCAGGCAGGCCCGTTTACAACAAACTGCTAGAAATGGAAAGAAATCATCCAATCGAAAAGATAGGGAAAGAGCTTAGAAAGATGATGCCATGGTTGAAGGAGGATTAGGAGAAATTTAACTCCTCCAATATTTTTAGGCACATTTTTATGTTCATCAAGTAATCGTCCAAAGCAGAGAGTAAGGTGCCGATTTTCTTAACTTCTACTTCAATTATTATCTTTCCTCTCTCTGCCCAACACTTGCACCATTCGGGATCATCTGGTTTTAGAGATTTAATTATCTTCTCAGGATCTCTTCCTTCAACTTCTAAGCGAGCATAGCACAGCAAAGCCTATCAACCTCTTTTAAGAACTCATCTATCTTATCCGGAGATAAGTTTGCTCCCGCTGCAACTCTATGTCCTCCACCCCTCCCCCCAACTTTTTCTGCAGCAATTTTCATAACCTCAGCCAAATTTACTCTTCTACTGAGTTTTTCTGTAGTTCTGGCTGAGACTTTCGCTTTACCATTTTTGACATTAATTACAATTATTGGTTTATCCGACATTAGGTACCTCGAAAACGTCGTAGCAATTGAACTTGCAGAAGGTGCATCGTTCATGACAAGGTACCTTATGCAGAATCCCTCTTTAACTTCCCTCTTTCTCTTAGCCAACTCCTCAAGGATTTCGGTCGTGTACTCGTAATTTATCCTGACGGCCTTCTCAACAAAAGATTTGTCTCCAGCCAATATCCCAAATGCCACCCCCATTGCTCCGGCTCTCCCACATGAGTTCACAATATCTGTCAGCATGTGTGCATTTACTATCGGCAGGTTCTTGAGGATGAACCTCCTTCCAATGATTTGTTCAATTACACCCTCGTAAGCCCCCATTTTCAAGAGTCTCAATGTGACTGCATTTGCCAATCTATGCATCTCGTCGATGCTCAAATCATCAAACTCCTTCTCTCCATCTAATTTTGCCTTTTTTAAAAATGATTCAAGTTCATCATCTTTTTTGTAGAGATCCAAGTAAGGCTCAATACTTCTGGAGAGCACATCCCTGAGTTTTCCTGAATGCAAACATACTCCAGGCTTTTCCTCGATTACACCCCACTCAATTCCAGACTTTAGAATTTCTTCATTTGGCCCAAGAAGTTTCTGCTTATCACCAATAATGCCAACAAGAGCTATCGACGACAGGTCTCTATTATTTCCAAGCTCGTTTGCGAAGAAGTATGCTACTCCACTTGCAGACAATTCATAAGTTCCATCGAATCCATAGAGATGTGGATTTACGTGGACAAACTCCTTCTTAGCATTGATCTTACCCGTTGGGAGATGATGATCCAAAACAATGACATCCGCTTCCACTGATGATATTACGTCAGGATATCCACTCCCCATATCGAGAAAAATTAAGAGTTCATCTCTTTCGTATTCAAAACTCTCATTCAATCCCTTGAGAAACGTTAACTGAAAACCTTTATTGGCTCTCAAGAGAGCTGAGGCAACTATCGCCCCAGCTGATATTCCATCCGCATCGTAATGGGTTAAGACTCTTACAAAATCGTACCTCCCTACAAGACTCGCGGCCTTCCTAGCGGACTCTTTAAGAAGATTTAGATCCGAGTCCGAATTCATCGTGAACTACCCTCACCGCTCTAATCCCTTCACTCTTATCAACTGCAAAGGATATGTTGTACTCAGAGCAACTCTGACTTATCATTATTACATTTATCCTATTCCTACCCAGCGCTGAGAATATCCTTCCCGCAACTCCAGGTGTTCCGGCCATTCCCGCACCCACCGCACTAACAATTGAAACATCGTCGATCTTACCTACTCTCGTTACCTCATTTTCAAGCTTCTTAAGCGATCTATACGCTTTCTCTGCATCTCCCCTATCAACGACTATTGAAAGGTTGAGTTCTGAAGAGCTTTGAGCAACCATTATAACATTTACCCTCTCATCAGAGAGCCTTCTAAAAACTTCAGACATTATCTCAGCGAAGTCAAACCCAGCTCCGCTCACATTGACGATGCTAGCCTCCTTGATCAGGCTCAGCGCCTTTACTATGTCACCGGTCTTTTTTGTTTCGGCACAAATCACCGTTCCCTGAGCATCTGGATTGAAAGTATTTTTTATTCTAACTGGGATTTTCTTCCTCATTACTGGTTCTAATGCTTTTGGATGAAGAACTTTGGCTCCGAAGTGAGACAGTTCCATTGCCTCCTGGTACGACATCTCCTCTATAACTTTTGCATTTGGAACGTACTTCGGATCGCAGGTCATAACGCCGTCAACTTCCTTCCACATCCAGACTTCATCAGCATGAAGTGCTGCTGCTATGATTGATGCAGTATAATCGCTCCCACCCCTCCCAAGAGTAGTGATGTTTCCATCGTCAGTCATTCCTATAAATCCAGTTACAACCGGGATCGTCCTTTTTATTGTTAGAAGAGGTTCAAGTCTATTTCTAATTGTTTTGTAGATTCCAGGAACAGGTTTAGCCTTACCATAATTTCTATCAGTTATTATCCCCGCGTCACCACCGGTTAATGCAACAGAGTCCACTCCGATGGAAAGAAGTGAAGCCGAAAATATTGGGGCAAGAATTCTTTCACCGAACGATACAATGTAATCTTCACTCCTCCTTGTAAGCTCTCCAAGGTAGCTGATGCCCAACAACACTTTCTCAAGTTCATCTAGGAGCCTTTCGGTTACTCCAATAACCTTCGATTTTATCTCTTCACTCTTTACAGCACTCTCTATAGCTTCATAGTGTTTTTTCATCATATCTACAATGAACAGTTTAACAAAACCTGAAGAAGCTTCGCTACAACACTTATAAGCTGCTTGAAGAAGAGAATCGGTAACACCAGCCATTGCAGAAACAACAACAACTACTTCATTATTCTTGGAGAACTTCTTAACAAGATTAGCGCAATGTAGTATATTCTTCCCATCTTTTACACTAGCACCTCCAAATTTCATTACAATTCTCATCTTTTCCGCTGATTTCTTTAAGAAATAAAAACTTTGCGAGCTCGATAGTTTTTTATCTAAAAATAAACATAAATTAGGGAGAAGGGGAAGGGGAAAATGGTTAGACCGTTTGGTGTCGCGGTTCTTGCAATCCTAGGACTTGCTGGGGGTCTAGGTTCGATAACTCTTAGCCTAACTTTGATTGTTTTGGGAAATGTAATCACATCTCCCACTTACGTCGAAACTCCATTGTTCAACTTCATCATGAGATGTGGCCCAACTTTCTTTTTGGTGTATGGAATAGTTGCATTGATCGTATCATACGGGCTTTGGGTAGGTAAAACATGGGCATGGTGGTTTTACACCATAATCCTGATTTTGGGAATTCTAACTTCGTTAATCTCAATTCCATATGGGATAGTAGGTATAGTGGTTAATGGGATAATAATCTACTACATGACCAGATCCCATGTCAGGCAGTATTTTGGAGTTCACTTCTCCTAAAAAACTTCCAACTTTGCCGTTCAGTTGATTCTAGTAAGCTGTGATTTGTATAATTGGTTTTTGATCCTCGATTTTCTGTTTTTAGATATTACGCCTCTACCAATCACTTTCCCTCCAAAAAAGAATTTGCTATAACCTAAATATTTAAATCCCGAAGCCAAATCCAAAGTATGGAAAAAGTTCTCAGAAAGATTACGGATTATAAGTGGGAGCTTCCAAAAAATTACAAGTCAGGAATGAAAGTTCCCGCTTATTTTTACATTAACAGAAAACTGATGCAAATACTCGAAAAAGATGCTGTTGAACAAGCAGCCAACGTTGCAACAATGCCCGGAATTCAAATGGCTTCACTAGTTATGCCAGACGTTCACGTTGGATACGGGTTTCCAATCGGTGGTGTAGCAGCCTTTGATGCAAATGAAGGTGTCGTTTCACCCGGTGGTGTTGGATTTGATATAAACTGTGGCGTTAGATTGCTTAGGACAAGTCTCAAAGTTGATGATGTTAGAAAAAAGATAAGGAAGTTGATAGATGAGCTTTTTGTTGCAGTTCCATCCGGTGTTGGGAGTGCAGGAAGACTAAGAGTGAGTGACAGGGAACTTGACGAGATCTTTGTTGTTGGAGCAAAATGGGCAGTTGAAAACGGATACGGATACGAAGACGATCTCAAACATTGCGAGGAGGATGGTGCACTGGAGGGTGGGAAACCCGAAGTCGTTAGCAAGAGGGCAAGGGATAGAGGGAGACCCCAGCTAGGAACTTTAGGCAGTGGAAATCATTTCTTAGAGGTTCAATACGTCGATAAGGTCTACGATGAGAGGGTTGCAAAGGTTATGGGGCTTGAAGAGGGGATGGTAACGGTGATGATCCATTGTGGAAGTAGAGGTCTCGGCCACCAAGTCTGCTCAGACTTCCTAGAAGTCCTTGACAGAGCGGTTAGGAAGTACGGTATAAAACTTCCAGATAGGCAGCTTGCCTGTGCACCAATAAGTAGTAAAGAGGGGCAGGACTACTTTGGTGGCATGGCAGCCAGCGCAAACTACGCTTGGTGTAATAGGCAGATCATCACCCACTGGACAAGGGAGACCTTCCAAAAAGTCTTTGGAATGACCGAAGAGGATCTTGAAATGGACCTAATCTACGATGTGGCCCACAACATTGCAAAGTTTGAAGAACATAGGGTTGACGGGAAGAAAGTAAAGGTTTGTGTTCATAGAAAGGGCGCTACAAGAGCTTTTGGACCAGGCCATGACCAGATTCCCAGCGACTACAGAGAGATCGGGCAACCAGTTCTGATTCCAGGAAGTATGGGGACACCAAGCTACGTGCTAGTCGGGACAAACAAGGCAATGGAGGAAACATTCGGATCTACTTGCCATGGAAGCGGAAGGGTTATGAGTAGGGCTGCTGCAAAAAGGAGACTGAGAGGGAACGTTGTCAGGCAAAAGCTTGAGAAGCAGGGAATATATGTGAGAGCAACTCAAGGTGCGCTCCTGGCAGAGGAGGCCCCAGAGGCCTACAAGAGTAGTGATGTAGTTGTGGATGTCGTCCATAGGGCAGGCATATCTACATTGGTAGCTAAACTCCTACCTCTGGGCGTTGCTAAGGGGTAGTTCATCAGAGAATCCTAAATCCTCATTTTAGTTCTAAATTTAAAATTTCAACCAAAATTTTTGGCTTTCACTGGAAATTCTGAAAAGTTTAAATTTTTAAGATTAATTTTTACTATGGAGCGGCTAAAGCTTCTGGAACCAATAGAATTTGACGGGATTAAATTAAAGAACAGAATGGTGATGTCTGCTGGCGAAACGAACTACCATACACCAGAAGGTGGAGTGACGAAAAGGTTACTAGAATTTTACAGAGAAAGAGCAAAAGGAGGGATCGGATTTGCAGTAGTGGGAATTGCAAAAATTGAACCTCACTTCTTTGGTGGAATAGGTGTTTACGATGATAAATTCATTCCCGAACTGAAAATGATATCCGACATTTTTCATGAGTACGGTGTAAGTTGTGCACTCCAAATATGGCATCCTGGAAGGTACGAAATATCTTTAGACCCACACAGAACACCAGTTGCTCCATCTCCAGTACCTCCTCCAATATTTACTAAAAAAGTTCCAAAAGAACTTACAAAGGAGGAAATCATCAGAATAGAGGAAGAGTTTGCAGAGGCTGCGTTAAGAGCAAAAAAAGCTGGATTCGATGCTGTTGAACTAATAGGATCTGCAGGTTATCTAATATCTCAATTCTTCAGTCCAGCAACAAACAAAAGAACTGATGAGTATGGTGGGAGTTTGGAGAATAGAACTAGATTTGCAGTTGAAATAATCGAGTTAATCAAAGAGAAGTGTGGAAAATTCCCAATTTTAATGAGGATAGCAGGAGATGAATTCATTGAAGGTGGAAATACGGTTAAAGAGATGAAAAAGATAGCAAAGATAATGGAGGATGCAGGAATTTCAGCGATAAATGTAATGGCTGGATGGCACGAGTCTAGAAAACCTCTTGTCACCATGCTTGTTCCAAGGGGCGGCTACGCATATCTTGCTAAAGAAATCAAGGATGCTGTTAGTATTCCAGTAATTGCATCCCACAGGATAAATGACCCAATGGTCGCAGAAAAAATTCTCAGAGATGGAATGGCTGATATGGTCTCAATGTTTAGAGCCTTACTTGCCGATCCGGAATTTCCGAGGAAGGTGATGGAGGGTAGAATTCATGAAATAAGGAATTGCGTAGCTTGTAACCAAGGATGCATGGATATGGTTATGCAAGGAAGGCCCATAACTTGTCTAGTAAATCCAACTGTTGGAAGGGAGGCTGAATTCAGAGAAATGAGAGTGGGGAAAAGGAAAAAAATTGTCATAGTTGGCGGTGGTCCCGGCGGATGCAAAGCTGCTGAGTTGCTTGCAATAAAAGGACATGAGGTCGTTCTCTACGAAAGATCAAAGTTGGGAGGACAACTCAACATAGCTGCCAACTCACCAATCTCATACGAGTTTTCTGAAATCGGAAAGTACTTCGAGAGGATTCTTCCAAAACTCGGTGTCAAGATTAAGTACGAGAACGCTGATGCTGCAAAAATATTAAAAGAGAGACCCGATGTTGTAATTCTAGCTGTTGGTGCGTCCCAGTTGATACCCAAAATACCTGGTGTTGATAACTGCGATCTAGCATTTGATGTTTTACTAGGAAAAGATGTTGGAAAGAGGGTTGCAGTAATAGGTGGTGGAGGAGTTGGATGTTGTGTAGCTGCAAAATTGGCTAATGAAGGTAAGGATGTAACAATTTTAGAAATGCTACCAAAGATAGGAAAAGACATAGGTATTAGTACGAGATGGACGGTAATCATGTACTTGAGGGAGAAGGGAGTCAAAATGTTAACAAATTCCAAGGTAATAGAAATCAAAAAAGATTCAGTCATTTTCGAGTCCAATGGAGAAAGAAAAGAACTTAGATTTGACTCCATAGTGCTCGCAGTTGGAACAATACCAAACGATGGTCTCTATGAGGAGCTCAAAGACAAAATTAAGGTTTACAAAATTGGAGACTGTTTAGAACCTAGAAAGGCAATCGATGCTACTAGAGAAGCCGCAGAACTCGCATTGAAAATTTGATTTATTACAATCTAAATATTTTATATAATAAAATCAAGAAAATTGCAATCAAAATAGAGTAGCTAACCAACCACCCATTCACCTTCAAAAATATTGCCGGAATGGCTACAATGGCAATTAAAAGAAGATTGGCGAGGAAAAGCAAGAACGTTTTTGGAGTGCTCCTCTCAGGTATACCAATTTCTTCACTCCCATACCTGTAAAGCAAATACATCGTTAAGAGGGAAGTTGCTAGAGGGAGGAATATAGAATGGGGTAAAACCAAGATGGACGTAGTATCGTAGAGGGAGCTGATCCCAACCATTATTACCGAGGATGAAATAGAGACGATCGATATGGATATGACTTTTCCAATAACAAAATCGGACTTTTTAAGGGGTAGAGACCTAAGGAATTCAACCTCCTTACTTTCAACCCTTAGAACTATGTCTGCATTAACTGAGGAGAAGAAAGATATCATGCAAACGAGGTTCAATGCAAGTTCTTTTGTAAATTTACCTGTTTTTATTGCCATAAATATCTGGGGGAGTATGAAATAGAAGGGGATAAAGAAACCTACAGCCATAGAAACTTTTCTAAATACCAATCTTAAGTCCTTCTTCACGAGAGTGGTCATTTGGCCTCCAAATCCGGCTTTAAACCTTGAAGGTTTTGCAATTTCCGAGAAAACTTTTGGTTCATAAATTCCAAACCAAACTTTCTTCAAAGCGAAGTTGTAAAGCAAAACAAAAAGGATTAGATAGACCGAGAAGACAAGCAGATTCTTGGTCCAATCAAATATTAGAGAAGCGGAAAAAGGAAAGAAAATTGAATATTTACCGAAAGTCTGAGCAAACTCAGAACTCTTTTCAGAGATATATCTCTGAAAGTAACTTAGAGCATAAAATCCGCCTACAAATAGAATAAGACCTATGATTTTTAGGGTAGCTCTGAGAAATCCGACTTTAGTCCTTCTATAAGATGTCCGGACTCCAAAAAAAGCCAAAACCATTAATCCGAATGTATGGCCCACTAAAATACCCAGAAGAACCCACAAAAGCAAGAAGATTGATTGAACTGGATACTTAGTTGCTATGATTGAAATTGTTGGTATTGATGCTGCAAAACAAGGAATAGAATCGAGAATTAGAAGTTGACTTAGATACGAGCCCTGAATCCTGAGAGGGAGAAATTTTAGGGGTTCAAACACTCCCATCGATATCGCATGGGATGAATTGACAGCTGTTGCGTAAAAGGTAAAGACAAACGTTATGAGAGTGAGAGTGACAGAAAGGGTGGAAATAACATACCTGTCACCCAAAATTGCAGATCCTCCAAGAAAAAGACCGAAAATAAAGAAAAAAGCAGAAGTTGTAGCAATCCTTCTTTTTATGCTAAACTTCTTTGTACTCCTGATTAATTTTTCCTCGCTCAACATTGGATTTCTTTTAAGCATCTGATAGTAAAGTTCCTTGTACATAATTCTAACGACTTCAAGCATGCTAGAACCTCAAAGCATCAAGAATTTCAGATATCTCTTCCTTGCTTTCAGTTAACTTCAAAAATACATCCTCGAGGTTTTTCTCATGTACAAGTTCTTTTAATTCGTCCACGCTCCCCTCAGCAATGATCTTCCCTCCATAAATTACACCGATCCTATCGCAAATTATCTCCGCAAGGGGTAGGACATGAGTGGAAAAAATCACAGTTTTGTCCTCATTTCTAAATTCGAATAGAAGTTCTCGAAAAATCCTCGCAGATCTTGCATCTAAACCATTCATCGCTTCATCCAATATCAATACACTGGGATTGTGGATTAAAGAAAGTATTACCGAAACTTTTTGCTTCGTCCCAAAACTCAGAGTGCCAATAAACTGATCCATGTACTCAGAAATCCCAAATGCTCTTGCTAGACTATCTATTCTCTCCTCGAGTTCATATTTTGGTATTCCCCTTATTTTTCCTACAAAGTCAAACATCTCAGATGGCGTCAAGCTTTCATACAATATCGGAGTTTCAGGAACGTAACCCACAACCCTCTTTACATCCAATGAATTCCTCAAGACGTTGAAGCCTGCAACCATCGCGATTCCACTTGTAGGTTTAATGACTCCGGCGAGTATTTTCATCAAAGTTGACTTACCACTTCCATTTGGACCCAAGAGCCCATATATTTCACCCGAAGCTTTGAATGAGATTCCGTCAAGTACAATCTTGTTTCCAAAGTTTTTTACGAGGTTTTTAACCTCTATCATACTTTATCCCCAAGCTAACTCCATATTTTTCGCAATAGAATTTTGCACGAGAAGTTATAAATCTTTGATAAGTTTTTGGTGGATAATCACGCCTATAAATTCTCGAGTAATTCTCAATGAGCTCGGGGAACTTCTTCTCTATAACCCTAAGATAATGTTCTTTTCCAATTCCATGCAATGTGAGGGATCCAAAGAATACGTAATCTGCACCATATTCCCTTGCACTCCTAACCATATCCTCTATGCATTCCTCAGTATCGGATATAAATGGAAGGAGTGGAATGAATGCTATTCCAGCTCTAAAACCATCTTCCTTAATCCTCCAAAGAGTTTCGAGCCTTTCCTTGGGTCTCGGTGCACCTGGTTCAAATATCCTTGACATCTTTTCATCGAGTGTCGAGATTGAGATTGTAATGAGGGCGCCATCTAGTGGCTTTAAATCCTCAGGCACAATGGCTCTCTCTTTAATTTCAGAAATTAAGTCCAGATCTCTGAGTATCAGGTTGGATTTAGTCAAGCAATGTACTGGAAACCTGTAACTTGCTATTACTTCGAGACACTTCCTTGTAACCATGTACTTTTTTTCAGCCTTCATCCATGGTTCAGTTGCCGAGGAGAGGGCTATAAATCCAAAAGTTTTTTTCTTAGAGAACTTGAAAAGTTCACGCGAGAGAACTCTGGGGCTATTTATTTTGACCGCAAACCTTTCAGAACCATACTTACTCCCCTTAACGTAGCAGTAAACGCAATTGAAATCACACGAGTAGTATGGATTGAGAGAAAAATCATCAAGAAACCAAGAATCTCTTCTATGTTTGTTTAGGACTCTCTTAACTTCCACTTCCATTACTCCATACCCTCGACAAAAGCTCTAACGTTCTTCCCCAAAACTGCGTGGTTGTAGCCACCTTCAAGAACCGCAAACCTCCTTCCATTACATTTCTCGATCGCCCACTTTTTCACAATCCTTCCTATCTTCTTGTAATCTTCAGTTTCAAGTAATCTTCCCCAATCATCTTTGTGCCTATCGAATCCCGCAGAAACTGCGATAATATCATAATCAAGGTTTGCCAAGAACTCATCGATCCTACTAATTTCTCTCCCAGGCATATGGAAGTAAGTTACGTTAGGATCGTTTGCAAAGATGTTTGCGGTGCCATCACCGTAATGAAGATCGAAATCAACTATCACTGCTTTCTTTATTTTACCTTCATTCATGAGCTTTCTAATCGCAATAGCTACATTGTTAAAGTAGCAGAAACCCCAACAGCTGTCAGGACTTGCATGATGGCCCGGAGGCCTTATAGCAGCAAATGCAGGTTCTGAAAATGATATTTCAGCAGCTTTTATAGCTCCACCAGCAGAGAGCAAGGCCATTTCGTAAACAAGGGAATCTCTTTTAACGTAGTTCAAATGCCTGTTCGTATGAACCAGCAGGATGTCCTCTTCACTAGCTGGTTCTGGTTCAACAAATTCGTAGTCTTTCAGTTCCAAAACAATTGATTCCATCCTACCAGCAGATGCTGCAGGGTCCATCGTATATACTTGGAAGAACTTATCGTGGAAGACTATCTTCATAGATAAAGATCTCCATAAATTCTTTAAATTTTTGTGAGAAGGGGGAGGCAATGATAGCTTCAGCACCAGGAAAGATCATCCTATTCGGAGAGCATGCAGTAGTTTACGGTAAGCATGCACTTGTTTCCGCTATAAATTTGAGGTGCAAAGCCGAGGTTAAAAAATCGGGCGAAATTAGGATTCATTCAAAATTCGGAACCACGGGTTTAGATTTCGAAGTTCACCCCTACATTAGCTTTGCAATAAAAAGATTCTCAGAACTTAGAGACCTTAAGGGTGTTGAAGTGAAGATAGAGAGTGACATTCCCCCAGGATCCGGCCTTGGAAGTTCAGCAGCTGTTACAGTTTCAACACTAATGGCACTAAATGAGGAATTCAATGCTGGTCTGAGCAGAGAAGAGATATGCGAAATTGCTAGAAAAGTCGAGATCGACGTTCAGGGAAGAGCAAGCGGCATAGATCCGTTCATATCAACATTTGGTGGTTCTTGGCTTTTTCCAGATATGGAGAAGTTTTTGGTTCCCTACTCCTTCTTTGTTATCTACGTCGGGGAGAAGTCAACTTCAGAAATGGTTTCAAAAGTTGCAAAACTCAAAGAAAAATATCCAGAAGTGATGGAGGGCATATTCAATGCGATAGATTCAATTTCCATTGAGGCGTATAGAAGGATTAATGATCCAAAATCAGTAAAGGATCTTATCTCAATTAACCAATCTCTGCTCAGAGGTATAGGAGTTAGCACACCTGAAATAGATTACTTAATTTCAAAATTGGAGGAGGAGGGAATAGTCGCAAAGATTACGGGGGCAGGAGGTGGAGGGTGTATATTTGGTATTTATGAAGGTAAGATCCCTAAAAACGCTTTTATCATAAAACCAGAACTGGAGGGAGCTAAAATTGAAGATACTTAAAGTAGGTGGCTCAATTGTAACAGACAAAACAAGATTTGAAAGTTTAAAGGAGAGAAATATTTTATCAATATGCAACGTAATCTCAAAAAGCTACAGGGATTTGATCTTGGTTCATGGTGCTGGATCTTTTGGTCATCCACATGTAAAAAAGTACGGTATATCGAGTGAGATAGGTGCTGCAAAGGTACATGTTGCATGTCTAAAGCTCAACAATATCATCTGCCAAAATTTAGTTGATTTTGGTGTACCAGCTTTCCCCATACACCCATTTGAAGTTTTCAAAAAGGATGGAGGTGAAGTTTCCTGCGATCTAGATGCAATAGTTTCAACTCTTAAGTTCGGATTACCTGTTCTGCATGGAGATGTGATAAGAAGCGGTTCTAAATTCGAGGTCATTTCAGGTGACGACATCGTCGTGTTTCTTGCAGAGAGACTTGACGCTGAAAAAATTGGATTCGCTTGTGAGACTGATATTTTAATTGATAGGAAGAAGGTCGAGATCTTCAAGCCATCTATGCTTGAAAAGGTTGGTCATGCTGAAGGGAAGATAGATGTTACTGGTGGAATGAGATCGAAAATAGAGAAGATCTTAAGTATGAAACTAGAATGTGATGCCTATATCTTCAAGGGAACACCCGAAAATGTTGCAAAATTTTTAAGGGGCGAAGTAGTTGGGACAAGAATCGTAAAGGGTGATTAAATGGAAACATCAAAAAGAAAGCTGGACCACATCAAAATTTGCCTCGAAGAAGAAGTAGAGACCGGATATACAGGTCTTGAAGACGTTATGCTTATCCACAAGGCATTGCCTGAAGTAAACTTCGATGAAATAGATACTAGGAAGAGGTTTTTTCACAAAGAGCTAAACTTTCCCTTTTTCATCGCATCCATGACGGGAGGACACCCTAACACCAAGGAGATAAACAAGAATTTAGCAAGAGCCGTGGAGGAGGAAGGAATAGGAATGGGAGTTGGGAGTCAAAGAGCGGCTATAGAAGACAAAAGCTTGGAGGAGAGTTTTACGGTAGTTAGGGAGTTCGCTCCAAAAGCATTCATCTATGCAAATATTGGAATTCCACAGCTTCTGGAGAGGGGAGTTGAAGTCGTGGATAGGGCCATAGAAATGATTGATGCCGACGCCGTTGCCATCCACTTAAACTTCCTTCAAGAGTGCATCCAGCCTGAGGGGAGCTTAAAAGCAAAGGGGGGGATAGAGGTAATAGAGGAAGTTTGCAACTCGGTAAGCGTCCCAGTCATCGTAAAAGAGACCGGTGGAGGAATAAGCAGAGAAGTTGCCCTTAAACTCAAAGAAATTGGTGTCGATGCTATAGATGTAGGAGGAAAAGGTGGTACAACTTTCAGCGGTGTTGAAACGTTCAGAGTCAAAGATGAGACTCTAAGAGACCTAGGAAGGGATTTCTGGGAATGGGGAATTCCTACAGCTTTTAGCATAGTTGATTGTCATGGAATTCTCCCGATAATAGCAACTGGAGGAATAAGATCCGGTCTTGATGTAGCAAAGTGTCTAGCGATCGGAGCAGAGGTGGCAAGTTCAGCATTGCCATTTCTCAAAGCCGCAGTAAATGGAAGTGAGGAAGTTAGGAAAAAGATAAAGTACTTTGAGAGAGGACTAAAAACTACCATGTTCCTCACGGGTTGCAAAAAAGTTTCAGAATTAAAGAGAGTTAGAATATTTGTCAATGGAAGTTTCAGGCGCTGGCTCGAGTTCAGAAACTTTAACATCGAGAAATTTATGTTTAAAAGGTGATTCGATGCTAAAGGAAGAGATAGAGAGAAGGTCGAGAATCATCAACGACGCAATAAAGGCTTTGCTCCCAGAAAAGAGACCCGAAGGTCTTTATAAAGCTGCAAGACACCTGATAAGAGCTGGTGGGAAAAGATTGAGGCCAGTTATATTCACGCTGGTCTCAGAGATGCTTGAAAAGGATTTCAAGAGGGTAATACCTGCAGCAATTAGTATTGAGACCATCCACAACTTCACATTAGTCCACGATGACATCATGGATAGGGACGAGATGAGAAGAGGTGTTCCAACAGTTCATAAGCTCTTTGGGGATTCCACTGCAATTCTTGCTGGAGATACACTATTTGCTGAAGCGTTCAGCTTAATATCAATGTGTGAGGTCGATAGCAAGAACATAGTCGAGGCCATAAGGATGCTTGCAAATGTCTGCATAAGAATATGTGAAGGACAGTTCTTAGATCTCAGCTACGAGAACAGGAAAACAATATCCGAGGAGGAATACTTGGAAATGGTAAAGTTAAAAACAGGTACGCTTATAGCTGCATCAGCATCAATGCCAGCTATACTATTCGGGGAGAGAGATAAAGTCTCTCATCTTTGGGAATTTGGGATTCTCAGTGGAATTGGATTTCAGATCCACGATGACCTGCTCGATCTAATTGGAAAGGATATTGGAAAGGATTGGGGAAGCGATCTAGTTAAGGGGAAAAAGACGTTAATAGTAATAAAGGCATTTGAAAAAGGAGTTGAGCTCGAAAGCTTTGGAAAGGAGAGGGCAACGAAGGATGAGATAAAAAGGGACATAGAAAAGTTAATAGACTGCGGTGCAATCAATTACGCAAAGAGAATGGCTCTAAAATTTGCGAGAGAGGCAAAAGAAAAGCTCGGAATCATGCCAAACAACCATGCTAAAAAAATAATTCTCGAACTTACAGATTACCTAGTAACGAGGGAAAAATAGATCTTTTCACGATCATAAATCTAAAGGCTCTGTTTAAATCAGGAAATCTATTTTGCGGCCCATTTTAGCATTTACCAAAAAGATTTAATTTTTGCTTGTGAAGGTGTTTCAATGATAGATAAACCTAGGGTTATAGATCTTGAGGAAATTCCAGGAGTAGGCCAAGAAACTGCAAAAAAGCTAAGAGAGGCTGGGTTTTCAACAATAGAAGCAATTGCAGTTGCTTCTCCTTCAGAACTTTGCACGATAAGCGGAATTAGTGAATCAAGCGCCATAAGGATAATTCAACATGCGAGGAAGCTGGCAAACATAGGAGGTTTTGAGAGCGGAGACAAAGTCCTAGAGAGAAGAAAAAATGTGAGGAAGATAAAGACGGGTAGTTCATCGTTGGATAACCTGCTATGTGGAGGAGTTGAAACTCAGGCAATTACGGAGCTTTTCGGGGAATTTGGCAGTGGAAAAACTCAAATATGCCATCAGCTCGCCGTAAACGTTCAACTAAGCGAGAAAGAGGGAGGGTTAGAAGGTTCTGCGATAATAATAGACACAGAGAACACATTCAGGCCAGAGAGAATAATCCAGATGGCCGAGGCAAAGGGTTTAGACCCTAATGGAGCACTGAAAAACATTTTCGTTGCTCAAGCTTACAACTCGAATCATCAAATGCTTTTAGTCGACAACGCAAGAGAACTTGCCGAGAAATTAAAAAATGAGGGTAAGCCCGTAAAACTATTAGTCGTCGACTCCCTGATGTCTCATTTTAGAGCAGAGTACATTGGGAGGGGGACCCTTGCTGACAGGCAACAGAAATTGAACAGACACTTACACGATCTAATGAAGTTTGGAGAAATATACAACGCAGCTATTGTTGTTACAAACCAAGTTATGGCAAAACCGGATGTCATGTATGGTGACCCAACAAAACCCGTTGGCGGCCACATAATTGCCCACACAGCAACCTATAGGATATACTTGAAGAAGGGTAGAGGAGACATAAGAATTGCAAGATTGATAGATTCTCCGCACTTGCCAGAAGGAGAGGCCATATTCAAGATAACCGAGAGGGGAGTTGAGGACACAAAAAATAAGTAATTAAAATTCGAAAACGGCCCCACTTCCCATCTGCAAAAACTTGCCCTTCTTCATTGCAACGCATTGAGCCACGCTTCCAGAGCAGTGTGTTGGCCCGGCTAATTCAACTTTTTCAAGCACAGATTCCATTCTCTTTTCTGCCATTTCTGGAGTTGTGAACATCAGATGAAATCCACCCAATGCTGCGTAAACGTTTCCAAGAACTTCGATTCCATAGTTTACAGTGTTTATTATTCCAGAATGAGCGCATCCAGTTATCACTATCCCCCCCTTTTTCGTCCTCGCTAGGATTGCCATGTCATCCATCATTTGATCTCTAACAAACTTGCCATCCTCTAGGGTGTACATATCCTCAACTTTCTCGTCGCTCTTTCTTGGAATTTCACCGCTCACTGCAATTCCACCCATAAACTTGAATATCTCTCTTGTCAGGATGAATTGAGCTCCTCTCGCTTCTAACTGCGATTTGGTGAAGGGTAAAGTTCCATTCACAATCCTTCCCCTCATCCAGAGAAAGTTGGGTTTGAAGATATCTGGATGAGCGATTATTGGAGCCTTACAGTTTTCGATGACTTTCATCAGCCCACCAGTGTGATCAAAGTGTCTATGACTTAATACAACATAGTCTATGTCTTTCCAATCGATTCCAGCTTGGAGCATGTTTTCCTCAAGGACTACACCACAGCCAGTATCAAACAAGATTCCAAACTCCCAATCACCAACAGCTTTTATGTATGCAGCAAATCCATACTCACCAGCAAACTTTCCAGGCCTTAGAACGTGGTTGTCTGCCAAAACAACAATATTTAACCTACTAAGTTCACCAAACTCCATAAACTTACTAAAATTTATTCATTTTAAATTTTGCTGAATTTTTTCAATTTTTCCAGTATTGTTTCCCTATCAGCTCCTTTTAGCATTATCTCCTTTCTTCTCTTTTTAGCTCCACTTACAAGTTCAGCATCGTAGCCAAATGCCTCTTTAAGCAGAATGAGTAATTCTTTGTTTGCTCTCCCTTCTCTAGCAGGACTCTTCAAATTGACCTTCAGAGTTTTCCTCCAAACGTTAACTCCAACAATCTCACTGCCCTTTGATGAGGGTACAACTTCCACTTTAAGTATGACCCCATCCTTAGTGACCTTAAACAACTCCTCTAGCATCCCTACAACCCTTGATTGGGTTCTTAATTAAATTTAAAATTTTATTTTTAATTTAATATCCTCGCGCACACATAGCGACGACAGCTTTATATGCGGGATCCCAAAAAGCCTTATGGCTCACGTGTTTAGAGCTGAATGGGATAAAACTGTAAAAGTAATTACTACTTTCATCGTTATTCTTCTCATTTCTATTGCTTTATCGATTACTTACAAAGCTCTTATTTCTGGAAAAGAGTACACATTAGCATTCAATTTCCTAATTCTAGGCATTTTACTTCTAACCTATCTATACGCACCGAAGTGCTATGAAATTACGGAAAGAGGAGTTGTTATAGTGAGAAGAATTGGTTCAATCCAAATACCATTCTCAGCAATTAGGAGATTTTACGGGGCAGATCTTGGCCGAGTAGGATTGAGACTTTGGGGCTGTGGAGGACTTTTCGGATACTTTGGTCTCTACTCCATTAGGGGAATGGGAAGAGTTTGGGTTTATGCCACGAAGAAGGAGGTTGTAGTCATCGAAACAGATTCCAAAAAGTATGCAATAAGTCCGGAGAACATTTTTGAATTTTTAGAGACATTAAAATCAAAGTTACAATAGTATTCCTCTATTCCTTAGGTTCTTTACTACAAATGGATATTTTTCCAAATACTCTAGTTCTACATCATCAAGTCCAATTTTATTTAGCTTCTTAACTATTTCCTGCAAACCGCTCTCCCCAAATACATCGTACATTATTGCGGGCCAGACTCTAAGTCCACTATCCTTCAAAATCTTCAGCGCTTTAAGCTGATTCTTAAAAAATTCACCCCTGGCCCCAGTAATCTTCTCAAAACTCTTTTCGTCCCAACCCTTAATTGAAACTCTTATTGAAACCGGATGCTCCGACAAGATTGAAGCTATTTCCGGAATCTCCCCAATCATTAGCCCATTCGTTTCTAAAATAAATTCTCCACCAGTTAGCTTGATTGCCTTTATTAGATGTTCTGCAGATCTTAATCCCAATATTGGCTCAGCTCCACTAATTCTAAATAGACTAATATTTCTCTTTAGTGCAATTCTTCTCAAATTGCTCGCAACATCTTTCGAAGAATAAAAGGTTCCATATTTCCAAGGATTAAGATTTCTATAGTAGTTCCAGCAATAAGCGCAAAGTAGATTGCATCCAACAGCATCTGCAGTTGCAATACCGCCATAATACCTTGCAAACCTAAATCTGTAGTACTTTCTCATTTCACCTCTCATAACCAACCTTTCAACCTTTTCTGCCCTTCTAATGGGATCGAAAGGAAAAGTTAAAGCCATTCTCGAATTACCATGATAAGTGCAAGATCTTCCATCTTCCCATCAAGCCAGTACTGAATTGCTTCAAGCAACTCGAGATCATCTACACATCCATCCGATTTGTAGTGATCGATTAGTTTGTCAACTTCGCTCACTTCAATGATTCCATTCGAGTTTAGGTCGTAAATCCAGACCGAACCGGATTTCTTCCAGAACTCCAACTTTCCATTAGAATAACCAAGGACGAGTAAATCTGCATTTTCTGACAAGTAAACGGTATTTACACCTTCAAATCCACCTCTATCAATATCTTTTACGTACATATCCCAAAGGATGTTTCCTTCTTTGTCTACAACCATTGGATGAATTCCACCTAAGGCTAAGTATTTCCCATTCCTCGTCATGTACAAGCCATTGTGACTGACAAATTCTCTGTGCATTTTCATCTTAAACGTACCATTTTCATGGAATATGAAAACTGATCCACCAAGAGTTGCGAATGCAGCAGCGTTTCCGACAAGTTCCCCAATCATAGCCACATGATCAACTCTTCTCTCCCAAAGAGTGCTACCATTTATGTCATACATGATTACTTTCATACCCTTCCCACCAGTCAAGAGTTTGTCGCCTTTCGAATTAAATCCTCCAACAAATGGAACCATTCCACTATTGCTCCCATACCACTTCAAGCTACAATTAAAGTCGTAAAGTCCAATCATCCCATTGGAGGCAGCGACAGATATGTTGTTACCGCTAATCGCTATCTTCCTTGCCCAATCACCTATATACCCCCGGCATTTTTCTTTAAAACTAGGTACCTCAAAGATGCCAAATTCCGCAGCGTTGTTTGCGGGACCAAAAATCAAGTATTTTCCATCATCCGTAAACTTAACTTCCCTTACGTTTCCCCCAGCATAATACTTGTTTAAAAGCTCGCCACTCCGGTTGAATAGGTAGACATAACCATTGTAACATCCAACCGCAATGTACTCACCATCTTCGCTTATGTCCAAACCCCAACAGTAATCGATGTTGGTATAGGAACTTGTATTGATTTCATACTTCCAGAGGAGGACTCCATTTGAGTTAAAGAACATCACGTATGCCTTGTCAACCGGATTGGCTGCTCCAGGATGCATCCCTGGGCTCGTTACTATGTACTTACCATCTGCTGAAGCTTTTACCCACCAAACACTAAACCCGGTGTCATACTCGGCAATCTTCTCGTACTTGAATTTACTGACCTCGTGAGGTTTAAGTCTAACTTCGACACTTGATCCTTTAATGTAATCAAAGTACGGTCTGTAACCCTCCTTTCTAACCTCAATGTAGAATTCTTTTAAAAATTTATCAACCACAGCTTCTCCATTCTTTTTTGTGACTAGTGTCACAATATAGGGTCCATAGGGGGATGATAGCGTAACATTTGCCCCCTCGATTGGATTCCCATCCTCGTCAAGTACCTTTACCTCAACACGATTTGTAAGGAGGCTACTTATATCCCCAAGCCTTACCAAAACTGGAATTCTAAATTCTTCCGTATCCGATTTAATTATAGCAGTAGCATTGAACTCACTAGGTTTGCTAGTTGAGGGCTCTATTGTAAATATTACATCTGCACACAAGTTAACAGGGATTGTTCCCGCAGGAGTCAACACTAACCAATCCTCATTCTCAGCCTCCTCCAAGCTAAAACTGACATTTGTTGGTTCATCACTACATACCTTTATGTCAGCGATGTAGCATCGCTCAATTGGGAAAGGAAGAGTTGCATTGATCTCTTTAACACTAACCGTTAAACCAAATGCTATCTGAGTAAGGAGCAAGAAAGAAAGTGGTATAAAAAAGATTTTGAGCATAGGGAATAGATTTTGCTGGTTTATATATTGATTTCTAAACTAGATTTAATTCCCTAGCTTTAAATTAAAATTGGAAAAGCATAAACAATGCTTCTATGCAATGGTTAATCACTGATTGTCACTTTCAATGTAGATGTTGCTAGAATCTTTGTGGAGTCCAAAGTAGGAATAGGAGAGACTTCTTTGGTTATTAGGAATAATTCGGTGCAGTCCAAAACACTTCATCACAACCCTTTTTTGGAGATTTTTTTATCATTTTTACGTTGAAGCTTTTTTGGTGATTGTAAATTCTCAACGAGAAGTCCATTTGCGAGGATTGATTGTAGAACCTACAATTTCCCAAAGTTTGAGATGTTTTGATTACAGAAACCTCTAATTCCAGTTTTAAGCGATAATAATTGAAGTACATTTAGTATAGTACTAAAATGTATAAGGTGTTCCACCAACTCACTCTCCAATCTTCAATCAAACAACTCTACACTCAA
>CAZPML010000004.1:0-24816 GCA_964587675.1 uncultured archaeon
CATGGGATCTCCTGGTACTAGTATAACAACATTATTCTTCCTCGCCTTAGATATTATCTTCTCAGACTCCTCCTCTAGCTCCCTTCTACCTATTATTTCTAGATCTTTACCAAAAAACTGGCTCAATGATTCAATGCTAGTATGGAATTGAGAAGTATAAAATTCAATGTAAACCACGTCAGCCTTCTTTACCTCCTCATAACCTTTTATTGATATATCTTTAGAGTTCCATAGTCCAAGACCTACGAGGATTAACATTATTTTTTCTAAAGTTCGGGATCTTTTTAATACTTGTGGGCAGAAAGTTCTCACAAACGAAATCTCATAGCTCAAAATAAAAGTTCATAAGAATTTCTTAACTAAAATGCTGGTATAGACGATATTGATCATGTTCATACTCTATTCAAAGGTCCAATGATCTAGCACAAAAAGCTAAAGTGATAACATTCATTGTGTTAATAATGTCACCAAACTCCATTACAAGTTCATTAAGGAAAGTGTGAATTAAGCGGTTAACATTTAAATCTCTGTGAGGTAAAAAAAGATATGCTACCAATAAGCCCGAAACAAATGAAAAAAATGATGAAACAAATGGGGATACAGATTGAAGAAATTGACGCACAAGAGGTTATAATAAAAACAACAACTGAAAAGTACATTTTTAGAAGTCCAAGTGTAACAAAAGTCACAGCAAGAAATGTAGAGACATTCCAGATTTCTGGTGAATACGAAATAATGAAGGAAGTAAGTGATGAAGATCTGAAGCTAGTCATGGAGCAGGCAGGTGTCGACGAAGAAACAGCAAGGAGAGCTTTAGAAGAAGCTAACGGTGACCTTGCTGAAGCTCTTTTAAGACTCCAAGAAAAATGAAACCTCCTATAATACTACAAAGAGGTAAAACAAGTTTCCTTGTCGATAAATTTGAAGGTGAGTTACATACTCACGACGGGAAAATTCAACTTTCAGAACTAAAAAATAAGAAGTTTGGAGATACCGTGGCAACTCATCTCGGTTATGAGTATAGAATTCTACCTTTCAGACCCACTGACTTCTTTAAACACTTCAAAAGAACTGCAACACCGATAATGCCAAAGGACATAGGCGCAATTATTGTTTACACAGGGCTTTCGCCAGACTCACTCATTCTTGATGTTGGAACAGGGACGGGGCTACTTGCTGCCTACTTGGCATATTTCAATAAATTCGGCAAGGTAGTTACAGTTGAAAAGAGAGCAGAGTTTGCGAAAATTGCAAGGAGGAATTTCAAACTTGCAAAACTGAAGAATGTTTACCAAATAATTGGTGATATTGACTCCATAATCCACTCTTTTAAAATAAAATTTGATCTTGCCGTAGTTGATGTGAAAAATGATTATAAGCTGATACCACACATAAAAAAAATACTTAGGAATAGTGGATTTCTAGTAGTTTACAATCCTTACTTAGAACCTGCTCGTAGGGTGTACGATGTCATGCAGGAATTAGGATTCAGTGATCTTGAGTTTTTTGAGATTATGAAAGTAGATTACGACGTTAAAAAAGTTGGTACAAGAGCAGTAACCAGAGTTTGGCATACAGGTTACCTTACAATAGGAAGGAAAATCGACTAGTATTGTTCATATGTTCTAACTTCATTTTAGTGGAGAAGTGATCAAAGTTCGTGCAATCAAACAAATTTAATGCTATCGAACCAGGTGAGTTTTATTCGCTGGAGTTCTTATTAGATCTTAATAATTGATAGCAATTCCAGAAATCACAATGCTAGAATCATCGGTATAGAATTTTTCGAATTTATTTTGTGAAAAAGCATAGCGTCCTTGGTGAATTTAATATAATAGCTGTTAACTCACAACCTGATTTAGATGATTTATTGGCCGGAACAAAAAACTTGGATAGAGAGAAAAATAAAAAACAAAGTCAACATCTTTGTCTACACACCTTATCGTACCGATTCCAAAAACTAGCAGGGAGAGAAACGTCTTAATTTATGCTGATGAAGCCATCAGGGTTACTAATACGTAAAGGAATACCGATAGTTTTTATTGGAACGGCTGTGCCTTATTCAATAAATTTTGCAGGAACACAAACTATGCAGCAGGGTTCGTTTAGAATTCTTGAAATGCCAACCAGGGTTATAATAACCATTAATATTCACGATGGGAGGTTTTCTCCTTAAATTAAAGATTAAAGTTTGTAGATCACGGTGAGGTAAATTTAGACCATATGGTACAGAAAGAGAAATTAGAGAAGAGACGGACATGTACCACAAAATGTAAAACAAAAAGAGTGCTATTTGTTTCCAGAAAGAACAATTACTATAATGTCAGAAGCATCCTCAATGAACTTTCCTCAAACCATATGTTAGCCCTAAGATGTTTAAATCCAAGTAAAGAGGTTGATCAAACTGCAAGAATTATGAGAGATCGGGGATTAAGAGCTAGTAATAAATATTAATTTATAAATATAAAAAATTTATTTCTCGAGGACTAGTTGATACGATTCGAATAAAACCTCCGAATTCAGTTTACCATGAACATATGTCTTACCACTAGATAGGTCATTTACGATGATTTGAGCGGGCGCGAAGAGATTTGGGTCGATCTTGTAGAAATCATAATTTGCTGCTTTGAATATCTCATAGAATGGTTTACCGTAGTCCTTGCTTGTACAACTGGGAACGTTTTTTAGGATTTCGTTGTATTCTTTTACTGTAAGAAACACACTCCCGTAGTACATCATACTGTCATTTGTAGCACCCATCGCCTTCAGATCATTTTCTAATACAGGGGCAATTGGACAACGACCTGCGCCACTGACTATCAATTTTGGATCGTATCCTATCTCAGTCATTTTGAATATTGCAGTCTCTACTATCCTCCCAGAAATCTGAACGCTACCCACAAGAGATGCTGTTGGAGCCACTAGTGCATAAACGTCTTCTGCATCGACTTCACATTCTTTTGCTATAAATTCAATAACCTTTTCATCTGGAAGTTGGTTCGACTCTAAGGCAATTACAGCTACATCTGCATCATCTTCATACTCTATCTGCTCATAAGTTTTCTTCGGTCTTAGAGCAAGAGCTCTTGCGGGACCGCTTCCCATAGCAAAGTATTTTTCGATTTTAATTTGCCAACCAGCTTTTTGACTGCCTAAACATGAAATAGCAGGGTGACTAGTATATTCAGTGATAAACGCAAATGGAACATCGTTTATCGTATCTACAACTATACTTACATCCGCTAGACCTCCCATGCAAACTTGTGTAAACATTATCCCTGCATCATAGCTTCCTGGAACATTTACACCGCAGTCAACAACTGTTGCTCCATTTTCGAGTTTTTTCGATTGTATTCTAAGTTCCTCCTCAAAATCGAGCATATCTTCAACAACTTCTAAGGCTAGTTCATTCACACTCAGCATATCATCACCTGAAGCTTGAACTTACTGAAAGTTTTTATTTTTTATCTTTTGATTGCTAAGAGACATTTCAATATCTTGATTTACGTCAACATTTAGCCCAGCCAACGTGAGATATTCCCTTAACATAGTGGGAAACTTAGATGCTTCTACGAATCTTAAACCTAATCTCTCACTCCACTTTTTTATTCCCATATCACTACTCACCACGCCCGCTTCTAATTCCTTCGCTAAAAGCAGGACATCAAGATCGGGTGCACTATCTAAAATTCCTTGCCTTATTACTAGCCTGTATTTTTCTCTTAATTTAGATATTAGACATCCTATCTGACGCTGTAGTTCTTCACCGCTACACCTTGAAGCTATCGCCGAACTCTCCCAGATAAACTCCTCCGCCAGTCTTCTGCCTTTATTCATTTTTTGCCTAACTGCAAGAATATAGTCATAGAAAATTGCTGCGGGGATCTTTACTTCATATCTATTTGGTGTTTTTTTAACCAGCCATGTATCAAGTTTAACAAATATTTCGTTATCACATGAGCATCTTTTCAGGAAACTCGCAAGCTCGCTGTAAACGGACGGATATGGTATGTAACAACTAATGTTCAATTTAAGCCTAGCTAAAGCAATGAGGTCAAGAATTTGACCTGCTGAGTCACATATGGAATCATATCCCTCCTTTAATCTTAGACCTGAGTCTGTTATTGCTGTCGTATCAAGTACAAATCTTTGACGCATTTATCAGATTTCAACTTAACGTTATTTATATTAATCGAAAAATTGACTGAGGTTTCTCTGCGTATTGATTTTTTGAATATAACCGATAACCCTGCTATCAACTTCTTTTCCAATGGATTTAATAACTTCCTCCAGTGAATTAAACGTCTCCGGTTTACTTTTTAATGCCCTTTTTACACCTTCCTCCACAACCCAGACGCCTAAGGGCGCGAAGTACAAAGGTTTTATTTCCCTGATCATAAAAACTAGGGCTTGCTTTTTTATTTTAGCTTGATATTCTAAAATGGGCAATCTCGCAGCATAGTAACCTCCTCCAAGTTCAGAGTAATCATTTTTTTTCCAATGGCTCTCGTAATCAAAGCAGATCTGATCTTTATTTGGGCTCCAGACAGAACCCCTTCTCCAAATCTCAACTAAATAGAATGAATAACTTGCGGGAATAAAGAGGATAAAAAATTTGTTTCCGAAATACTCATTGGTGAATAGCATATACTTATCTAAAATATCATATTCCTTAATTTGCTCCTTTAATTTCTCTCCAATGATGCTGTGCACAGCAGTTATACTCCATCTTGTAGGAACGAATTTTCTATTTTTAATCCTACCAATCATCCCAGCAGAAAACAATCTCTGGAGATAGTAGGTCGAGTATCCATGTCCATAAAGATCAAACAAAGCTTCGTTTGATTTTGCATCATCGTAATAATATTCTTCAACCTTATTTGGTATCTTTGGGTTTTCTGTGATGGCCATTTTATCTATGAAAGCAGTTGGCCCTATAGGCTGAAACGTGTCATCAAACTGGGATCTCTTTATAATCTTATTGACTCTAACCTCAACGTCAATTGGCCTCGTCGAGCCAGCTAATTCCTGAATATTCTGTGTAAATCTGCATGGATTCCTTGGAGATTCTACTTTCAATTTTCTTGAAGTCCTCACGAGCGAGACCCGTAGTCTTATGACTTCTTCAATATTTTCCCATAACCACGGTGAATCGGCGTAAATCGGATCTACATTAAATGCAATTAATGGTCCTACTGAAATTTTTGGGTAGCCGATACGTCCGATGAAGATGGATGGAGGCGTTTGATCGTTGATGACTTTACCTATCTCTATTTTACTCAAAAATTTGAATTTTTCAACTAATGGACATTTCAACCTCCCACAAAGCAATCTTCCTTTACACTTTACGCAGATTGTAGAGGGCATCCCTTTTAGAATTTAATCGTTTGTCATATTTTTAAAATTTTTAGAAAAAAGTATTTTTCTCATTACAAAACATATCTTATGTACATTCTCCTCCGTGAGGCAATAGTGAAGTCACTAAAAAGATCTGGTTATAGAGTCGTCTCACCACTAAAAGTTCCACTGGGATGGGTAGATATTGCAATTAGGGGATTATCAATGGGTGTTGATATCTTCGATGGAAGCTTTGAGTCTTGCGCGGAAAGATTAAGTTCATACCCTTTTAACCAAGTTTTAATTATTGGAAACTGCGACTCATGCCAGAGTCTAGAAAAATTTTGTAAAAAATTACAGATAGATGAACCAAATGTAGAATCTCCGAGGAAAGCTATTGTGGACGATGATATTAAAACAAAGGCTCTTATCGACTCGTTAGTTTATCTTTACATAGCTCGTGAAGTTTACCAAGACTCGATCGAATTTAAGCCATTAAGAGCATTTTTACAGGAACTTAAATATTACGATCTCGTCTCTAGCTCTTCCAGACACACATTTAGACCAAAATTCTTCATTAGTCTTACTAGAGATGGTTACAGAGTAGCAAAAAAAGCAATAATAGGGAGATTGGCCTTATTCGAAAGAAAATTGAGAAAGCTAGCCAGTCCTTTAACATACACGATTGCACTTGGAATCTCTCATAGACTGAAGTTAGAAAAATTTTCATCTCCAGAAAATTACAGCAACCAGGCACTTTTGAAATACATGTTCTCTATAGATATTGATGATATGAAAACTGAGAGTCTTAATCCAAAAGCTATGGTTTGCGAATTTCTAACAAAATTTATACTCAATCGTGAAGCTATAAACTTGGCCGAAAAACTTTGTAGAATGGGGCTCGCTGTTAAATTAACTGTATATTCACCATACGGTGACAAAATCGGTGAGGAATACAGGTTTGCACGTGAGACCCTTGAGAGCTTAATGAAGTTTAGCTACGCCGAAATTCCAAAAAATTTAATCTCGGAATTTCTCTCGGTATTTTATCCATTAAAAAATAAGGATGTCTCCCAAATCTTAAGATACTGCCAGAAAGACATTCTTACGGCTGAAAAGTATGGTGTCTGTAAGTTAGATGGCACAAAAATCACACTCTATAATAACTTTGTAAATTTTGCTAGAGTTAAACTTGCTGATATTAGCGGGAAGATAATTGAAAATCTTTCTTTACAATCCTAGAAACTTCGAAACCTGCTTTAATACTCCCATTCATACTTCTTTCGGGATAATTGGGTTCAGATGTCATACCTGCAATGTAAAAACCATCATAAATTTTGTACGGAGTCACTTTACTTAGGTATCCAGTCTCGTAAATTGGTCCACTGTATTTAGCCTTAGATAATTTCACCCACTTAATAGATGTTACATCGATTCCATACTTTTTAATACCAGATAGGAATATTTTTATCAAGCTATTTTTATCAAGATTAAAAAGTTTGCTATCTGGAGAGGTATAAC
This sequence comes from uncultured archaeon, assembly GCA_964587675.1. Taxonomy (GTDB): domain Archaea; phylum Halobacteriota; class Archaeoglobi; order Archaeoglobales; family Archaeoglobaceae; genus CAZPML01. Next base: position 6,859 of record CAZPML010000004.1, read on the forward strand.
TAGCTAAGTAAATGAGGTGTTCACCATAATCATTGAAGTCCATGAAATTTGTGTGCTCTATAATTGCGCCAAAGGGTAAATTATCGACAATGTTTATCCAGTAAAGATCATTTGTTAACGGTTCCTTCAACCCAATTAAAGCACAAATCGAGCTTTGGTATTTTATATTTGGCAAATTAAACTTGAATCGATTTGCTAAGTGCAAAATTGGTGCCGTATAAATAACTGCATCGAAGTCTTCACCATTTACTTGCCATTTTGACCTTAGCCTAATGTTACCTCTCTTTTTAATTATATCAACGTTTTGGGCCAACCTCTCGATTAATTGGTAAAAACCATGACGCAAATAACCAAGTTCCTCACCAGTAAGCTTCCTGTTACTTCTAATAGCAACACGAGCGAGCAACCATGAATAACTTACATTCCTGTAATTTTCTCCAAATTTAGATTTTAGCAAAGGTAAAAAGAAGTTTTTCAGCACTCCTTCTCCTAACTCGTTCCTTATACCATCTAAGGCTGTGACATTGTCGTATTTCTTAAAATTTCTACGTCTTGATTTTAGAGTAAATAAGGCTAACTTTAGTTTTTCAATAAAGTTTAGGTGTGGATATGTTATGATCTCAGTTGGAGTACTCAGGGAGTATATTTCCCCATTTAAACCAAAACCTATTTTAACGACTTTCCACACCAGTTTTGATCTGAGTTTAAGTTTACTAATTAGGTCAAGAAGATCCCTATCAAAACGGAAAATATGATGATAGAACTTTTCAATATAATAGCCATTTACGTAATAGGAGGAAACCAATCCGCCAATTTGCGAATCCTCATACACTTTAACTTTAGCATATTCGGAGAGTTCGTTAGCTGCTACAAGTCCAGCAAGTCCTGCACCAATGACTGCTATTTTCATTTCATATCATGTACCCACATTTCTTGTCCGTTGTAGTATACCTCTTTTTTCCATATGGGAAGTTTAGTTTTAATGTTATCGGTTAAAATCCTGAGCGGTTCCCAAATGTCTTTTCTTCCCTTCCCCATTACGACAATATAGACTATGTCCTCCCCAACTTTCAATGTGCCAATTCTGTGATAAATTTCTGCATTAACAGCACCCATTGTCCTAGCTCCATTAATCAATTCTCCAATTTTTTTATCTAGCATTTCAGTGTAGGCTTCATATTCCAATTGTTTGACGAGCTTTCCATGAGAAATTTCCCTTACAAATCCAATAAATACTCCTATTGCTCCACATTCTTTTGATTCATCTGTCTGTTTAATTTTTTGGATTAAGGATTTTAGAGATTCAAAATTAGGTGTATTCTGAATCTCATCCATTTTAGTGATTCTAGGAATATTAAAACCAAGATCCTCTTCAATTTTTTTTATTTCCTCATCAAGATTCTCTAAGGCCAAAAAAAGGATACCTAAATCTGCTGCAATTTCTAGAATCTCTTTTATATTTTTATTTGAAATTATAATTTTAAAATCATTCGATAATATCTTGTATGTTTCCCCGATTTTTTGAACTTTCGCAAATTTGTCTTCTTTTTCCAATTCAGATTCAATCTTTTTGTCCTCAAGTATAAAAATCCTCATGTCTCTGCTTATTAACACAATGTTTAATTAATTTGCTGGTAACATCTGGATAATATTGTGAATAACCTTAATAGCTTAAAAATACTTAAAGAGTCCCCGAGGGTTAGAATTGAGGACCAAAAATTTGATAATTGTAGGTGTTTCCCACGTCTCTCCTGAAAGTGTGGATAGAGTTAAGAGAGTAATTGAAGAAATAAGGCCCGACGCGGTTGCAGTCGAATTGTGTAGAAGAAGATATGAATATCTAACTAAGTACAATCAGCCGAAGGTTGATATATTGCAAGCTATTAAGGGAAATGTTTTTTTATTTTTATTTCAAGTAATCTTAACTTATTTCCAAAAATCAATTGCAAGAAAATTTGATATCGAACCTGGAAGTGAAATGATAGCAGCAATAAAAAAAGCAAGTGAAATCGGTGCTACTGTTATATTAGTGGATCGTGATCTGTCCGTTACTCTTAGAAGGTTTTGGAAGTCATTGTCTTTATTTGAGAAAATAAAATTATTATTATATTTAGTTAGAGACATTATTAAGTCTCCGGAGGTGGATGTAAATAAAATTGCTGAAAAGAATGTAGTGGATAACTTGTTAAATAGCTTCAAACAAACTTTTCCGAAAGCTTCGAGAGTTTTAATAGATGAGAGAGATCTCTTTATGGCTCTGAAGTTAATCCAAGCAATGAAAAAGCATGACAAAATAGTTGCGGTTGTTGGCGCCGGGCATAAGCGGGGTTTAGCTGAATTAATCGAGCGTCTGCAGAAAGAGGACTCCCAAAACTATGAGGAGTCTATTAGAGAACTGGAAGAGATTGATAGTGGTATAAGTATACTCAAGGTTATATCAGTCTTTATAATCTTATTTTTACTATCTTTTTTCGTCTTGACATTCGTCTCCATTGGGTTTGAAGCGTTCATGAGAATTTTCTTAATTTGGTTTTTAGTAAATGGTATTTCTGCATCAGTTGGCGCATGTATCGCCAGAGCCCATCCTCTGTCAATAGTTGCAGCATTTTTCTCAGCTTGGATGACATCACTAAATCCATTCATCGCTGCAGGATGGATTTCAGGAGTAGTTGAAGCTTGGATAAGAAAGCCAACAATGGAAGACTTAAATGAGCTATTAAATTCGAAGAAGATTGGTGAAATGTTTAATAACAAATTTTTCCGCGTTTTACTGGTTGCTGCACTCACCAATATCGGAAGTACGATCGGTACTATGGTAGGTAGCTATTACATCTTAACTAATTTTGGTATTGAAATATTTAAAGTAATCAAATCCTTCATTTAAATTGTAAGCGAACTAACAACTGTTCTCCCACCATGCATCATTACTTCTCTCGATGTGCATCGCTTCCCATTTTGTAAGTATGTTCATATTAATAATATATATAAAAATATATTAATTTAAGACATTATCCTTAACTTTCTAGCTGATGGAAATCGTAATATTTGTCTAGAAATATAAATGAAGTATGCTAAGAATTCAGCCTATTGATAGAATAAACATAAAGCTACTAAAACAACTAAAATCGGGTTTAGAAGAAAAATTTTCGAAAATAATAGGCAATATCTCCATTTTGAGGCCTATAAGTCTCCCACATGAATGCTTCAATCAACTTAGAGGTCAATACAATTCAACCTGCTTGCTACGAAAAATAGAACCAAATTGGATAACACTTGCAGTAACGGACAGGGATTTATATGCTAGTACCTTAAACTTCGTTTTTGGTGAAGCTGAATTGGGCGGGACGAGGGCTATAGTTTCATATTATAGATTGAGATTAAATGCAGACGAAGAATTGCTGACTCAGAGATTACTTAAGGAAGCTACTCACGAAATCGGACACGTTTTAGGATTGAAACATTGTAGAAATAGAAATTGTGTGATGAGTTTTTCTAATTCAGTCTTCGATGTAGATATGAAAACTGATAAATTTTGTGATAAATGCAAAAACTTAATAAAATTAAAACTGGAATTCTAAGACCTTTTCTACAATAAAGACCTACAATTTTACCGTAGCCTATAATATGATTCTCAATAGCTCTTCTTAAGTTCATCGAATCTACCTTCAAGTTTGGTATCTAAAGCGTAATTATTAAATTAAAAATATACCTGTGTGGTTTTCTAGGAGAGGGTAGGGTCCATTATATCTGAGCTAACCAAAATCGTTTTTTCCTTGATTCATTTTGATTGGAAGATACACTATATCTTTTTTAGGAATATTTTCGGGTATTTCTAGAGTTGGCTCAATATTCCACGCGATCCAATGAATAAATTTTCCACCGGTGCATCTATATCCTCACAAATGATCACTAAGCTCTTAGTTGAATTTGAAATTTCTGATAGGATTAGTGGGGGGAAACGTCATCAGCGTCACATGTATATTTTTTGGAATATAACCAAATGGTTCAAAGACGGTGTTAACGAGTATCTCTTTGCTCGGCTTCTCTTTTTCCATGCAACCCAGAGTGATTGTTACTAAGAATATAAAGAATATAATTATGGATGCAAACATGATTTTAGATTTCATATTACAGTAAATACTAATAAAAATAATTTTTACCGAAAACTTCCCTTGGAGAAGTTGGTATTCGCTGACACCAAGACAAGAGGTTTTCCCCCTAGACGAATTCAATACTTTAATTTTAGTCTATTCAAGTACGTTCTCACGTGGCAAAGGTTTATCTAAAGGTCAATTCACTCGAAAAATTTTAAATTTCAATTTATGAACAATGGGAAATGAAAATTGCGATTATTGGTGGTGGACCGGCTGGGATGACAGCTGCATCAAGGATAAAGGCAATTAGACCAGAGTGGCAAGTGGCAGTTTTTGAGGAATCTCAATTTGTAAGTCACGCTCTTTGTGGTATTCCCTTCTACGTTGGTGGAGCCATAAAACATCTTGAAGAACTTTGCGTTTATGATCCAGAGTTTTTTAAAAAAGAAAGAGGAATCGAAGTGTATACAGAAGCCAAAGTAATCGAAGTCGGCAATCGTTACCTCATATCAATGAAAGATAACAAAGAATTATATTTTGAATGGGATAAATTATTGTTCGCTACAGGTTCTAAGCCTCAAAAATTAGACGTTGAAAATGAGGATTTGGAAGGAATTTTATCTGTTGGAAATATTAAAATAGCTGAAGAAATAAGACGTAGGGCTATTAAAGCTGAAAATATAATCATCGTAGGTTCTGGTTATATTGGAGTAGAAATGGCTGAAGCTATTTTGCGATTGGGCAAAAAAGTGATGGTAATCGAAGCTCAAGAAAGGCCTCTACCTGAATACGATGCCGAAATAGCCGCCATATTAAAAGCCGAAATGGAAAAGAACCTAAACTTAAAGTTAAGCGAGAAAGTTGTAGCTTTTGAAGGAAGAGACAAGGTCGAGAAAGTTATTACAAACAAATCACAATACAACTGTGATTTAGCCATTGTCGCTGTTGGCGTGTCCCCAAATACTGAAATTGCGGAAGGATTGGTGAAACTTGGAAAATCTGGAGCTATAAAAACTAATAGCAAAATGGAAACTACTCGTGAAAACGTTTATGCTGCAGGAGACTGTTCTGAATCAATTAATATAATCACCAAAAAACCAGATTGGATTCCACTTGCTGCTCCGGCAAATAAAATGGGTTACGTGGCAGGTGCAAATATTGCGGAAAGAGAATTAATTTATCCCGGATCTCTAAAAAGCCAACTTACCAGCTTCTTTGATATTGAAATAGGAAAAGTTGGTTTAAGCGAACATGAGGCTATAAGGGAAGGTTTTGAGGTTGTGTCAGCATTCATAACATCCAGACATTGTGCTAAGTATTTACCTGGTGGTTTACTCCATTTAAAAGTCGTTGCAGATCGAAGTGGCAAGCTTCTCGGTATTCAGGCAGTGGGCTCTGGAGTTTCCATGAGGATTTATGCCGCCTCAGCTCTGCTTTATAACAATTGCGATGTTCAAAGTTTATTTTTTACCGATTTTCCATACTACCCTCCAAGTTCTAGAGTTTGGGATCCACTAGTAATTGCTGCCAGAATTTTATTCAGGAAGTTAAATCTACCATAATTAATATATTAAAATAATTAAAGTTTACGAAACTTGAGGATTTTAGAATATTATCTCATATTCGTTAAGGTTATCTTCGGCCTCCTCCCTCTTCTCTTGGTGATCCTTAAGAAACTCTTCGAGCAATTCCGATGCTAATTTTTTACACTGACCGCAGAGTATTTTACCAGACTTACAGTTCTCGTAGATTTCCTTCAGTTCTTTATCATTTTCAATTAGGTGGTAAGTATACATTTCAAATACGACACATTTCTCAGGTTCGCCACCATATCTTCTTTGCTCAGATGCAGTCGCTCTTCCACCTGTAAAGGCTCTCATAACTTTTCTAGATGCATTTTTAGGATTCTCAATTAATGATATGAAACTTTCAGGTTTGCTTGAACTCATTTTTCCACCATAGAGTCCTGTAGTAAACTTGTGATAAATTGAGGATGGAGGTATAAAACCAAATCCCCCGCATTCAATTTCGATTTTTCTTACTTTTTCCTCAATTTCGTTTTTATCTCCGAAAATATCAACATGTTCACTAAATTTTTTCATTTCGTATCCTAAACAATCTAGTTTATCCAAATATTCAGTTCCACGCCTACTCCTAATTCTCAGACCTCCCTTTATGTTTTCAAGTGAATATATATTCACTCTTGACGCTAAATCTCTTGTTAAACGCAGGTGTGGATCTTGATCTGCGCCGACGGGGACAACGACTGGTTTCGGGCCATTGAACTTTTCAAGTTGAGGATACAGGATATCTGAAGCTTGTATAGCTGTTACGAACATTTTTGCTAGTTGAGTTTCTCCTGTAAATCCATAAATTGCCTTTAGTTCACTCAAGTTAACCTCGTTAGATAGTTCAATGGCCAAATCCTTTACATCGTTATTTTTAGATTGAAAGTAAATGATAGAGTCTTTTTCTAAACCTAACGCAATTAAACTTTTAATATACTCAAAACCTAATTTTAACGTCTTTGACCAGTTCATACCTCTCACTACATGAGCTTCAATATCTGCTATTGCTACAAAGGTTTTAGCACCCATCTTTTGGTGCCAAATAATCTCATCCATGGTCATCTTGTGACCAAAATGTGGATTGCCCGAAGGCATAAATCCTGACATTACAGCCCAACTGCGGTTGGAATTTATTGCTTCCACAATTCTCCAATAATCTCTATGGCCAAAGATTACACCTCTTCTCATTAGTTTATGAGGTTTAGGTATTCTTTCCATCAATTCGTGAAACGGTTGCATTCCAAATTCCCAAATAAGTTTTGCATAGTCGATTGTGCCTTTAACATCCCACGGAGTTACTGCCATCCCTTATCCCTTTCCTCGGTAAGTTAATATTTTTTGTGAAAACTTATAAGCATGAAAGTCCAGATAATGGGAGCAGGTGCTTTAGGTAGTTTATTTGGTACACTTATCCAGTTGGCGGGTTTCGATGTTATTTTTGTAGCTAGAGGAAAACAATTCGAAGCTTTAAAAAAATCCTTAAAAATTTCTGGGCTACTGGATCTAACATTAAAGGTCAATGCTACAAATACTCCTGAAGACGCCGATATCACGTTAATTACAGTTAAAGCATATGATACCGAAAAAGTTGCTGAATTGCTTAGGAGTGTTGATCCAGGAATAGTTTGCTCTCTCCAAAATGGAGTAGGTAATGAGGAAATTCTCGCAAAACACTTTGATGTTGTTGGTGGAATAACGAGTTATGCTGCTAACATGGTTAATTATGGACACATCAATTATGCGGGAGAGGGCTATACGTTTTTAGGCGATGTAAATAAGCCTGGTTTAGCCAACATTGTAGCCAGTATTTTCAAAAAATCTGGAATTAGAGTCGAGGTTGTTGAGAATATTGAATTTAGAATATGGTTGAAGGCAGCTATAAACGCTGTTATCAATCCTCTAACTGCTATATGTAGAGTCAAAAATGGTGAATTACTTAGAAATAGGTATCTTTGGGAAATTGTTCAAATGATCGCTAGAGAATGTGGCGAGGTTATGGATAAGATGGGATACAGTTCGGATATCATTTCTGAAGTAAAAAAAGTGTTGGAGTTAACTGCCAATAATAAATCATCAATGCTCCAAGATATTGAAAGAGGAAAAAGAACTGAGATAGACTATATAAATGGCGCATTTTTTAAAAAAGGCAAGGAGCTTGGAATTGCACTTCCAGTAAATCTTACTTTAATAAACCTTGTTAAGGTGATTAGTGGTGAGAACGGTCATTGAAGTTATGCTAGTTGCATTACTTCCCATTTCCGAAATTCGCGGTGCGATACCATTTGCTATATATTGTGGCTTTGATCCCATATCAGCGTATATCATTTCTCTAATTGGAAATTTAATACCGATTCCGATGTTGCTCCTATCTTTAGAATATATAATTCATGTAATAGAAGGGACTAAATTAGGAGGTGTGTATAAACTGATAATTAAAAAAGTTGAAAATAAGAAAAATTACGTTGAAAAGTATGGATATCTTGGCTTATTATTGTTTGTTGCAATACCATTACCTGTAACTGGGGCATGGACAGGTTCACTCATTGCATCTTTGTTAAAATTAAACAAAGCAAAATCTCTAATTGCTATTGCTCTTGGAGTTAGTGTGGCTGGTATTATAGTTCTCATAACTTCGTATGGAGCGATTGCTATTTTAAGTTGCTATTTTAAGTTTGGGAGTTAAATTTAACTAGTATTGGGGTACTGCCTCTAACATATTAGAAAATTTTGTTAGAACTATAAAGTTTATCTATAATATTTTAGTTAAAACTTTATAGTATGGTTAAAATGAAGTAAAAACCTATTGGCAAGAGAAAGTTCAAGCTTGCAAACGGCGATGTAATCGAAAGAGATGTTGGGCTTTGCAGAATGGATATCCAAGATCTCTTCACTCACAGCATAGTAGTTTTTGGCGAGGAAAAAGATATGGAAGTTCTTGGTGTTACAACACTTGAGGAATTAGGCTTGCAGGTGGATCCTGTAAGTGGTGAACTCAAGCCGATGGAACTTCTACTTTTGTTCTTTTAGAGTCTCTTTTATTAGCTTTTAAAGTCTATTTTGAAAGCCAGTCTATGGCGGAGGAAACGAAAGGAAAAAGTGAACGAGCTACTTGGCTTGCCGAGAGGATCTGCGAAGGTTATACAGGATTAATTGGTGGGACAATAGCTCTTTAGGGTTGGAACCGTTCCAGACTGGATCATTTTTCCGTTTGGTACAGCTTTCGGATTCTACTTTGGCTCAAGATCTGCAAAATGAGCTTCGCAAAAATTTTGGAGAAGAAAGGAATCAATGTAAAGCTACTGAAGATGGTTGAGCAAGAAGAAAATGGATATCCGGAAGAGATAGCGGCTTTTGACTTCATCCGCTTTTTTTTGTAACCCTCTCTAAGTAGAAGATCTCATCGATGTGTTGTTTTGTCTAAGAGAACTGAATGGGGCCGCCGAGATTTGAACTCGGGTCACCGGCTCCCAAAGCCGGGAGGATAACCAGGCTACCCTACGGCCCCTCTGGTTGAGGTTACCTAAAACATGCTAGGCATGGAAATATCTCAGAGCTTTTTAAATTTTCTGAAACCATTTAAATATCTTGTTCACTCTTTGTTTTTCTCCAGCCAATACGCGTATATCCTGCAAAAAGGAGATAGTTCATCTATCTAATATGTTTTGATAAATCTGAAATCTTTCTGCCGCAATAGTGACACCATGCTACAACTTTTTCTTGCTCAATTTTTATGTAAAATCTTGAATTTATTGGTTCTTTTCCTGAATTCGTTATGCAAAGTCTATTAGGGCAATTTAATATCCCTTCAACGATTTTTGGAGGTCTTACATTAAATTTCCTTATTATTTCATAATCTTTTATAAGATTTATAGTAGCCCTAGGGGAGATCAGAGCTATTTTGTTTAATTCCTCTTCACTAATGTATTTTCCTTCAACTTTCACAATGTCTTTCTTTCCCATTTTCTTACTTGGAACATTCATGGCCATAGAAACAGTTTCATTAGTATTTTCATCTATTCCCAGAATCTTCAAAACAAGCAATGCTTTCCCTGCGTTTATATGATCGATTACGGTTCCGTATTTTATTTTACTTACAACTAATTGTTTCAAATTATCACCTCGCTAAGAATTGCCATTCGTACCGGAACACCATAAAATGCCTGTTGAAAATATTTTGCATGCTTTGTAAAATCTACTGTAACTTCAACCTCATCAACCCTCGGTAGAGGGTGCATTATTATCAGATTATCCTTAGCACGTTTTAAGAGATCTGTCGTTATTCTATAGCTTCCTGCAACCTTCCTGTATTCCTCCTCATCTAAGAATCTTTCTTTTTGGATCCTTGTAACGTAGAGAACATCTATTTCATTAATTATTTGCTCAAGATTGCTTTTTTTGACGTTGCCACGAATTCCTTCCAAGAATTCCTTGGGAAGTGACAGAAGTTCAGGACTAACTAAATGAATTTCAATTTCAAATAAAGTTAGAGCACGTATTAAAGAGTGGATGGTTCGAGAGTAGCGCAAATCACCGACTAATGCAATGCTAATCCCATCAAGTTTCCCACACTCTTTTCTTATAGTATAGAGATCCAATAAAGTTTGCGTGGGATGTTGTCCTGCACCATCTCCGGCATTGATAACCGGAACTTCAGAGTTCTCTGCAGCGAATCTGGCAGCACCCTCAAGTGGATGCCTAATTACTATTGCATCTGCATATTTCGATACAACCTTGATAGTGTCCGCTAAAGTTTCTCCTTTTGCAATACTTGTAGCCTCTTGTGCAGTTATATTTATCACATCACCACCAAGCCTCTTCATTGCAACTTCAAAACTAACCCTTGTTCTTGTAGATGGCTCGAAAAAGAGATTGGCTAGAATTTTGCCTTCTAGTATCTGGAGTTTTCTCTTCCCTTTAGCTACATCTTCAAAAGTTTCAGCTTTATTAAGGATGTAGATTATGTCGTCTCTATCCAGATCATCAATAGAAATGAGGTGTCTTAGTTCGGTCATTAACAAATATTAATCAGAGAGAATTTAATCATTGTTGTGGCTACTTAAATACAATTTTGGTTATAAAATAAAAATTATACATGAATAAATCTTCATTTAAATTTTATTTCAATTGAATTTGAAAACAATTTTTTAATTGAGTAGTTACGTTAACCATGGAATTCTTAGAAATTCTTGATGAAGTCATGAGTTCTTTACCGCGGAAAAGTATGATTGAGATCTATGAGGACAAGTTCACTATTGTAGGCGATTTACACGCTGATTATGAAGCGCTAGGAGTAATTAAAAAGAATATCCTTGGAAAGGCAATATTCTTAGGAGATTATGCAGATAGAGGTGAAGATCCAATCGATGTGTACAAAGAAGTTTTCGACCTCTTTCTCGATGATAAAGCCATCATACTCCGCGGAAATCATGAATCCCAGGAAGTTTTTCCTCATGATCTCCCTTTCCAACTCAAAGAGACATTTGGAGAGGAGGGAGTAGAAATTTATGAAGGTCTCAAAAGGTTATGGGAAAAGATGCCAATTTCGGCCCTAGCTAATGGAGAATTATGGCTAGTGCACGGAGGGGTGCCAACTAAAGGTTGCAAAGTTAAGCACGAGGGAATAACTAGAAAAGAGATAGAAAAACCATCTAATGAATTGAAGATGGAGATGATGTGGAATGATCCATGGGATAATCCTGATTGCGGATTAAATTGGCAAAGAGGTTTCATGTACTTCTTTGGTAAAATTGCAACACGAACACTATTGAATACCCTAGATGCGAAGGTTGTAGTAAGATCCCATGAACCATATAAAATTTTAAAAGCAGAACAAGATGGGATGGTTGTCACTATTGGTTCATGTGCGAATCCATACGGACTACCACATTTTGCAATACTTCAAGTTGATACACGCATCGGATTTAAAGATGGTTTTGAGCTAATTAGGAATTTTGGTAAAGTTCTTAAGCTCTAAATGGAAATATCCAGTAAACTTTATTAACGCTACCTAGAAGAATCATCCCATGGATATTATCGCATCACTTACAGTAGTTATTAGCTTATTTGCAGTTCTTGCATCCCTTGGCGTCTTGTTAACTAGAGATAACTTCTATGCCGCTCTTTATATGTCAATAACCATGGTTTTTGTAGCTGCGATATATGCCATACTTGATATTCAACCCGCTGTAGTTCTAATAACCCTAATATTTATTGGTGCTGTAGGAATTGTCACAATAGCTTTAGCTGCAACTTACAGAGCTGTACCAACTAGAAAAATAAATTTAGCATGGGGTCTTCCATTAATAATCGTCTTCGGCCTTGTCTGCTATGTTTACATGAACACAACGGGAGGAAAAATTGAAGTGATTGGTAGTAATAACCTTATTGCAGTGCCCTATGAATACTTCTTCGTTTTATTACTTCTCTTCTCTGTCATTATTTTGATGATGCTATCTGCAATAAAATTTGTTAGGGGGTCGAGGCTGTAATGCTAATCGTATTTGTAAGCTCGCTTGCAATACTGTTCATAGCATATTTGACTGCAATATCATCTAAAGACCTGATAAGACTGCTAATCAGCTTGGAACTAATGTTTGCAAGTCTTTTCCTATTTATCACGCCCCTATTCCTGATGATGCCAACAACCGCATTTGCTGTGTTGATATTAGCTGTATTCACCAGTAGCTGCGAATTGCTTGTTTTAATAACTGCAATCATTCTCACGGATAGAAAAAGAAAATCAATTGACATTGAATGTGCATCTGTGGGGGGAGAGGCGAAATGATACTATATTTGCTTTTAATACCAATTTTTGCAACTTTTATCTCTCCACTACTTAGGTATAAAGTAGCGACATTCCTATCTACGATCTCATTCCTCATTCCAATGTTCGGAAGCCTATACTATTTACTTACATTCCAAAGGTTTGAAGTGCACCTCCTGGGAGTTCCGAATCCTATTGGCGAATTTTATATACTCGTAGACCCAATAAGCAATGCTTTCGGTTTTACCATCTGTTTAATTTCATCTATGGTAGCTGCTTATTCATTACCGTATATGAAACATCGATTTGAAGAGATGAACGTTGATTTAAAATCCGAATTTAGGAAATACTGGTTCTTATACAATTTATATGCTGTGTCGATGTTATGGCTAGTTTTTTCAGGAAACCTCGTTCTTTTGTACATCTTTCTTGAACTCTCACTACTATCTTCATTCCTGCTAATCTACCTATACGGGTATGGCAATAGGCAGTGGGTAGGAATTCTTTATTTCATCTGGACACATATAGCTGGGGTACTAGCTTTAGTCGGATTTTTGATCATTGGTTTCAATAATGGTACACTCGCTCTTCATAGTATTGCTACAATCGGAACTTTAGCATGGATACTAATTTTCACAGGTATGATAATAAAATTGCCAGGTTTGGGCCCACATATTTGGCTTCCGTGGGCACATGCAGAGGCGCCGACGCCAGTTAGCGCATTACTTAGCCCGCTTACTGTTGGCCTTGCGGGATATATACTTCTGAGAATCATTTTAATTGAACCAAGCTTTGTTTTACAAAATAGAGATGTTATAGTTACTTACGCTATAATTACAAGTATCTGCGCCGGACTTTTGGTATTTAAACAGAAGGATTATAAAAGACTTCTTGCATATTCAACCGTATCGCAAATGGGATACGTTCTTTTAGCTATTTGTTTAGGATCTGCGGGGTTGGTTGGACTAGTAGTTCAATATATTAGCCACGCTATTGGAAAGTCGATATTATTCATGACCGCTGGAGCGTTAATTGTCACGTTCCATGGTTTAAGAGATATCAATAAAATGGGGGGAATGCACGAATTTGTTCCAAGCGTTGCGAATGCGGCCTTAATCGGTTTTATGACGCTTAGCGGTATAATGACCGTCGGAATGTTTGCCGAATTCTTTATTCTTCTTGGGGTCACTAGTATCTACGGATTTGACTTAAGGGTGATATTGGCCGTTGTTCTAGTGTTTATTATATCGGGACTTTATAGTTTTTATACAATGAAAGTAATTTACTATGGAAAACCAGCCAACTACACGAAACCGCGGGTTAACAGGCTACTTGATGCACCACTTTACTTTATTGCACTTTTCAGCTTTTTACTTATATTCCCTCCTCTTTCAACGGCACTCTTAGAAGGGGTTAAAGTTGTCCTCGGGGGTGTTATCCCATGATTGAACTCCTATTTTTATTATTAGTCTTCCCAATAATTTCCAGTTTTCCAATAGCAATAGCATGGTTCCTTGAACCAATTCCGGAATGGGCCAGAAAATTACCTATCTTATCGGTTCTCGGTTTATTTGTATCATTCTGTATAGCTATTTACATACTCCTTAATGTAGGAGAACTGTCACCAGACGCTCAGCCCGTGAAACTTGTCATTCCATGGCTACCGGAGTACAATATTAACTTTGTCTTCATTTTCGATTACCTTAGCAAAATAATGGGGGCTCTTACGGCTACTATTGCCCTTCTTATTGGGATTTATGGTTTAGAATACATGAAAGATGACTACAGATTAGGTTGGTACTGGTTTTTCTTTAACCTTTTTACAGCATCAATGCTACTGGTCGTTTACAGTGATAACTTACTAATGTTTCTTATTGGGTGGGAAGGACTGGGTCTCGCATCTTGGGCCCTCATTGGACATTGGTTTAGGGATGATGATGAACTTAGTTTTGTAGGCGAAATTGGAAGAAGAGTTGCCAACTTGGATATGTTTTGGTCACCTAGCTTTGGAGGATGGAGAGCGATATCAACCATCAGAATCGGCGACATTCCTATGTTTTTTGCTATTGCTGCAATCTTCGCAATTACGGGGTCATTGAATGTTAGTGAAATTAATTGGAATATCTTGGAAGCAAAATTGTCCTCCGTAGGAGTGATAATCCTACTAATCTCGTTTATGATGGGCCCATTCTCCAAATCGGCTCAACTTCCATTCAGTGAATGGCTCATGACTGCAATGACTGGTCCAACAACAGTTAGCGCTCTCCTACACTCTGCTACCATGGTAGCTGCGGGTACTTACATGTTCATGAGATTGAGTTGGTACATAGAGCCATGGACATTACATTCTTTTGGATTCGAAATCGTCTATATTGTTGTTTTGTTCGTTGGACTATTCTCAGCTATCTACGGGGCACTTGTAGCCGTTGGATGCCTTGAAAGGAAGGTACTGTTAGCGGCTTCCACGATGTCAAGTCTCGGTTTGATGTTCGCAGCAGCCGCAACAAGTTTTTGGGTTGGAAAATTTGCAATTCTCGTTGCATTTTGGTACTTGATAACTCACGCATTTGCAAAAGCTACTCTATTTTTAGTAGCTGGGCATCTAATCCACGAAACTCACGATAGGTTCTGCTGTGGTAACCTGGCTCTTGCTAAAACGATGAAAATTACGTTTTTAACAACAATTTTAGCCACTCTTTGTCTTTCGGGAATTCCCCCGCTTACGGCTTATTGGGTCAAATCCGCAATGGATGGGCTGATGCATAGCATTGAACATGAACTTGGACTCCTGCCACTTAGTCTGCTTATTATTACATCCATTGTCTATTCAGCCTTTCTTGCTAAGTTCCTAACCCTGAATTTTATTAAAGGTCGAGAGGTAGCCGTACATCCTCACAACGGTAAGATCATGAGCTCATCCTATAGTTTAATGGCGCTATTACTCATAGTGGTTTTAGCAGTCTTCCTAATTATCGAAGAACCCTTCTCTGAATTTATTAGTGAAGGATCTCTAACGACATCAATTTTAGTAGGTCTAGCTGTTCTATTATCCTACATGTTCGCCCTTTATAAACCACACATTAGAAATCTGGAACCAATTGGAAGGTTTCTCAGTGATAGAATGTATCTACCATTCCTAAACGACTTCTTAGTCCCCAAAGTGGGCTGGTTCTTCGCGGCAGTTGTTGAAATTGGCAATGGACTAGTAGACTTCTCTTGTCACCGAGCTATACCAAAGCTCTTTGAGATCTATTCTGACACTATAAGATTGATTCAAACTGGGAAAATAGAAAGGTACGTAAAGATAGCTGTGTGTTTTGTTCTATTGACGGTAATGCTATCTGTAATCGTGGGGTGGTAGCATGATGTTAGTCTTACTAGTATCTCTCATCCTTTTAACTTTGGGTGCTGCAATTAGCTACAAGAATCGTGCTGTGTCTTTCATCTTTAGTATTGTTGCCGTAATGATCTTGTACTATACAGGTATCAATGCATACACGATAATAATCTTGGTTATCGCCATTTTAAATATCATTTCACTTTTAATAATAAGTGGAAACCAAATATCGGGAGTCGACTTTGCTCTAGTTGCAGTAATGTGTTTAGCCACTGTCTATGTCTTTTTCGCAAAAGACCTCGCAACACTACTAACTTTGTTTGTTGCAGTCTCAGTACCAACTTATCTTCTCGTTATGATTAGCGACCAATCTACGAATGTGGAGATTGGTATAAAGTATGTCACATTTATGGTAATTGCAACAATTCTCTTCCTATCCGGTGCAGCACTACTTTATTATCACGGTGAGAATGCTGGAGATTTGATCTACGCAACTTCATTCTTGTTACTTATTACCGGATTATGCATTGAAGTTGGAATAGCACCAGTTCATGAGTGGGTTCCCGATGTGTTTTCCACAGCAGATCCGATCCCTGTTTCAATAATTGCATCGCTAGCCAAATTCGTCCCTTTCATTGTAGTATACAAGATCTTACTAAGTACAGCGATACCCCTAATAGAGGAGCTATTGCTATTCACGGCTTTAGTAGCTTCAGTTTCAATGTTTGCAGGAAATATAGGTGCTCTAACCTCAAAAGATCCCAGCAGGATTCTTGCTTACTCAACCGTTGCAAATATGGGATACGTTCTAGCCACATTTACAGCGATAACTGCGGGAAAACAATATGTTTATTTCGCAATAGCTGGCGGAATTCTCCAGTTAGCCGTAAACTCTTTCGGAAAGGTAGGATTCTTTACCACGGTTAAGGATAACAGTACTTCTTCGGTTGTAACTTGGCTCCTGTCCTTCTCCTTAATAGGTCTTCCTCCGTTAATGGGATTCTGGTCAAAGTTCTTCATAATCTACTCACTGGTGTTCTCTAATTATATTTGGCTAGCAGTAATACTTGTCCTAAATTCGGCTATATCAATACCTTACTATGTTAGACTTGCAAGATTGCTGGGGAAAGGTTGGAAATTGAGCTTAGGAAACTTCGTCGCATTCGTTTCATCACTATGTATGCTCATAACTTTAATTCCACCTACATGGTTCGTTCATTCTGTAACTTTGATGGGAGGGATTTGAATGGGGTTAGTTGAAAATGCAATTATATTGGGTGTTCTAGTTGGAATTGCATTACTAACTGATCTCATAATCCTCATTCTTGCAAAATTTCTGCCTAGATATAGGCTAACGGAACTAAAAATACAAAGATTTGAAGCGGGAAATGTACCGATAGGTGTCCCGAAATGGGTGTTACCAATGCAGTATATCGGGTTTATGTTACTTTTCATGGGTGTTGAACCCATTATCGTAGTGCTATTTCTTATTGTAGCGTTTAAAACTCTAGACGTTTACTTTATAACCCTCGTTTCTTTCCTAATTTTAGTACCAGCTATTTATGTGGGATATAAGTATTCTTTAGAAATTGCAGAACTCAGGGGTGAACAATATGGATGAATTCTTCAAGTTTTTAAAAAGCGGTATTTTATCCCCCTTTAAAAAATGGGGTACAAGATGGAGTCTATGGCCCGTTCATCTAGTTACTGCATGCTGTGGTGCAGAATTGGCCCATGCTTTTGCATGTGGATACGATGGTGAGAGGTTAGGCGCTCTAAATTATGGGATAGCTAGACAAACAAATCTAATAATTGTAGAAGGCGCAATTACGAGAAAAATGGCAAAAGTTCTTAAAGTGACATGGGAACAAATGCCCGATCCAAAATTTGTGATTATCATGGGTGCTTGTGGTTTAAAAGGAGGTATATTTTGGAATAGCTATAATTTGGTTAAACCGTGGGAAGTTGTTCCGGTTGATTTCTTCATTCCAGGGTGTCCTCCAACCCCCGAAGCATTGTTAAGGGGTATCAGACAACTTCAGCATAAAATTTCAACAGGCGAATCTAAAAGTTCAATAACTTTTAAAGAAGTCGAAATGAAATCCGGGAGAAAACCAAGAATTTTACCAAGAGAACCAAAAAAAATCTCAAAAGCTCCTGGAATTCTTGTAAACTTACCTAAACCAGTTGACTGGA
>CAZPML010000004.1:24826-28056 GCA_964587675.1 uncultured archaeon
AATTTTGGTAAAGAACTATGTAAAAAATTAAATGAACTATTAAATCCAAAATCAGTTGTAATAACTAACAAAAATAGAATTGCTATCAGAGTGGATAGAAGCGAGATCTACAGAGCAGCAAGGAAGTTGAAGGAAATGGGCTTTGACCATGTTAAATCTGTTAATGTTATCGATGTTCCTGAAGAAGACAAATTTATCGTTGAATATCACTTATCGAGTTATAGCATCCCTAATCTAATGCCAGTACTTGTTAATTTATTCTGCGATGTCCCTAGATCCGAACCAAAAATAAAAAGTTTAGCCGAGATTTTCCCAAGTGCAGATTACATGGAGAGAGAGATGCACGACTTTTTCGGAGTTATTTTTGATGGTAATGAGTGGATGGGAAGAAAATTCATACTAGCTCCAGACACACTGGAACATCCTCTAAGAAAGGATTTTGAACTGGAAAAAGAAAGCTACACGAGGTGATTCTAAATGGATGAATATCGTGTTGATGTACCCGTAAAACCCCCACAAGAATTTCGATCATACTTCATTCCCGTCCCTCCAGAGTTTGTAGAGGACGTTTATAGGTCTGACGACTACCTCGTCCTCGTCGGACCTCAACATCCTGGTAGCGGTCATATGAGACTAATTGTAAGAGTTAAGGGAGACATAATTCAGGAAGTTCTGCCTGACCCGGGATACGTTCATCGAGGCGTCGAAAAAATTGCGGAAAATAGACTTTATATCCAAAACATACCTCTTGTAGAGCGCCCATCTATTATGGATGCAGCAAATTTTAATTTAGGTTATGTAAGGGCAATAGAGGATGCGCTGGACATAGAAGTTCCAGAGAGAGCCAAATACTTGAGAACAATATTAGCCGAACTATGTAGAATTGGAACGCACCTATATGATGCGGCAATTTTAGCAGTATTTATGGGCCACACTACTGGCTTTATGTATCCATTCGGAATTAGGGAGATAGTATGTGAATGTTTAGTTAGAATGACTGGAGCGAGGTTCACTTCTTCTTTTATTATACCTGGAGGAGTCCGCAGAGATGTGGATGAGAAGACGCTTCGGTATGTATATTACGCAACACTTGCGATTGCTAACCGCTTAAAATCATTTGAAAGAATTTTCATCAATAATCCGACTGTAATTGCTAGACTCAAGGACGTAGGTGTGTTAACTCGGAGTGAGGCTATAAAATTTGGACTAGTTGGACCATTCCTTAGAGCTAGTGGCGTCGAATATGATGTTAGGTCAGTCGAACCATACGAGGTTTATGATGAATTAACTTGGGACATACCGGTTTCTGATGATGGAGATGGATATGCAAGATTCTTAGTTCGTGTTAACGAGATTAATCAAAGTCTAAGCATAATTAGACAATGTATTACCCGTATACCAGATGGTAGGGTTATTAGCGAACAAATAATTGAGAATGGAAAGGAAATTAGGGGAAATTTCTTTGATGTTTATTCTGATTTAGTTCTTCCCCCGGGTGAATATACAACTGTTACGGAAGCTGCTAGAGGTTTGGTTTTGTTCTCGCTCATAAGCGATGGCGAGTCAAATGTTCCGTATAGATTGAGGGTAGTAACTCCGGGATGGCTTTATTTAAGAGGGTTCATGGAGTCCTTGAAAGGAGAAAGATTAGCAGACTTACAAGCAATCTACGGAAGTTTTGGATACTTCCCACCAGAAGCTGATAGGTAGGTGGTTAAATGCTTGAGGAGATACTCGAGATTTTTAGATCAAACATGATGGATATACCAATCCTTAAACCCATCATCTTGAAGCTAGAAGGAGTGCCCGTACTGAATCTCATCGTATCTCTTATTTTTTGGAGGCCCTTTTTTGCAGTAATAATAATTCCAGGTCTTATCAGCTTAGTGCTATATCTTCTTTACATAGTCTGGTTTGAGAGAAAACTTACAGCAAGAGTTCAATGGCGGGTAGGGCCTCTTGAAGTTTCAAGACCAATCAGAGGAGCGATACAAGCTTTGGCTGATGGACTCAGATATTTTTTCCAAGAAGCGATAGTCCATGTAGATGCACATAGACCGTATTTCATCCAGTTGCCAATCCTTGCTTTTATACCAGTACTTCTCCCCATCCTCTTTATACCAGCCGGTGCAGTTGTGGGAATACGAACACCATACTCAGTCCAATTGATAGTAGCATTCATAGCATTAATTCCGCTCACAATAATTGCCATAGGTTGGGCATCTAATAGTAGATTTGCGTATATTGGATCCGTGAGAGAGGCATTTATGTACTTCGGATATGAAATTCCATTAATAATTTCCGTGATGGCTATGATTCTAGTCTATGGTACGGGTGATGCGTACGCAATAGTTAAAAAACAATCCATTCTGGGAATATTTTTAAATCCGATAGCATTCCTTGTCTACATCGTATCGATGCTTATGGCAACATCAAGATTGCCATTTGAAATTCCAGAAGCGGATCAAGAAATAGCATTCGGTCCTTTTGTTGAATATTCTGGCATACTTTTTGGCTTAGTCATGGTCATAGCTTATGAAAAATTGTACCTAATGGCGCTTCTCTTTGTAATTCTATTTCTTGGAGGCTGGAGCGGTCCAGTCATTCCTACTCTTGGTGACTTATTGCCTCCAATCTGGTTGTTTGTCAAGACTGTAGTTGTAATATCCATTCTAGTTATTGTTAGATCAATTTACGCGAGATATAGATTAGACCAAGCTCTAAGAATAGGCTGGACATCTCTTCTTGGGGCATCTGTACTATCACTCATTCTTGGAATAATCGTAGGAGTGTGGTTGGGATGATAAAGCTGGAAAGAACCAAAATTGATAGGCTTTCAAATATAAAAAGGCACCTAGAAGCAATAAGTGAAGCGGTAAAACAGGCAATCTGCCCAGATAGAATAACCGTGGAATATCCAAGAGAAAGGAAGAAGTACCCCGAACAGTTTAGGGGATATATCTTATTTAATAAAGACTTGTGCATAAGCTGTTACAGATGTGCACATATATGTCCTGCTAATGCGATTAAATTCGAATTTTATGAAAAAAGTTACCCAAGCATTGACTACTCAAAATGCATTTTTTGTCATTTCTGCGTTGAAAGTTGTCCAACTGGCGCTCTAAGGTCAACAAAGATTCAAGATGTTGCTTTTAATAGTATTGAAGATATGGATTTAAAAACGACTCAAATAATAAAATTTCCAGAAATAATTCGAGACGAAGAAAAAT
>CAZPML010000005.1:0-27693 GCA_964587675.1 uncultured archaeon
CATACCTAGACAGAGGTTTAGCCTATGCGGAGCTTGGCGAATATGAAAAAGCGATGAACGATCTGATAAAGTCCGCTGAACTTGCCCCAAAAATGCCAATAGGTCATGACTACTATTTCGTTAAAGGATATCAAGAGGCTGGAATTATCTACATGAAGCTTGGAAACTATGAGAGGGCTAGAGAATACTTTGAGAAGGCTTTAAAGGCTATTGAGGAATACGAGTATGACCTGCCTCACATAAGAGGGGAAATTGAAGAACTTCTAAGCCAACTTCCAGTATAAGATCTATATTGACTCTAAAAATCTAAAAATAGATTATATGAAGAATCTCCATATATTGTAAGCTACTCGGATGAGGTGAGATTCAACGAATTTAGAGGGGAGAAACGGATTTTATACTCCGAATACTTGATGACGGGGAAGATGGTTTCAAACATCCACCTTTTACCTACAAACCGACAATACGGTAGGAATCTAAGGAAGAGGTTAATTTTCTCCAAGGATAATTACCTCCTCTTCTAATTGGCCTAAAGATTGCAATTTCTTCGTTACCCCTACAATCCTGAATCCGCTAATAGAACATCGTAGGATGGAATATCTACACCGTCGTTCCCCAGTCTAACGTCTCCAGCCAAAATCATTCGAGATTCTATATCAACAACCTATCTTAGCGTAGTAATAACTCGCATTGTCTTCTCTTAAACCAGTAGAACCTATTGCCAGAACCTTCAACTTTATCCCTAACAACCTAGAACTCTCTTCTAACTCCTTAAATCCTCTCCTACTATACTGGGCAACGCTCTCTTGCATACCTCTAACACTTCCTCGCTTCTCCTTCTTCGTTACCTTACTACTTACCTCGTCACTGCCTACCTTATCCTTTTTCAATAGAGCAAGCTATGTTCAATAATTTCTTTTCTTTAATAAATTAAACTTTAAAAATTTACTCCCCAATAAACAGTAGTTCCAAAAGTTGGCAACTAATTTATAAACTTTATAAAGTGCTTTAAATACTCAGTTGCTTAATTACTGTGAGAATAAACCGAAATTCATTGTTGATAAGGCTCCTTGGTTAATTGATGCACTAAAAAGCCTTAATTTAGAATTGAGCATCAAACCTTTCGGAGAGAAGTTTAGTTGAATCGGTGTTCGCTAAAGCAAAGAATAAAGATCTTCTTTGCTCAATTAGTTGTTTGAATCCTGTTAGGAATTGGAATACGTTTTGCAAGTTGTTTATGTTGTATTACAATCGATTGAGGTAGTATTTGTGTTAAGTGGACACATCTTGATTGTACCGAAACTTTTATATATTCGATAACTAACCATTAGTTAGTAACTTAATAAAATTAATACATGGTGATAGAGTGGAGGTCAACGACATACTTGAGGCATTGGGGAATGAAAGTAGAAGGAAAATATTGGACTTGCTCTCTAGGAAACCTTGCTACGTTAGTGAGATATCATACTACCTTGGAATGGCTCCCAAAGTTGTGTTGGAGCACTTAGAGAAACTAGAGAGGGTAGGAATAGTTTCATGCTTCGAAGAGGGTAGGAGGAGGTACTACTTCATAGATAAAAGTATAAGGTTAGAGGTTGTTATTTCACCCCACAAGTTCACAGCAAGCATTACCACTGAATCTGGTCATGATCTCTTTGAATTGTTCAAAAATATAAGAGATGAGTTGCGAGCAATTGAAGAGCTAAAACACAACTCAATTTCTGAAATATATAGGGCTCTTAAGATTTCCGAGGATCTCCAAAAAAGATTCTCAGCTATGCAAAGTATTCTCGCAACGAAATTCAATCAATTCGTTGAAAGAATGCTTAATGAGTTTGAAAAAATTCTGATCGACGATTTCGAGAGATTGGTGATGCTAGGGCTTGCAAAGGGTCTTGCTAATCCAATAGAAATTGCAGAATACTTTAGATTGCCTTACAGAGAAGTAGAGAGGGCTTTGAATTCTTTGAAAGATAGAGGGCTCGTAAAAAAGGAGTTTAGGAATGGGGAATATGTTTGGATTATAAAATAAAAAGAGGTGATGTTCATGAAGGATGTTGTTTTAAGAGTTGCTGAAGCTTACTATCGTGATGTTGGGAGAGGTATTGCCAGAGTTGACCCTGAAGTCATGATTAAATTGGGACTGCAAAGTGGAGATATTATAGAAATTATAGGAAAGAGCAGTGTTCCAGCAATAGTTTGGCCAGGATATCCTGAGGATAGAGGAAAGGGCACAATTAGAATTGATGGGAGCTTAAGGAGTAACGCTGGAGTGGGAATTGATGATAGAGTAAAAATTAAGAGAGTAGATGCAAAGCCAGCAGAGAGAGTTGTACTAGCCCCTACAGAACCAGTAAGGCTAATGGGCGGCGAGGCTTATCTTCTAAGACTTCTTGAGGGTCGACCTGTAAAAAGGGGGCAAAAAATCAGGGTCGAAGTATTTGGGCATACACTAACTTTCGTAATTACTGCTACAAGACCCGCAGGAGTAGTAATCGTGTCCAGGAGTACTAATATCGAAGTAAAAGAAAAACCATCAGAAGAAATTAAGAGGGCCGTACCAGATGTAACCTATGAAGATATCGGTGGTCTAAAGAGGGAGCTTAGATTGGTCAGGGAAATGATTGAGTTGCCTTTAAAGCACCCAGAACTCTTCCAAAGACTTGGAATTGAGCCTCCAAAAGGTGTACTTCTTTATGGTCCACCAGGAACGGGAAAAACCCTGATTGCTAAGGCCGTTGCCAACGAAGTCGATGCTCACTTCATATCCATTAGTGGTCCAGAGATTATGAGCAAATATTACGGAGAGAGTGAGCAAAGACTTAGAGAAATATTCGATGAAGCAAAGGAAAATGCTCCATCCATAATATTCATCGATGAGATAGACTCCATAGCACCTAAGAGAGAAGAAGTTACAGGTGAGGTCGAGAGGAGAGTTGTAGCACAATTACTTGCTCTCTTGGATGGGCTCGAAGCCAGGGGTCAAGTCATAGTGATTGCAGCAACAAATAGGCCAGGCGCCATAGATCCAGCATTAAGGAGACCTGGAAGATTTGATAGAGAAATAGAAATAGGAGTCCCTGACAGAGAGGGCAGGAAGGAGATCTTGCAAATCCATACCAGAGGAATGCCGCTGGAACCAGAATTTAGGAGGGAAGAGGTCATCTCAATCCTTGAATTGTTCAAAAATGATGAGAGGTTTAGAAGGGATGAGGTTGAGAGGTTCATTAACGAGATAAGAAGCCTAAAAGACGATAGAGAAATTCCCGAAAAGCTGAGGAAAAACGTTGAAATATATAGAGAGGTCAAAGCCAGGCTAATTGATGGGATGCTTGAAGAACTCGCCGATTTGACCAATGGGTTTGTAGGGGCCGATTTGGAGGCTTTAGCAAAAGAGGCTGCTATGCATGCCTTGAGAGAGAGGATGGAAACTGGAGAAATAGACATTGAGGCTGAAGAAATACCAGAAGAAGTTCTCGAGAATCTTGTCGTCACGAAGGAAGATTTCATGGAGGCTCTTAAGAACATAGAGCCTTCAGCAATGAGAGAGGTTCTAGTAGAAGTTCCTAAGATGAAATGGGATGACGTCGGCGGATTAGAACACGCAAAACAAGAATTGAAAGAAGCGGTTGAATGGCCCTTAAAGTATCCAGACGTATTCTCGTCAACCAACATAAAGCCGCCAAAGGGAATACTTCTCTACGGTCCCCCAGGAACCGGTAAAACGCTGCTCGCTAAAGCCGTTGCTAATGAGAGCAACGCAAATTTCATCAGCGTTAAGGGACCAGAACTGCTAAGTAAATGGGTGGGAGAGAGCGAAAAACACGTCAGAGAAATGTTCAGGAAAGCTAGACAAGTCGCACCCTGTGTGATATTCTTTGATGAAATAGACAGTCTAGCTCCTAGAAGGGGAGGGATAGGTGACTCACACGTTACTGAGAGAGTCGTAAGCCAGCTCTTAACCGAACTTGATGGGCTAGAGGAGCTGAAAGATGTAGTGGTCATCGCCGCAACGAATAGGCCAGACCTAGTAGATCCAGCCTTACTTCGACCTGGAAGAATTGAGAGGCACATCTACATTCCACCTCCAGACATAGAGGCGAGAAAAGAGATATTCAAGATTCACTTAAGAGGGAAGCCACTTGCAGATGATGTAAGCAT
This sequence comes from uncultured archaeon, assembly GCA_964587675.1. Classification (GTDB taxonomy): domain Archaea; phylum Halobacteriota; class Archaeoglobi; order Archaeoglobales; family Archaeoglobaceae; genus CAZPML01. The sequence continues at coordinate 4,162 of CAZPML010000005.1, forward strand.
CGAAGAGCTAGCTGAGAGAACCGAAGGATATAGCGGAGCAGATATTGAGGCAATATGCAGAGAGGCGGGAATGTTAGCAATAAGAGAGATCATTAAGCCAGGAATGACCAAAGAAGAGGCAAAAATCATTGCAAAGAAAATAAAAATATCGAAAAAGCACTTCGATGAGGCGCTAAGAAAGATTAAACCTAGCTTAACGAAGGAGGATTTGAAGAGGTATGAGAAAATTATTGAAGATTTTCATAAGATGTATGCTTGATTTTAGGAGGTGATGTGATATGGTCTGGAAGAGGAGGAGGAGAGATTGGGACGATGACTGGGATAGAATGTTCGATGAGTTCTTAGGAAGATTCGGATTCTTCGATGACATATTCGAGAGGATGGTCAGAGATGTTGAAGAGATGTTCAAAAGAGCTGAGAGCGGAGAATTCAAACCAATCGTTAGAGGTTTCAGCATTAGAATTGGACCTGACGGGAAACCAGAAATCAGGGAGTTCGGAACAAAACCCACCATAATTAAGGAGGGGGTCGAGGAGAGAAAACCACTTGTTGATGTTATAGAGACGGACGATGAGGTTCAGATCATAGCTGAGATGCCGGGAGTAAACAAAGACGACATTGAACTTAATGCTACCGAAACGAGTTTGGAAATCAAAGCTGAAGGAGAAAATAGGAAGTACTACGAAACCGTTGAGCTTCCAACAGAAGTTAATCCAGATTCCGCAAAAGCCAGATACAACAACGGAGTTTTAGAGGTTGTTCTCAGGAAGAAGCATCCAAAGAAGGGCGGAAGAAGGATAAGGGTTGAATAATTTGGTTATTTTTTATTTTTTAAATTTTTTATTTTCTCCAAGCTATAATTATGCTTACGAAGATCAGCATAGCTCCGATTACTTGTTTTGCTGTGAGTATCTCCGAAAAGTATATGTATCCGATAAACGTTGCCGATAGGGGTTCAACTAGTGCCAGGATGGGTGCTCTCTGAACTTTTACGTACTTAATTCCGTAAGCAAAGAGTACAAAAGGTATCGCAGTGGGCACCAACCCCAAACCCAATATCCAAGGTAAAGACCCACTTACACCTCTAAACAAGAAGTACGGCAAAAGAATTGCCGATCCGAATGCAAGGTTGAAAAACGTGATTTGGAATGAGCTGTGCTTCATTCTGGCCCTCTTAGAATAAAAAAACACAAACGCATAACTAACTCCCGATAAAACTCCCAGAACTATTCCGAGACTTATCTCCGCATATGGAGACAGCATCAAGTACAAACCCGTAATACCAAGTGGTACAGCGATCCAAGTTTTCCTCTCAATTCTCTCTCCAGTAACCGCAGCAATTGGCAAAACGTAAACAGGTGCCATGTAAAGCAATAGTGCTGCTGTTCCAACCTGAACGGTTTGGATTGCCGAGATGTAGCAAACGACCGTACTAACGTTTACGATTCCCAGGTAAATTAGAGATCTGTCCCTTACAGCTGGAAACTCCTTGGATAAAATTGAAAAAATTGTTAAAAAAAGGAGAGCCGATGAAAACCTGAGAAAAGTTATACTTACAGCATCACCTTCTATATTCCTCACAAAGATCGAAACCGTGCTCATTAGTAAAGCCGAGATTAAGATCGAAGCTTCTCCACGCATCGGAACGGGAAGAGCCACATATTATAAAAGTTTTTTAGTTTCAACTATTAAGATATACAAAGATTTGCATTATTATATTAAGAATTTACAAAAAACTTTTAATTTGGATGATTAAATTTGAATTATGGCAAAGGTGAAGATCGTCGATCTAACGTTGAGAGATGGGCATCAATCTCTTCTTGCTACAAGAATGAGGACGAGAGATATGTTACCGATCTTAGAGACTTTTGATAGTGCGGGTATTTATGCGTTCGAGGTCTGGGGAGGTGCAACTTTTGATTCCTGTCACAGGTTTCTAAACGAGAATCCTTGGGAGAGATTAAGGGAAATAAGGAAAAGAGTCAAGAACACTTTGATCCAGATGCTGCTCAGAGGTCAAAATCTTGTGGGATATAAGCATTATCCAGACGATATTGTGGAAAGATTTGTTAAGAAAACGATCGAAAACGGTTTAGATGTTTTCAGGATATTCGATGCCCTCAATGATGTTAGAAACTTGATCTCCTCAATAAAGGCAGCTAAAAAGTACGATGCTTACCACATCCAGGGAACCATATGCTACACGATATCTCCCGTCCATACCATAGAAAAATACGTTGAAATTGCAAATGAACTTGCAGAACTCGAAGTAGACTCTATATGCATAAAGGATATGGCTGGAATGCTTTCACCGAAAGTTTCCTACGAATTAACAAAAACTTTGAAAAAAGAGGTTGGTCTTCCAATTGACGTTCATTCCCATTACACTAGTGGAATGGGGTCCATGACCTTGCTTAAGGGTGTAGAAGCTGGTGCAGAGATGATAGACACATGCATGTCACCGCTGAGCTGTGGAACGTCCCATCCACCCACAGAGAGCATAGTCTATACACTTAATGAACTTGGCTACGATACGGGTGTGGACCTCGACGTGCTCCTAGAGGTAAGAGAGTACTTCATGAAGCTGAGAGATAAGTACTCCGGATACCTAAGTCCTCTTTCAACGATACCAGATACAAGGGTACTTGTCTATCAAATTCCCGGAGGTATGTTTTCAAATCTTATATCCCAACTTCAAGAACAAAATGCACTCAACAAACTAGAAGAAGTTCTCAAAGAAGTTCCAAGAGTTAGAGAAGATTTGGGATATCCTCCCTTGGTTACGCCAACGAGTCAGATCGTCGGTGTACAGGCGGTCATTAATGTTCTAGTTGGAGAGAGGTACAAAGTCGTAACTAGAGAGACAAAAGATCTGGTTAAGGGAATGTACGGTAGAACCCCCGCTCCAATCAAAGAAGAGATGATAAAGAAGATTTTGGGAGACGAGAAACCAATTGACTGTAGGCCTGCAGACCTGCTTGAACCCGAATACGAGAAAAGATATCAAGAACTAGTAAATGAGGGCTTTAAGGATCCAAGCGAGGAGGACGTTCTCCTTTATGCCCTATTCCCACAAACTGGTCTTAAGTTCTTGAAAGGGGAGACTAAGGAAGAACCATTTCCAATTGCGGGAGCTAAAGTCGAGGGTCGTTTTGAAGTTGAGATAGAAGGTACCAAATACATCATCGACGTGAAGCCAGAAGCTTGAAATATCTCTCGAACATCCAATTTTTATGGTACTCGATACCGAAATTATAGTCGACGGGATAGAAGTTGAAAAACCCGTACTGATAACGAGTTTTCCCGGAATAGGGCTTGTTGGGACAATTGCTAGTGCCCACTTCATCCTAGAATTAAATCTAGAGGCAGTAGGTGTTATAGAATCGAAACTTTTGCCTCCTGTAGCATCACTCTTTGATGGAGTTGTCCTCCCACCGGTTAGAATATACCAATCAAAAGATATGGGTTTCGTCCTTATTCATTCCGATGTTCCAGTTATCCCCCAAATTGCCTATGATATGAGCCGGACAATAGTCAAGTGGGCGGGAGAAATAGGTGCAAAGAGAATTTATTCAATAGCAGGTGTTGCAACATTTGAAGATAAAAGGAGGGTATTTGGAGCTGCAACTAAGAAAGAACTGCTTGAAGAGATAAAAGAGCACGTTGAAATATTTAAAACCGGAACAATATCTGGAATTGCTGGTAGCATACTGAACGAATGTGTTGCGAAGAAGTTCCCTGGAATAGCCCTTTTAGGAGAGACTGGTGGGTTCAATCCAGATCCAAGAGCTGCGGCGAGCTTGATAAAGGCAATGAACAAGATTCTAAGCTGGAACATTAACGTTGAAAAGCTGATAAAAGAGGCGGAAATAATAGAAGCCCAGATGCAGAAATTAGCTGAACAAGCCAGGATGCATGAGGGAGTGAAGAGAGAAGAACTTCCAATGTATGGGTGATCTTATGAGATGCTACGTCCTCAGTGGAATAATAAGGTCCGTAATTGAGGAGATAATGAGAAGGAACATAAAAACACTTGAAGTTAGAAGCGCCCACAACGTTGCAACGGCTCTTAAAGTAAACGTCGGAGACCACGTTTTCTTAACGCCCGCAAGAACATACGATCTGGATAGAGGAGTTAGTGGATTGGTAGCAGAGGTTACTGGAAAGGAAGTAATGAACCAGTCTCTATTCTACGCCACTACGCATCACATAGAAGAATGCGAGATGTCGGTAGTTAGGCTAAGACTTCAACCAAGAGGTGTTGGAAGGATAATCAGAGTAAGAATCGGCGATTTACTTGAAACTTTAGAGGCAGAGATAATAGAGATGTCTCACTTCGATGCTAGATGATTAACGAGTTTAAGCTCAAGACCGTTCCATCCAATAGCATAGCGTACCAATCGGAATAGTTGTGTCTCCTAAACATAAACCCAGCCGGTTTTTCTAAATTTACAGGAGTTGATGCGCAAAGATCGTTAAAAGCAGGCATTACGGTTACCCTCTTCTTTTCGTTGTCGATTTCTAATTCTCCCAACAAAAATACCCTCTCCTTGTATCCACCAACTTCATCCTGGATTAGAATTGATGGATGTGCATGTGCAAAGATTAGGTGCTTTGCTTGAAAAATTTCGTCATCTGGAATTGCATGGCCATGGAATATCCCATACTTCCCAATTCTTATTCCCTTGTATCCAACAATTCCAATGTCGTGATTACCTCTAATTACAATTAGTTCCGCAATTCCGCCAACTTCTCTAAAAAACTCCTCAATTGGGGATGGTTTTCCCAAATGCTTCAAATCTCCAACAACCACGATGGTTTTTGCCTTTTCAGCTATTTCAATCGCTCTCCTAATAATATCCCTGTCGTAAAACCTTACGAGCCCTAAATGTAGATCCGCTATCAATGCTTTACTTCCTATAAGTATGAAATCCCTGCGGAATTTCATAAAACGGTTTTTTCAACCTCTTCTATGAATTTACTAATTTCCAAACCGTTTTCTTTGGCAACCAACAAAGCTACAACCTCAAATGATAGTAAGTTCCCCATTTCTTCCTGTTTCTTGTTAATAATAGACACTACCTCCTGATACGATTTTCCCAAGAATTCGGCCAATTCCTCAACAAGTCGATCCGCCAGAGATCTCGATAAAAGTTCCCTGAGGTTGGGTTTAAAATCCGGAGATACCTCTATGTTCTCAAAATCAAAGGCGGGCTCAACTTCGTCGTTTCCACTGAGCAGGCCCTCATTCTCGGCCTTCTCCACCACTTTTTTGCTTGCTTCATGGCTGAACCAGTTCAAATCGAAGCTCATAGTGTAGATAAGTTCGTTTTTCTTCATTTTTTTCTTACCCTTGCTCTTAAATGCCGCTGCAATTACCTTCTTCATCATCTCAGGAGAAAAAAGTATCCAATGTCAGATCCTTACCTTTCTTCTTTTTTTCTTCTCTTCTTTCAAGTCTTTTCTCAACGGATTCTTCGGCTTTTGAGAATCCGGATAGAAAAGTCTCGTCTTCAACCCTATGAAGAGCATGCTCCCTTATGTAATCATGGATCTCAATCGCCCTTTCACCGACCAAGAACTCCAACTCATCTTGGTTGAAGTCATAAAATGCTGCTATCTTTGCTGCTTTTTCAATTTCAAGGTTTTGGAGTAGAATCTTCAATACGGGATAGAGTTCGAGATTGGCTTTTGAAGAGGACATGTGAGAATACTTTCCAATCTTCTTCAAAATCTGTTTTAATATTTCTCTCCTCTTTCTCGCCTGTGCAAGTTTTTGCCAGAGTATCGGTCTTCTATATTTTGTAAAACCGGTTTTTCTTTTTGTTTTCATTTGTTGAACTCCGACGGTCATTAAATAACTTGCATACTTCCACAATCTATAGAACTGTCTTCTCTTAACCCTTCCAAGGAAAACGTCAGCTCTTGAGAGTATAAGATGGCCCTTGAGTAAGTCTTCCCCTTCGTATTCAAGAGCAACGTTCTCATCGATCCACCAAATTACATCTTCCGGAGACTCATCCAGAAGCATGGTTTCGCTGTAAACTCCCGGATAGTTTGTCTTGAATATCTTTTGTAGAACCTTGAAGATATCGGTTTCCTGAGTTCTCTTTCCAATTACAATGTCGCTGGCTTTGATTTCATCTCTACCCTCACCAATGGCCTGAAGATCATTTATAGCCGCTCTTAAATCTCCTCCAGCATTCTCAGCAATTGCTCTAAGAGCTTCCCTATCAGCCCTGATACCCTCCAAAGTACAGATTCTCTCCAACACCTTCACCACTTGAGTCTTAGTCAATCTCCTAAAATTTATCATTTCACAGAGGTTCCTGAGCTCCAAAGACAGCTTATAGGGGTCATTAGCGATTAGTATCAATGGCTGCCTAGGTCTCCTTCTTATCAGCCTGATAAGAGCCGTCTCACCACCAACGTCCTCCCTTTTATGTATGTTATCGACTTCATCCAGGATTATAACCTTCATTTTTCCAGTTGAGGATGATAGAAATTCGCCTTCATCACTTATTGTTTCGTTAAACGCTCCCTCACCAACTATTCTCTGTATAATTTGCCAATTTCTCTGATCGCTTGCATTGAGTTCGACCGTCTCCCAACCAAATGTGTTCGCTAAAGCGATGGCAATGGAAGTTTTTCCAACACCAGGTGGGCCTGCTAGGAGAAGGGGCTTTTGAGGTCTTTCTTTCCACTTCTTTGCCCATCTCGTTACTCTCTCAAGTACCTCTCGACTGGCTACAACTTCCTTTAGGGTTTTCGGTCTATATTTTTCAACCCAGAGCATTCTTATTCGAGTTTTGGTTTTAAAATATATAGTTTTTAGCTAAAATACTAAACTTCCACAAAAATTGTGCTTTTCTCGGTTTCCATTAGGGTGACTTCTCTACCCTCGATCACCCTTTCAATCTCGAAATCAAACCAGTCTTTCTCCAGATGAATTTGTTCACCATCAATTTTTACTTCAAGACTTCCACTTTGGAAAAAGTTTCTTTTCTCCTCCTCACTTAGTGCTTCCAAAATCCTATTCAGAGTTTTCATTTTTTCTTTGAATTTTGGACCAAGAATTGCGTATTTTGGTTTTATTCTCCTTACTTTTATGCTGACTTCTGGCGGTTGCCTCACGATCTCAACTTTTGTGTTTGTAGCTCCCTCAATGTCCTTCTTGTCCAAATCGAAGATTTCTGAAAATACTATAATTTTCTTGAGTGGGACGTTTAGGGGCAATCCTCTGTCATGTTTGAGTTTTCTTATAAGAGAGACTATCCTTTTTATTTCCTCTCCCTTAATCTCCGCTTCGGGATCGATCAAACTAGGATCGGGTAGTGGGTAATCCTGGAGGTGAACGCTTGATTCATTGAACTTAGACCAGCATTCTTCAGCCAGAAACGGAGTGATAGGTGCTATTAGTCTCGTTAAAATACTCAGGCAATTATAAAGAGTGTATTTTGCTCCTCTTTTTTCCTCCTCGCTACCTGAGTATAACCTGCTCTTCACCAATTCAAGGTAGTTGTCAGCATATTCGTACCAAGTGAAGCTCCTAATAGCCTTTATAGCCTCATCAAACCTGTATGAATCCATGTATCCCCTCACCCTTTCTATAAGCCTATTTATTTTTGAGAGGATCCATTTATCAACATCTCTCAAATATTTCCTATCCTCCTCACATGGTTTGTAGTCCGAGATATGTAACAGGGAGAATCTAGCAATGCTCCAGAATTTTTGCTGAAATCTGCTCGCTGCAACTATTTCTTTCCAGCTAAAAATTATGTCATCCCCAATAACTCCGCTAGCGGCCCACTGTCTCAATGCATCCGCGCCGTACTTTTCGATGACCTCCTCTGGAATTATCACATTGCCCAAACTTTTACTCATTTTCCTACCGTCTTCCCCAAAAACCATTCCATTAATTACAATTTCACGCCATGGGATCTCGTTCAAAATTGCGACAGATCTCAAAATGGTGTAAAAAGCCCATGTTCTGATTATATCGTGACCTTGAGGTCTCAAACTTGTGGGATACTCCCTCAAATTTGGCCAATCACAGATAACGAGTGGAGTTATGCTTGAATCCATCCAAGTGTCGAGAACATCGCTTTCACCATCAAACTCTGTAGATCCACATTTTGGGCATGGTTCAGGGGGTGATTCAATAGTTGGATCGACGGGGAGCCATTCTTCCTTTGCAACCAAGATGCTTCCACACTTTTTGCAGTACCAAACGGGGATTGGAGTGGCAAATATTCTCTGCCTACTTATCACCCAATCCCACTCCATTGACTCAACCCAGCTTTCCAATCTGGAAAACATGTGCTCAGGAATCCACCTGACTTTTCTTGCAGCATCCAGTATCCTGTCCTTTTCAACTCTAACAAACCATTGTTCTGCGGGAATGATCTCCACAGGCGTCTTGCACCTCCAGCAGAGCCCCACGTTATGTTCAACTTCTTCCTGCTTTAGAACTCTTCCTTCCTTTTTCAAATCGTTTATTATTGCGCTTCTAGCTTCTTCGATTGTTAGCCCTTTGTATCTCCCGGCTTTTTCATTCAAAGTTCCATCTCTGTTCAGAATATTTCTTAACTCCAGATTGTGTTTCTTCCACCACTTCACATCCTGTCTATCCCCAAATGTACACACCATAACTATTCCAGTTCCAAAACTTGGATCTACTTCTTCATCCTCGATAATTTCAACGTAATAATCGGTTGTTGGAACACGAACTTTTTTGCCCACTAGATTCCTGTATCTCTCATCTTTGGGATGGACAGCGATTGCAACGCATGCTGGAATTAGCTCCGGCCTGGTAGTAGCAATCACCACATCTTCGTCGAATTTTATATAATTCAAAGTAGTTCTTCCTTTTCTGTACTCGATCTCGGCTAATGCGATCGTGGTTTCACATCTAGGGCAAAGGATGACTGGATGATAACTCCTGTAAATTAATCCCTTTCTGTACATTTGAATAAACGAGAGCTGCGTCTTCGAATAGTACTCGGGATACATTGTTATGTACTCTTTACTCCAATCGATGCTAAATCCAAGTCTCTTTGTAGTTTTTCTCATCTTTTCTATGTTTTCTTCAGTAAACTTCACGCAGAGTTCTCTGAACTTTTCCCTTGTCACATCCCTCTTTCTAATCCCATGTTTCTCCTCGACCTTAACCTCCGTTGGAAGACCATGACAATCCCAACCTTGTGGAAACATAACTTCATATCCATTCATTCTTTTATATCTCGCTATAAAGTCTATTATACACCAATTCAAAGCATGACCAATATGAAAGGATCCTGTGGGGTAAGGAGGCGGAGTATCTATTATGTAATGCGGTTTTTTTGATTTCCAATCAAAGTAGTACATCTCATCTTTCCAGATTTTGAGCCATTTTTCCTCGACCTCGATTGCTTTGTAGTCCTTATCGAGTTCCATTTCCGCACCTCCTCGCTCATATTTTTAATGTTGCATATAATTTTTGCTTGCTAATTTCACTAAGAACTAAAAACTCACTGATAACATTTCTGTATGCTTCTCGTTAAGACGCAGAGGGGCTTAGAATACATTGCAGCTTCCTACATAAAAGATGAACTGGGAGACGTTAAATTAGAGGTCAGGCCTGCCGGATTTCTAGGTCTGATCCTCGTCTATTCAGATGAATTGGAAAAAATAAAGGGGATTCCAGAAATAGAGACGATAATTCCCATCTTAATTGAATGTAAAGCGGACCTAGACGATATAATTTCCCATGCAGGATCAATTGCAGAGGAGATAAAAGGTGCTCGGACTTTTGCGATAAGGACAAAAAGACGTGGGAGGCAGGATTTTTCTAGTATCGATGTCAACTTCAAACTAGGAGATAAAATTAGGGAAATTACTGGATGCGAAGTGGATCTTAATTTTCCCGAGAAGGCCATCTATGTAGAGATTATTGGAGACAGGACATTCATAGGAGTTATAGAAGGAAAAGAGGAGAGGAAAAAATATACTCCCGAGAAGCTAGACTCTAGAGAACTATTTCATAAAATCAGCGTTGTCCAAGTTCCATATCTTGACGATTTAAGGGCTGCTCTAGAAATTGGAGAGAGAATCGGAAGGGCTGCACAAGCGTTCGAGATCAAGGAACTTATAATTGCGCCCTTTGATTCCGTAAATGCCTTTGAACTTGAGCAGTTCATCAAGGGTGTTAGGAGGGGCCAATTGACCCGATATAAAATCCAGGAAAGAGCATACAGTAGAGAGGTGAAGAAGGTTCCCATCCTCCTCCATGATCTATACCAAGTGGCGAGAGACAAAAAGAGGAGGAGGAATCTTCTTATAGTTACAGATCCAACTGGAAAACAGATCTCTGATATCAAAGATGAAATCGGTAAAGGTTTGATCTATTCGGACGAGATCGTTGTTTTCATTGGAAGCAGAGTGGGTATACCCAAAGGTATTTTCAGGTTTGCGGACTTCATCATAGATTTAACTCCTTACATTACTTTCGCAACAGAGCAAGCTATTCCTTCTGTTCTTACGGCTTTACTAACAATTTATGAAGAGTTCAGAAATAAAAATTAAATGTTCTCATACTTATAAATTCCACTATATATATTAGTTTTCGATTTTAATCTCAAGAAGATCAACTGCATTATCCTCGCATTCCTTTTTAACCAAAGACCTAAGTCGTTGTAAACAACCAATGAGACCTCGCTTCTACCCTCGTATCCAGCGTCCCAAACAGCCGTCAGAATGTTCGCACCACACCTCACAATGGAAGATCTAGGCCTACCTATGGCCATCAGATCGTCGCTTAGTTTGATGACTTCATTTATGTATGCTCTATAAACACCCCTCGGTAGATAAACCCAATTTTGAAAATCTATCTCTTCAACTTCTGGTATCTTCCTCTCTTTGTTGTCAAAATCTACTCTTCCCACCCCCCTAATCCTAGCGATTGATCTCAGCGTACAATCAAATCCATTTGGCTGGAGTTGAACATCTAGATCGATGTAGTCTCTAATCAAACCATCCCTCTCTATCCTTTCTTTGATTTCGCTCGATGTCAGGACGCACATAAAAAATCTAGAAGAAATTTAAATTTGTGTTTTTGCATCAAGAATGTTCTAAGATAAATTTATATGGCTTCAGAGGGCAGCAAATTCTGCGGTGATGGTTTTATGTATGCACGCATTAAGCTGCGTGATACGGTTAGGGTTCCTCCATCCAGATTGGGAGAGGACATTGAGGCCGTAGTTAATTCTCTCCTCTGGGAACAATTTGAGGGGAGGTTGGATAGGGAGTATGGCATGATCATTGGAATTGAGGGTATTGAGGAAATTGGGGAGGGGAAAATAATAGAAGGTGATGGAGCAGTTTATTTCGATGTGACGTTTACTGCAATTTGTTTTAAACCCGTACTCCAAGAAATCGTTGAAGGCGAGGTTGTAGAAGTTGTAGAATTTGGCGCATTTGTATCGATCGGTCCTTTTGATGCCCTCCTTCACATGAGTCAAATAACAGACGACTACATGGTCTTTGATGAAAAAAATAAAAGATTGATTGGTAAAGAGACAAAAAAAGCAATACAAGAAGGAGATCTCGTTAGAGCAAGAATAGTTTCTTTAAGTCTGAAGGAGAGGGAACCTGAAAAAAGTAGAATTGGATTAACCATGCGCCAACCTTGGTTAGGTTCCCTAAAATGGATCGATGAAGAGATAGAGAAGATGAAAAGGGAGAGTGAAATTCGTGGCTGAACTTGCTTGCAGGAGCTGCAAATTCATAAACATTGACACACAAGTCTGCAAAAACTGCGGAAGCTCCGAATTGACCAAAGAATGGTATGGGTACATCATTGTGATCGATCCAGAGAAGAGCGAGATAGCCAAAAGATTGGGAATAAAGATCCCGGGAAAATACGCTTTGAGGGTAGGGTAATGCTAAAACTTCCAGAGAGCATGCGAGAAATTCTATCAAAACCACATGGAAGGTTGTATAAAGGTGACTGGGTGGATTTGAAACTCGTAGATGAAGTAAATGAGTGTGAGCTAATCGCGTGTGTTGGAGATCTCGTCAGCTTATCAGCGATAAATTCTTCACTGAACCCACACCTCATCGTACTCGATGGCAAAACACTCAGATATGAAAGACTGGAAATTGAGGGCTCCATTAAGAACTACAAAAAGCTAGAGGCCAACAATCCACCCGGCTACATTTCCTGCGATCTCGTTAGGACCATTCAACTAGCTGTCAAAATGATTTTTGATGGTTTTAGAGTTTGTATATGGATACATGGTGAGGAGGATCTCGCAGTAATGCCACTGGGCCTAGTACTTCCCGAAAATTCGTTAATACTCTATGGACAACCTAGAGAAGGTGTAGTCGCTTTAGTGATCGATAAGGAGAAAAAAATTCTAATAGCCAATTTAATGAGAAGGATGGAGAAGGTTTTAGAGTGTAAGGAAATTGATGAACTTTTGGAGGTGGGGAAGGATGGAAATGTACATTGAGAGCGAGAGATACAACCCCTTACTGAAAAGAAAAGAAATATACTGTAAGCTAAGCTTCGATGGTAAGACTCCATCAAGAAATGAAGTTAGAGAGAAGATATCGGGCTTGATGAATGTTGAACCCGAAAGGGTCATAATAGACTATATTAAAACCGAGTTTGGCCGCACGGAAGCAAGATGCTACATAAAAATTTACGATACCATAGACGACCTCAACGCAATCGAGGACGAGCATATAATCTCCCGAAATTTCCCGAAAGAGGAGGGTGAATGATGGCGAAGGGCAGTGATTCGATATACAAATACTACGAAATAAAGGGAGAAAAAGTAATTAGAAAAAGGAGAACCTGTCCAAGGTGCGGAGAGGGTGTTTTTCTCGCTGAACATCCAGACAGGAGAACCTGCGGCAAGTGTGGTTATACGGAATTCAAAAGGAGATGATCTCACTCGGCATAGAGGGTACCGCATGGAGCCTAAGTGTAGCAGTAGTAGATGAGAAAGACGTAATAAAGATAGTAAACAGGCCATATATCCCAAAAGAGGGGGGAATACACCCAAGAGAAGCTTCTCAACACCATTCTGAAGTGCTACCGCAAGTTATATCCGAACTTTTCAGATACGTTAATCCGAGCGAAATAGATTTAGTTGCATTCTCCCAGGGTCCAGGGATGGGGCCATGCCTTAGAGTCGTAGCAACGGCAGCCAGATTGCTCTCCTTAAAGCTTAAGGTTCCATTAATCGGTGTAAACCATTGTTTAGCCCACGTAGAAGTTGGGAGGTGGAAAACTGGATCAAAAAACCCTGTTTCGCTTTATGTAAGTGGTGGAAACAGTCAAGTGATTGCTAGGAAGGGAAAAAGATACAGAGTTTTCGGAGAGACGTTGGATATTGGCATAGGAAATGCACTTGACAAACTTGCCAGGTACATGGGTTACAAACACCCAGGCGGTCCAAAAATCGAGGAGCTGGCAAAGAGGGGTAAGAAATACTACTCACTCCCTTACGTCGTAAAAGGAATGGATTTCTCATTTAGCGGAATGGTCACAGCAGCTCAAAAATTGTTTGATTCCGGTGCCTCTCCAGAGGATATAGCATTCAGTTTTCAAGAGACGGCTTTTGCGATGTTGACAGAGGTTACTGAGAGAGCGCTGGCGTACTTAAACCTAGAAGAGGTTTTGCTCGTGGGCGGGGTTGGAGCAAACGAGAGACTGCAAAAAATGCTCAAAAAGATGTGCGAAGAAAGGGGTGCAAGTTTTCACATGCCACCAAAGGAGCTTATGGGCGATAATGGCGCAATGATTGCTTACACAGGCCTACTCATGTACAAGCATGGATATGTAACTCCAATAGAGGAGTCCTTTGTCAGGCCAGATTTCAGAATAGAGGATGTTGAAGTTACTTGGTAGATTCGACTTCTTTCTTGAGCATTTTCTGTCTTTCTTTAGCTGAATAACCAGTTAACTCCTCGAGAAACCTATTGTAGGTTTTCAAAGTCATTAAAGCTGTATCGTTATCAACTTTTTTAGTTTTAGATTTCACAAAGAGCCTCTTATTATGGATTTTCATTCTGAGTTCTTCTATTCCTCCAAAATTTCTAACGATATAGAACTCCCCTTCCCTAGAGAAGTTTCCAAAGTGTTTTTTAATCAGATACTCGAGTCTTTCGGTGTTTGGCTTGAAACCCCTCTTAAACTTGTACTCCCTCATACCTGCTACAATTTTTTATTTTCATTTTTTAATTTTCCTTTACGTTCTCCAGATTGCCAAGCTTAAAAATAATACTCAATCTTCGTTGAATATAAAGTCAAACTAACTGTAAATGGGGGAAAGTAAATTAGAAGTAAGTCGTTCATTTTGTCCGAAATTGCTTTCTGTAAATTCATTAAAGAAATTTCTTTTTCAAGCAACACACTTATAACCTATAAAATTTGATTTGCACCATGGAATACTACAATGAAAAGAGGTTCCAAAACTGGATTAAGAAAATCGCTGAGAGCGTGGTTGATGAATCTGATGCTTCTACATTCGCGGTTTTCGATCAAATGCTGGAAGATATCGTAATTGCGTGTCTAAATATTGTTAGAGCTGTAAAAGATAGAGAAATTAAGAAAACCGATGCTGTTGGTGAAGTTTCTAAAATTATGTCCCTCCTCAACAAGAATTACAAGTTCGATTCGGCTCTAAAAGATGAAGTGTTCCAATTTACCCTCGAGAGTATCAGAGCCGTTCTCTTGTCCTTTCAGTATTACCTTGAAGGTAAGTTCAGCAAGAAAGATTTCAGATCTCTTTTGGCGAATGCAGTGTCAAAGGAAAAGGATGGAGACTACGAATCGGCACTGGATGCGATTGCGAGAATGGGTGCCAAGATCATTAAAGGTGAGAGGCTCCCAGAGCTAGATATTCCAGAAGATGGGGTTGTTTTAAGCTGGCTTGATGGAATTGATGCTATCAACGCTGTTCTTGAACTCAATAGGATAGATGCTCCTGCGGAGTGAGGTCGTTGAAGCTGCCAAAGATGGTCTTGGATACAAACTTTACAAAGCTCTCTTGCTAAACTACGGGAAGAGGGGAGAGAAGGCATATTTTTATCTCTCTGAGAGGAGAGTAAAAAAATATAAGGACTTTTTTATTGTTGTAGGGAAAAATGAGTATATAGTTGAGGATTTCTTCTGTACATGTCCAGATTTTCAGATAAATCTCAAAGGAAAAATGCCATGTTCACATATAATTGCAGTAGAGGTTGCAAAATTGTTGAAACTCTATGATGAAGTCGATGCTTTTTATGTTGACTTCCTGAAGAACTTTGATTGGACAAGGTAGTTTTGCGGAAAAATTACTTATCATGGTTATATAATTTACAATTGATGTTTAGAAGAGTTCATTGTTACACAGAAGAGTTTAAAGAAGTAGATGATTTTGTTGCTAGCGAGATTCTAGTTAAAATATTCGGAAATGGTGAGTTGCTGGCCAGCTTGTATTGCTCCCCTTCAAGTCTGAGGGAACTTGGGGCAGGATATGTTGTATGTGAAGGATATGGTAGAGAGGTAAGCAAAGTTGAGGTTAGTGGAAAAAACATCTTCGTTAGTTATATTCCAAGATTTACATCGAAAATGCCGGATTTTAGAGTTGAAATTGGAGATGTGTTCGAGTTAATGTCGAAACTATCCACTTCCGAGGTCTGGAAGATAACCGGTGGCACTCATAGTGCGGCCATTAAAAGTGGAGACGATGTTTACATTTACGAGGACGTTAGCAGAAGCTGCGCGGTTGATAAGGTGGTGGGAAGAACGATTTTAGATAAAAGGTTTGGAGAGATTCTAGCCGTAACCTGTAGACTTTCCGAAGTTATAGTTCACAAAGCGGTTAATGCGAAGATTCCGATCATCGTGAGCAAGTCCACGGTAACCTCTGCTGGTATGGATTTAGCGCAAGAAAATGGAGTTACATTAATCGGTTTAGCAAGAGCTGGACATGCCAAAATTTACACCCATCCGTGGAGAATAAAACTTAAATGACTCTTAGCGAAAAGTTTCCAATTGTATGAAATTTGATGTGATAATCGTCGGAGCCGGCCCAAGCGGAATGTTTGCAGCTTATAAATTATCAAAAAGCCTAAATGTTGCGATATTTGAGATGGGAAGAGATATAACGAGAAGAAAATGTCCAAGTAATCTTTCAGAGAACTTTTGCACTAAATGCAACCCGTGCAATATCACATGCGGTGTAGGTGGGGCCGGGGGACTTTCAGATGGTAAACTAAATTACGTAAACCCAAATTTTTCTTCAAGTTTTACCGTTGGTGGCGATTTTGAGTTTTTGAACCCAAAGTATTTGATTGAGAAGATGCATGAAGTTGATGAAATTTTTCTGAGACACGGTGCCCCAGATAAGCTTTACGGGGGCGATGAGAATAGAATTTTTGAATTTCTAAAAAAAGCTAACTCCGTTGGAATAGAGTTCGTGCCTTTAAGACAGAGGCACGTTGGAAGTGACGTGCTCCCCAAAGTTGTGAAAAGTATGGAAAACGAACTTAAGAAAAGGGGAGTTAAGATTTACACGAGAAGAACTGTAATTGATATTGATCCGGAAAATAAGAAGATAAGAACGGACAAGGGAGATGAATACAACTACGATATCTTAATTCTCGCTGTTGGTAGAAGTGGTTCAAGTTGGCTTGAGAATTGGGTGAAAAAATACGGATTACTCGTCTCCGATAATGCAAAGGCCATCGACATTGGAGTAAGAGTTGAAGTCCCGGCTTCAATAATGGAGGACATCACTTCAACGATCTACGATCCCAAGTTGAGAGTTGTAACCAACAGACATGACGACTACATGAGGACATTTTGTACTTGCCCACGGGGGTGGGTAATTAGAGAGGACTACGGAGATTTTTGTTTAGTAAACGGGCACAGCAAAGCAAAGGAGAAATCAAACAACACGAATTTCGCTCTTCTTGGACACTATGAATTCACAGAACCGTTTGAGGAGCCAAATGAGTGGGGAAGAGATCTTGCCAGGATTACCACTAAGTTGGGTGGAGGGAATCCAATCATCCAGAGACTGAAGGACCTAAGATTGGGTAGAAGGAGCACCGAGGGTAGAATTAAGAACAATAGACTCGTTCAACCTACCTTAAAAACGGCAATTCCGGGAGACATCAGCCTGGCCTATCCCGGAAGGGTGATTGACGACATTCTCGATGCCCTTGAAAGACTTGATAGATTCATAAATGGCGTAGCTGATGACTCTACTCTCCTCTATGCTCCAGAAGTAAAGTTCTACTCGTTAAAATTGAAGGTTGATGAATGCATGAGGACGAATATTCCCTACATCTACGCAGTCGGCGACGGTGCCGGGATAAGTAGGGGAATTGTTGGAGCTGCAGTAACTGGATTGATTGCGGCAGAGGGAATTTTAAAAAACGCTAAAGGTTGAGTTGAAATGGAGTTTTTCGATATTAGAAAGATCCAAACTAGAACATTATCAATTCAAATTGAGAATGGAGCAATTGAGAAGCCCCGATACGAGTGTTCTTCAATAAAAAGTTTTAGAGTTCTAAAAAACGGATTTTGGGGGCTATTTCAGGGAAACGTTGGAGAAAAAGAGGGATTAGAGCTGGCCAAAAGGAATGCTATATTTAGATCGGACTCAGACGTGATTGAACTAAGGTCCGAGGGGAGCTACGTAATGAAAGTTAAGGAAAATCCACTAGACGTGCCAATAGAGGAAAAAGCTTCGCTGATCAGGGATCTAGAGGATGTAATAAAGGACGTTTGCGTTAGTACAAAGGTCACGTACTTCGATAACGTTAGAGAGTTTCACTACAAAGACTCGTTTGGCAGCGATGTCAACTACACAGTTTACAGGGTTGGCATCTCCGTAATTGGAGTTGGTAAAGGGAGAACCCTCCAATTCTATTTCCAACGATTGATGAGAGCTGGAGGTTTTGAGGTTTTAAGAGATGCCACAAAAGTCGCAGAAGAAGTTAAAAAGATTCTGCCAAAGCTAGTTGATGCAAAATCTCCCCCATCTGGAAAGATCAACGTTATCATGGACCAAAGACTTGCAGGAGTCTTCGTTCACGAGGCTTTTGGACATGCAGTCGAGGCCGATCACGTAATTCAGGGATCCAGCGTTCTTTCGGATAGAATTGGAGAGGCCGTCGCCAGCAAGGAGGTAACTATCGTGGATGACCCATCTATCCACCAATTCGGTTTCTGTCCATTCGATGATGAAGGAGTAAAAACGCGTGAAAGAGTAATTGTGGACCAAGGGATCTTAAAAAGCTTCCTTCACACTAGAGAGACCGCAAAAAAACTTAAAGGAGAACCGGGAAATGCAAGAGCCCAAGGTGGAGAATTTCCAATAGTTAGGATGAGCAATACTTACCTCAAGCCAAGAGACTACAAATTTGATGAGCTGCTGGAAGCTTGTAAATCGGGGGTTTACTTAATTGGTTCTAGAGGCGGCGAAACCAATCCAGCCACCGGATTTTTCCACTTCAACGCACAGTTTGGATATAAGATCTCCAACGGAGAAATTTCCGAGATGATTAGGGACGTTTCTCTCTCTGGAAATACTCTCGATGTCCTTAGGGAAATAAAAATTGGCGAGGACCTAAAATTTGATCCCGGATTCTGTGGTAAATCTTCCCAGCACGTCCCAGTTTCAGATGGGGCACCACATGTTCTATGTAGAGCAATTGTCGGTGGAGCCTAAGGGGGGATAAAGTGGATTGGGAAATTTACAAAATAGAAAATAGGGAACTATCCGCCGAAATTGAATCGGGGAGAATAAAACTGATTAAGTCTTTAGTAACGGAAGGTTTTGCAGCAAGAGTGATTTTAAATGGCCGTGTAGGGTTTGCTTCCTCAACGAGTGAAAAAGAGGCTCTCGAACTTGCACAAAAAATTGCAAGAATATCTGAAGATAAATTGGAGGACTTCCCAGTTGAGAAACCAACCAAAGTTGATGGGATTTACTTTAAAGAAGTTGAAGAGGTGAACAGCGATTTTATCAAAGATCAGTTTGAGATCCTAATTTCTTCGATCGAGAGATCTAAGGTCGCCTCGGCAATTTTAAGCTACGAGGTCACATCAGTAAGTATAAAAAATTCCTATGGACTGGATTGCCATGAGAGGTCGACCTATTCATCCATGCTACTTGAAGTCGTTCACAATGGAGGAAGCGCCTATCAAATTTGCGAGGGCAGAAGTTCCAAGTTAAACATAGAGGAAACCGCAAAAAAAGCAGAAAGATTGGCTATCATCTCTTCAAAGTCCAAGAAAATTGAATCCGGACTTTACGATGTCGTTCTTATGCCCCTTGCAGTACACCAACTCTTCTTCTATTCGCTTTATCCATCTTTTTCCGCAGAAAACGTTTCAAAGGGTAGATCGCAACTGGCAAAGGGGAAGAAGATCGGTGAACTCACCTTGGTTGATGATCCAACTCTTCCAAATGGTCTGATGAGCTGCTCGTTTGATGATGAAGGTGTTGCTAGTAAGAGGACAATCCTCCTCGATAGAGGGATTGTAAAATCATTCTATTCAGATTGGAAATACGGAAAAATCCTTGGGGAAATTACGGGGAACGGATTCAGAGAGGAGTGCTCGATGCCCCCTTCACCCTCCCCAAGCAACGTTTTATTTGACGTTAGAACCAAATCGGACCTTGATGGTGCACTAGTTATTCACTCGCTTATAGGCGCCCACACATCGAACCCGATTAGCGGGGAATTTAGCTTAGAGTGCCTCAACGCTGAATTTAATGGCGATGGCATAAAAGGTGCGATGATCTACGGTAACATATTCGATTTGGTTAAGAATCTAGAAGGTAGTGTGGGAGAAGTGGAGCAGGTTGAGAACACGGTTACCGCTGGATTGAGGTTTAGAAGGGTCAGAGTAGTATCTTAACTATAAATATTACTAGTATTAAAAATACTACCAACAAAATAAATGAAATTGCCACGTTCCTTGCAAGGATCATTAGCCTACTCTTTTCTTCTTTTCTTACGACTTTGAATTCTAAACTCTTAGTCGATGGTTCGTAATCCCTCCCCCCACTATACCTTATTTCAAACTTATGTTTTCCAAGACCGAATGCTCTGAACTTAAATAGGAACTTCCCATAGCCATCAGTTCTAGCTACTCCAATCTTTCTTCCGTCAACAAAAAAGTAGAGGTCGCCAACTAGTGGTTTCCAAGATCTTTCGGTCCCATCGTAAAACTGCAAGCCCCCTTCAACTCCCGTCTCTTCCCCCTCCGCGGGATTCGCATCGATGAAGTGAGCGTATATTCTTGTTCTCATTAATATATTGTCTATCTATGATACTATATACTTTTGCAAAATATTTTGATTTATAAATAAGAAAAGGATATACGCAGCAAGGTATAGTTAGGTACTATGAAGATCGGAATCATCTCAAGATGGAACGCAACTTGTGGGATTTCCATGCATGCAGAATTAATTGTAAACGAGTTTATCAAACTCAACCACGATGTTAAAGTATTCGCTCCAACAATTCAAACCGCAAACAAATGGTGGCATCATAAAATAATAAGAGAGAATGAAGAGGACTTCGTAATAAGATGCTACGACGAGTTGGATCCGAACACGTTCTCCGGTGGATACTTCAATGAAGAGGTCATCAAAGACGATTTTGACTTAATCATAGTCGAATCGTATGCAAGCATTCCCTACAGAGAAGTGGAGAAGGCAATAGAGAAAATAAACTGCCCAAAAATAGCAATAATACACGAGGGGAGGAGGGAAGACATAAAGTACAAAAATTTAAGGAGCTTCGATGCGCTTGTCGTTTTTGATGAGAGGTACGTTAGAGAACTACTTTGGGACCTCAAAGACATTACTAGAATAATACCTTTTCCTTGCTATCCGGTCAATGAGGGAAAGAGGGAATTTGGAGAGGATATTACAACCTTCTTTAGCTTCGGAAGGCAGCCAGAGGAGGAATATCTCCCGTACATACTCGCATTAGATTCATTATCCAAGAGATATAACTTCGTTTATCGAATAGTAAGATCCGACGGCGAATTACATTTCAAGAGGGGTTGGATAAAGCAGGAAAGAAGGAGACTGACGAATAAAGAGGTTTACAATATGCTACACAATTCGGATGTGCATCTAATTCCAAAGGGATACACGAATTCTGTTGTCATGTCCACAACTCTGAACCTATGTTTGGGCTCACTGGTTCCAACCGTCGTTCCAGCAACGAGGCACTTCGAGATGTTTGGTGAAAAAGATTCGCCTGTTGTGAAATTCAAGGATCCAAAAGATTTGGAAAAGAAGCTAGAGAGAATTATTAGGGATGAAACGTACAGGGAAGAATTAAAAATTTTGGCAAAGGAATACGTTGAAAACAATAGATGTGACAAAATAGCTAAGAAATTTATTGAACTCTATAAAGAATTGCAATTTCGAAATTTCTGAATTGCAACCACCCCTTCATTTCTCATGGAGAATTCGATCAAGTATGCGAGATGCAATTTGGATAAAAAAATGGTCAAGAGATTCTAAATTCATGATCGGAGTGGAGAATTACGGCAATTTTACTTCCAGATCTCCATAAACCTCTCTTTGATTTAATTCTACTTTTCTCCTAAATGCTAGGTGAAGAAGCGAGACGTAGTAGTCGAGAATTTTGCCAACACTTTTCCCCCTTACCAATGAATAGAAAGAGATCGATTTCTTACTTCTTAGAATTCTGAGCACTTCCCTTTCAACCTTGGAAATTATATCCTCCAAATTTTCTTCCTTAAATATAACAAGCGTCTTTTTTACGATGTCCCTCTCAACCACCTTCCTCTTTTTCCTTCTCCTTTCAACTTCTTCCGCTTTTCTTAACTCTCTTATTAAATCTACCAGAGTGGTAATCTTTCTAATTCTTCTCCTCTGAGACTTGAGAACTTCTAAAATTCCATCATCGAATTCTACATCATCTATCAAAAACGAGGGGGTTTCGTCTTCCTCCCCCTCATCGGTAGTTTCAACGCTCTCTAAAGTTATGGTTTCTGCCTTCATTCTTATCAGGATTGCTGCATAGAGCAAAACCCTGCCAGAAATTCTAAGATCTAGGTTTTTTGCATCTTCCAATTTTTTCAGGAACCTATCAGTTACATCTATTACATTTATATTCCAAGGATCAATTTCCCCCCTTCTTGCCATTTCCAAGAGGATCTCTATGGGATCCTCTAGACTCTCAGCTTTATTCCAGTAACTTGAGATGAGTGATCCCTCCCAAGAGTTACACCAACGACGGCATCAGCGCATTCCAACATGGGTTTTCTGAGGGACACCACGATAAACTGGGCCTCCGAAGATCTCTTCTTAATCATCTTGGCCACTTTTCCCACGTTAACACCATCCAAAAACATGTCAACTTCATCAAAAGCATAGAATGGGGCTGGTTTGTACATTTGGATTGCAAATATTAGAGCGAGTGCAACTAAACTCTTCTCTCCACCGCTCATAGATTCAAGTTTCAAGTAGGACTTGCTCTTTGGCTTGAATTTTATGTGTAATCCGCTATTAAATGGATCGTCGGAATCCAAGTATAATTCTCCTTCACCATCCGTCAATTCTCTGATTATCCCTGAAAAATTCTTACAAACAGCATTAAACACCTCGAAAAATACTTCTCTCTTCCTCTTCTCATATCTCCTAATTCTTTCGATGATGTCTTCTCTCTCCCTCTCCAAAACTATTTTCTTCTCCAGCAAATCATCTCTTCTCCTCTTAACTTCCTCAAACTCGGTTATAGCTTTTAAATTAACGTCTCCAAATTCGGATAGCTCATCGTTCAACTCTTCTAACCTTCTCCTAACGTAATCAATCGGCGGGAGGTCTTTCTGTTCAACTGAGACTTCTCCAAAGCTGAGTAAGGATTGAGACAGGATTTCTTTCTTCTCCTCCAAATTTTCTATCTTCTCCTGAATTTTATCCATCTGAAATTCTATACCTCTCTTCTCATCCTCGCATCTCCTCAATTCAGCTAGAATTTCATCCCTCTTTCTTCTAAGCTCTTTTAGTTCTTTACCCAAGTGTCTTTCCTCTTCCTTTAGTTTCCCAAGTTCTAATTGGATCTTGGATATTTCAATATCGCACTCGTTAACGGAATTTGCCAACTCCGATTTCCGAGATTCCAGTTCTTTCAGTATGTTTTCCTTTTCATTCAACTCCTTGAGAATTCTTTCTCTAATGTTCTCAAGACTCTCCAGTTTTTTATCAATTGTAAGAAGAATCTCCCTATTTCTTGAATACTCATCGTTCTTTTCTTCGATTTCACTCATTATTCTGGGTATTTCGCTCTTTCCAATCTTTTTCTCAATTTCCGATATCTCAGACAGGTAGGAATTAATTTCAGATTCGATTCTATTTATTTTCTCAGTCAAGAGCGCCAAAACTTTCTTCTTCTCTCCCCCTTCGATTTCTCTTTGTTTAATTCTGGCTTCATTTTCCTTAATTCTCCTTTGAACGTTTGCTATTCCCTCCCTCGTTCAGTCAATGCTTTTCATTA
>CAZPML010000006.1:0-26965 GCA_964587675.1 uncultured archaeon
TATGCCGAGGGGGGGATTCGAACCCCCGACCTCCTGATTATGAGTCAGGCGCCCCGCCGGCTAGGCTACCTCGGCTCAATTGTCTTTTGGAAATATTGCTAAAAATTTCTTTCGCTAATGTTAACTTATTTTTAATATTATCTTTATTTAAAATATAAAGCGTAAATATATATTTTTTTAAGTTACCAGTCAAAGGATTAGAATGGAATTAATAAGGGATATCAGCGAAGAACTAAAAGATTCTTACATAGATTATGCAATGAGTGTTATCGTAGGAAGAGCGTTACCAGACGTTCGAGATGGTCTAAAACCGGTTCAAAGGAGAATTCTGTTCGCCATGCACGAGATGGGGCTTACGAGTGCTAAACCATTTCGAAAATGCGCCAGAGTCGTTGGAGAGGTGTTAGGTAAATACCATCCTCACGGTGATGCTGCGGTCTACGATGCACTAGTTAGACTCGCTCAAAACTTTGTAATGAGGTATACACTAGTAGAAGGGCAAGGGAATTTTGGCAGCATCGACGGAGATTCTGCTGCAGCAATGAGATATACCGAAGCCAGATTAACAAAATTGGCCGAAGAAATGCTTGCAGATATAAGTAAGGATACGGTCAACTACGTGCCAAATTTCGATTCGACCCTAAAAGAGCCAGCAGTTCTACCTTCAAAGATTCCGAACCTTCTCATAAACGGATGTAGCGGCATTGCAGTTGGTATGGCCACAAACATTCCTCCCCACAACTTAAAGGAGGTCTGTGATGCCATTATCGCTTTTATCAGGAATCCCGAAATTAGTGTAGACGAGCTAATGACATACATAAAGGGTCCAGACTTCCCCACAGGAGGAGTGATTGTTGGAGTGGAGGGTATAAGTTCAGCTTACAAAACTGGAAGAGGCCGAATAATCGTAAGAGGAAAAGCCGAAATTGATAAAAATAAAATTATAATTAGGGAGATACCATATTTGGTCAACAAGTCAAGGTTGGTTGAGAGCATTGCCGAATTGGCAAAGGAAGGTAAAATCAACGAGATAAAAGGGATAAGAGACGAATCTGATAGAGAAGGTATCAGAATTGTAATAGAGGTTAAGGGAAAACCCGATTTGGTTCTAAAAAAGCTATATGCATATTCCAACCTTCAAACCACCTTTGGAGTTATTAATCTTGCATTGGTACAAGATGAGCCGAAAATTCTGAATTTAAAAGAGCTAATAAGCCACTATGTAGAACATAGAAGAGAGGTTACAAGGCGTAAGATAAGATTTGAACTCAAGAACGCTAGAAGAAGGTTACACGTTCTTGAAGGTTTCATTAAAATTATAGAAGACTTGGATACAGCCATAAAGTTAATTAGAGATTCTAAATCTCCAACCGAGGCGAAGAAGAGCTTATCCGAAAATTACAATCTTACCGATGTGCAAGCCCAAGAAATTCTGAAAATAAGACTGGAGAAACTAACTAAACTGGAAATTCATTCCATAAAGTCTGAGTACAGGGAGCTATTAGAGAAGATCGCAGAATACGAAAATATCCTATCAGATCCAAAAAGAATCGACGATATACTAATTTCAGAACTGAACGACATTAAAAACAAGTATGGAGACAACAGGAGGACTGAGATCCTACCTTTCGAGAAAGAAATAGATTTTAGAGATTTGATTGAGAGCGAGGAGAACATCATAGTTGTAACGGATGATGGGTTGATCAAACGTATAAATGCGGAGGCTATTGAAAAAAGGACCATCGGCAACGTTGGCCAACTGGACGCGGTTTCCGTACTAACGTCATGTAAATCTGACCAGAAATTACTTCTGTTTACAGCATTGGGCAAAGCTTACTGGATTAATGCCTACGAAATACCTGAATCTGAAAAAGACAAAGGTGTCAGTCTGAGAAGATACATCAAACTTATGAGAAATGACAAGATCGTCTCCGTGATAGGACTCGATGATTTTAAGGGCGATGTCATTGTACTATCTCCAGATGGATACGTTAAACGCGTATCTTCCTCTGAGTTTGAAAATGCAAAGAGGGCCGGCATTAGGGCCTCTTCCTCTAGAATACTACATGCCATACCTCTAAAAGGAGAGGATGTAATTATAGCAACTAGGAAGGGGCGAGTTTTGAGGTTAAAGGCAAGCGAGATTCCAAAACATGGCAGGAATGCGAGAGGCGTAATTGCAATAAGACTGAGAGATGACGAAATCTGCTCGATTTCAAATCGGAGTGGTGAATTCTTAATAACTTTAACAGAAAATGGGTTCGCCAAACGAACCAATTTGGACGAGTTCCGAATTCTAAGTCGGGGATCAATGGGAGTGGCTTCACACAAAATAAATGAGAAGTCCGGGAAACTGGTTTTAGCGGAAATTTGTAATGAGGGGAAATTAATTATCCTTGAAAGGGGCAATTTACTATCAATTGAGCTGAACAGAATACCGCTGAGGAAAAGGAATTCATTAGGCGTGAGGGTCAGCAAAAAAGGTGTGAGAAAAGCTTTCGTATATGCTAAGTGAAGAGATCCTTCAAATCCCAAAGAATTTTTGGATGAGATTTAAGTAGCTCGATCACAATTGCTTGGATGCTCATTTCTTTCAAATTTTTACCTGATAAACTTTTTGCCAATTTGTTCAGCGTATCATCGTCCATCTTGATGAATTTCTCTTGAAGTTTCTTATTCCTCCTAAGTCTCTTTCCAAAATCAGATTTCCAGAGTTTGTCGTATTTACTTAGGTAACTTGAGGAGAACTTGTGGGCATTCACGGCTTCGCTTGCCACCTTCCCCGCGTAGTACCCGGCCGATAATGCATTCGCAATACCACCGCCAGTAATTGGATCCGCATGATAAGCGGCATCGCCAACGAGCATTATATTATCCGATACAGCCGTCTCAATTTCCCCATACACTGGCACAGCTCCAGCGACGAAACCAACTATCTCTCCTTCTAACTTGAATTTCCTGATGAACTCATCCAAATACTCTTTTGCGCATTTTTTAGCAAACTTTGGCATAACTCCAATACCCACATTGGCCACACCTTTTCCCTTGGGGAAAATCCACGCATAACCGCCGGGAGCAAGTTCGTTACCTAAGTAAAAGTATGTATAATTCTCATCGAATTCTAGACCGGTCATAAGGTACTGAGCACAACTCTCGATCTCATCTAATCTCAAGGTTCTAATAATTCCAGCTTTCCTTCCAATGCGACTTTCAACACCATCGGCACCGATAAGAATTTTGGTTTTAACGGTCCATTTCTCACCAAGTCTTCTCAATTTGACTTCTAAGAAGTCTCCAACTCTTTCGAAATCTACGTATGATGTTTTAACGTAGACTTCAGCTCCTGATTTTGCAGCCTGCCTTGCAATAAACCTATCGAAAATTTTCCTTTCGAGAACGTAACCCACCTCGTTTCCAGCCATTTCCTCAGCCATGGTAACCTCGGTAAGATCTGGCGAGTAAATTTTTGCTCCCAAAACTTCTGCAGAAATCCACCGGGAATCGATGTTGAAAAAACGCTGAATACTGCTTTTACTGACGCCCTCCGCACATCTAACTGGAACTCCTATTTCCTGCCTTTTTTCTACGAGTAAAACTTCCAAACCTTCCTCTGCTGCTGTCTTTGCAGCCATACTTCCGGCAAGACCCGCTCCAACGACTACAACATCGTACATCATTGAACCTCCTCGAGTTTTAAGGCTCCCACGGGACAAACTTTTACACAAGCTGCACATCCAATACACTTTTCCCTATGGATTTCAAGATAAGTTTCAATTAACTCGGCAGCACCTGTATTGCAAACAGCTACGCAAGCTCCGCAATACGCGCATTTGTACCTATCAACCACTGCAGTTTTTACCATGGGAAAAGTAAGCTAAATGAATATGAGTGTTACCCCCTTTTAACTTTCAATGTCCCAACAAAATCCTAAAGCAAAAATTACTTTTTTTATTTGTATACCAAAACAGCATGGATTCAGAAATCATTTGGAACTTTATTAAAAAATATTACATCAATTCCATAATATATAAAGAAGGTTACAACGTGGTAAACACGCTCACGTGGGCAGTAATTCTGATTTTCATGGTCTGGATTATCTACAGGTTTCTTGAAAATAGGCTACCAATCGATAAAACCTTCCTTTTTTCCACGATCCCATACGTCATTTTTGGTTCCTCAATAAGGATTATCGAAGATGCCGGGTTTCTAGATCCACCTATATCTTATTTTTTCATGACCCCACTCATCTACGTAATAGTTTTTCTAATCTGCTTTCCAACCCTTGTAATCTCCATTAAAACTTACAAAAGAGAGTATTACAAACCATACGCGACCTTTGGATCTGTACTAACCATAATTTCCGTAGTATTGATTTTTTCGAACCTAGAAATAAGGAATTTCTGGGTAATTCCGCTTGGTTTTGCTCTATCTCTTCTATTAACTCTCGTATTTTACTGCATAGTTCCCTACTGCAGGAATGCATTCAGCATACTGGTTTTTTTCTCTCACATGTTCGATGGGATCGAAACGTACATAGGTACGAAGTACCTCGGCTACATTGAAATTCATGTAATTCCAAGAATTCTCATAGAGAACCTCGGACCAATTTCTCTACCTCTTGCAAAATTTTTCGTATTTCTAGGCGTGCTTTACATCATCGACACTTCAAAAGAACCGGAAAAACTTAAAAACTATCTTAAACTTATTCTAACAATTCTGGGTTTAGCACCGGGACTTAGAGATGGGCTCAGAATGACGTTCGGAGTATGAGAACGATAACCCTAGTAACGGATTTTGGGGACTTTTATCCAGGAGTGATGAAAGGAGTGATCTTAAAGCTCGCTCAAAATGTTAACATAGTCGATATAACCCACAATATCGAGTCTCAGAACGTTTTTCAGGGTGCATTCATCCTCTACCACGCATTTCATTTTTTTGGAAAAAATTCAATCCATTTAGCCATTGTCGATCCAGGGGTTGGCGGATTTAGAAAAGCAATTGCGATTAAAACCAGAAATTACATATTCATTTCACCAGACAATGGGATATCCTACCCATCGGCTAGTAAGGACGGGATCGAAGAGGTTTTTGAGATCGATCGATCCATATCAGAGCTCGTTGGAGAACGGTCAAAAACGTTTCACGGAAGAGACATATTTGCTCCAGCTGCTGCGATGGCTGCAAAATCCAAATTTGAGAAATACTTTACTCCAATAACCAAAATAAAGAAATTAGATCTTTTTAAAATTAATTTTTACAAATCGAAAATCAAATGCAGAGTTGCATACATCGACAAGTTTGGAAATCTCATTACAAATCTCAGGAAAGAATACATAAAAGGTGTAAAAGCCTTCTATCTAAACGACGTTAAATTCCCGTACGTTGGAAAGTATTCAGACGTTCGAATTGGAGAGCCACTAGCCTTGGTAGGTAGTTTTAATACCTTGGAGTTAAGTGTTAGAGAAGGGGATGCCGCAAAGCTACTTGGAATTAAAAGTGGAGATAGAGACATTACTCTGGAGGTAGAATATGAATGAGAGGATCTTAGCTAGGATGATCGAGGCGGTAAATAAACACATGCCGGAGAAAAGCAAGAGTCTTAAACAAATGCTTAAGGAGAAAGACCCCACCATAAGGGCAAAGGACGGGAACGAATACTACATCGAGAGAAAAGAATTAGAATTTATCTCCCAGCACGTTGATGAGTTGGACTGGGATAGGTTTAGAATCCCCATCATCCTGGAGATGAACGATATAGGTGGCGAAAGGGTTGTTTATGTGAGGGACAAGCTTCATGCTGATTTTATAAGAAAAGCTTTTGGTATTAAAAGAAAAGTCAAAGGAACGTTAATGCTTTATATGTACGAGCTACCAAAAATAAGGAGAAGGCTTAGAACTGCAAGCCAGGTCATTTTTAGAGTTTCATTGAAATAATTTTTTATCCCGAGAATGGAGTAGGTTTGTATGAGAGTTGGAGGAAGTGGAGAGCTCTTTGGAACGAATGGTGTTAGGGGAATTGCAAACGAGGAGTTGACTCCAGAACTAGCCTTAAATCTAGGCAGGACTATTGGAACTTTAAGACCTGGAAAAATTGCGGTAGCTTGCGATGCTAGAATTTCTAGCTCAATGCTAAAATGTGCGGTTTGTTCGGGGATTATGTCCACCGGAAGTGATTCGATTGATGTAGGCATAGCCCCAACTCCCGCCTTACAGTTTTACGTAAAAGAGACGGACTGCAACGCCGGAGTTATTGTCACAGCCAGTCACAATCCAAGAGAATACAATGGTATAAAGTTCGTCCAAGAGAATGGTATGGAATTCTTCAGAGAGATGGACGAGGAGAGCGAGAGAGTTTATAAAAGCAAGAAGTTCAGGGTAGCAAGCTGGTCAGAAGTTGGTCAACTTCACGATGACGACTGTAATGAGCTATACATAAACGCTGTAGTCGAAAGTGTCGATCTTGACAAAAAGTTTAGGGTTGTTGTCGATTGTGGGAATGGGGCTTCATGTTTAACCTCACCTGAAATTGTAAAAAGACTTGGTTGTGATGTTTATAGTATCAACAGTCACCCAGATGGTAGATTTCCCGCGAGAGATCCAGAACCAACCGATAATAACCTAACACTACTAAAAAAAGCAGTTGTAGATTTCAACGCCGATTTGGGTGTAGCTCACGACGGAGATGCTGACAGAGCTGTATTCGTCGATGAAAATGGAAATTTCGTTGGGGAAGACGTTGTTCTGGCTTTGATGGCAAAGTACTACGTTAAAAAGAGTGGCGGCGGAGTCGTTGTAACACCGGTTTCCTCATCCAAGTGCGTTGAGGATGTAGTCAAAATGGAGGGAGGAGAGGTCGTATACACAGCTGTTGGTTCCCCCATTGTTGCAAAAGTCATGATAGAAAAAGATGCAGTCTTTGGTGGTGAGGGAAATGGCGGATTAATATTCCCAGAACACTTGGTTGCAAGAGATGGCGGTATGAGTATCGCAAAGATTCTCCAACTTATGGATGAGACGGGGAAAAAGTTGAGTGAACTAGCAGCTGAAATACCAAAGTACTACATCGTAAAGGGGAAAATACCGTGCAAGGATAAGAAGAAGTTACTTCACGAACTTAAAAAAGAATTCCCAGAAGCGAACCATATTGATGGAGCAAGAATAGACTTCGAGGATGGTTGGGTTCTTATAAGACCTTCCGGAACTGAACCAATTGCAAGGATCTTTGCGGAGGGTACAACAACAAAGAGGGTTGAAGAGTTGTACGAATTCGGTGTCAAAACTGTAAAGAAAATACTAGGATGACCTAATCGTTCTTAAAATCATCTCTCCTTCTTCTTTATTTGATGCGGTTGTTATTAAGTAAATTTGCTGGACGGTACTTCCATGAATTAACAGCCCTTTAATATTTCCCCTCTCATCACACCTCGTCACTTTAAATCTCAACCCCCCGTAGCTCCTAGTACCACTCGACTCGATGATTCCAAGGACGATTTTCTTTACGTAAGGCGAAGTTGCTATCCTCAACAACAATTGGTAACCTTCTCTCTCCCCAATTATCGTAGAATGGCTCCCCTGAATCTTATCTTCAGGTCTTAAATTGACTTTTTTGAGTTGAGAGATTGTTTTCAAGTAAGATTCAAGCTTAGAAAAGAATGCTTTAAAATCTTTGAAAGTATCCGTCCTGACCAATTTGAAGGGAAAGAAGGTTTTTCTAAACATTTCCATAGCCTCATCTACGAGTTTATAATTTTCTCCCGAAACGAAAATTTCCTCAATTCTCCTATCGTATATTTTCTCCGCTGCGACTTCGTAAAGATTTCTTAGAGATTTCTCCTCAACGTATCGTTTTAAGTTCAAAATCTCATTGTACTTCTTCCCTACAATTCCTATTTGCATTTTACTCTTTGAAACAAAAACTCCACAACCAATAGCCCATTTTTTCCCACAGTACAAGCAGTATTGGGTTGGGAAGAGGAGTTCGTTACCACAGTCGCAGATTAGTCGTTTAGACATAAGAGATGTCCAAGTTTCTCTTTTTTCGTTTTGAGATAGGGCAAATTTAGATCACAGGGTTCAATTTCTATGGCTTCTCTTTTAACTTTAAAACCATATTTTTTTAATTCTTCAATTTTAAGAGGATTATTTGTAAGAAGGCGAATGCTCCTTACTCCGAGATCCATTAGTATTTGGGCCGCTATCCCATAACTCCTCAAATCTGGTGGGAAACCAAGCTTTATGTTAGCATCCACGGTGTCAACGCCCTCCTCCTGGAGTTTGTAAGCCATCAGCTTATTGATCAAGCCAATACCTCTTCCTTCCTGCCCCCTCATGTAAATAACAACGCCCTTCCCTTCTTTATCGATCAGTTTAAGTGCATGTTCCAACTGATCCCCACAATCGCATCTCAGAGAATGAAATACATCTCCCGTCAAGCACTCCGAGTGTATCCTAACCAAAACATCTCCTTCCCAGACTTCTCCCTTTACGAGTGTTACTATCTCACCCAAGGGTGTTCTATAACCCACGGCCTTGTAAATACCGTAAAATTTCGTAGGTAATGTGGCCTCAACGGCCCTTTCCACTATCTTTTCATTTTTCAGTCTGTACTCTATCATTTCTCTAATTCTAAACGTCTCGAATCCATTTTTACTTGCAAAATCTTTTGCATACTCCTCACTTGCAACGGAACCGTCAGAAGTAAGCAGGGTTGCGTACACCCCACTTAAAGACAAACCCGACATTCTCGAGACATCTATGCAAACCTCTGCCATAGACGGCCTTTCCAAGACTCCCATTTCCTTAGCTTCTTCAACAAATATTCTCCCTGGACATTTTATTTGACTTAGATCCGCCTTCCCAGTTACCAAGGATCGAATGAACTCGGCCCTGTCATCGGCTGAAATTTTGTTAAGTTTGGGGTCCAATGGGATCACGTTTCCATTGTAGAACCTAAACCTATTTATCCCAAGCTCAACAATTTTCCTCCAAGGAAGAGCTAAGCGAATCTCGTCGCAGTTCTTCATCATAAAATTCAAAACTTCACCGGTTATTCTTTCAGCTGGAACGCACAACGCAGCTTTATCGGTATCCAGAACGATGACGGGATTACCAAGTTTAGCTTCATCAATTATTTTTTGCATGGGCCACGTTTTGAGTAAGGATATATAAGGTTTTGATTTTCAGCTTCCCTCGTTCTCGCCTGATACTTCTTCCCTCAACTTTTCATACTCTTCCTCACTCATTTCGAGGATAAGACTGCCTATATACCCACAGTTTTTGCAATGATACTTCCCCGTATATCCTCCAGCATCAAGTTCGATCTCCTTTGATTTACAGATGGGGCAGACTAGAATCCTCATTTAGAAAAATCTTATCGTTTCTAAGTTCATTGGTGCCCTTGTTTCAATCCTATAGGTTTTGTAGATACTTGAAGCAAGTTCTATGCACTTAGATTCATCACCATGAACGGTGACAACTTTTTCCGGCTTGGGATTGAGATACTTGATATAGTTCATGAGCTGTCTTCTATCTGAATGTCCCGAAAATCCATCTACTGTTTCAACTCTCATTTTTACTTCTATAACTTCTCTCCTTCCATTAACTGGAAATGGAATTTCTCTCCAACCCTTTTGAAGTTTTCTACCCAGGGTTCCTTCTGCTTGATATCCAACGAATATTATCGTGTTTTTCTCTTCTGGTGCCAGAAACTTGAAGTATTCCATCACCGGTCCGCCGTTTAGCATTCCCGAAGTAGCTAAAATAACACACGGAGAAGAATCGGCGATGACTTCTTCTCTTTTTGATGAGGAGTCGACTCTAATGAAGCTCTCGCTGATGAAAGGATTTATTCCATGATAAAATATCAGATCCCTCAAATGCGAATTTAGGTACTCTGGGTATGCTGTGTGTATAGCAGTTGCCTCGTAAATCATGCCATCCAGGAATACTTCTACCTCCCTTAATTTACCCTCCCTAATTGCTTCCTCCAAGACTATCATTACCTCCTGGCTTCTGCCGACGGCAAAAGTTGGAATCAGAACTTTTCCACCTCTATCGATCGTCGAATTTATGATCTCGATTAACCGCTCCTCTGCCTCTTTCCT
Organism: uncultured archaeon; assembly: GCA_964587675.1. Taxonomy (GTDB): domain Archaea; phylum Halobacteriota; class Archaeoglobi; order Archaeoglobales; family Archaeoglobaceae; genus CAZPML01. The sequence goes on from CAZPML010000006.1 coordinate 10,104, forward strand.
TGATGGTTGGTGATCGTTTACCCCACCGTACGTGGCTTCCATTACAAGTGCTTCAAGTCTTGGGAAATTCGTAGATGCTCGATCGAACAACCTAGTTCTTTCAAATTTGAAGTCGCCGGTAAATGCTATATTGTAGTGTCCTTCCCCTATATGGAAATGGGCTATTGCGGAGCCAAGGATGTGTCCCGCATTGTAAAATGTTAACCTCACATCCGGACTAATGTCGGTCACGACTCCATAGTCCAAAGTTATTGTGTGCTTAAGAGCCTCCCTAATTAGAGGGGAGTTGTATGGTACCCCTACTCCCTCCCTCTCCGCCACTTCAATGAAGTCAAGCTGTAGAAGCACCATTAAATCCCTAGTTGGAGGGGTCATGTAAATCGGTCCCCTGTAACCATACCTAAAGAGCAATGGGACCAAGCCACAGTGGTCAAGATGTGCGTGGGTAATTACAACGGCGTCAATGTCGCTTAGTGGCTGTAATTCGGGAACGTAGAGATAAGGTGCACTTTGAATGTTGCTAACGTTAACACCACAATCGATTAGTATTCTGCTCTCGGGCGTCTGTAGGAGATAACAGCTCCTTCCAACCTCCCTACTTCCACCGAGAAATGTCACTCTAACCCACTTTTCCTCTCTTAATACTGTTCTATGAATTCTTTCGCCGATTCGCTTGAGTATTTCCGACCTCTCATCTCTCTTGCTCATCAGGTAACTCCTAATACTCTCGATTATTTTCGACCTTATCGGTGGAGTGCGAACGACCCTGGGACTCCAGCCTACAGCCTTCATTATTTCCCGAAACGTAGAGCCTTGTTTCCCAATTACCACGCCTGGTTTTTCTGCTTCGATTATGACCTCTCCATTTTCTTCATCGAAGTAAATGTTAGAGATCCTCGCATCCTCTGGGACGATTCTCATTATTATTTCTCTAGCCTCATCGGGCGGCTTTAGGCTCTTTGGATCCGGTCGTATTATTATCCTCTTTCTCAGTTCTTTAGCTAACTTTTTTATAATATCGACTTCTGCGAGTTCTTGAGGATTTTCTACGTATATAACCAGCTGAGGACCCTCAAACTCGATATTTTTTACTCTAATTTTCCTTGGAATGGAGTCCTTTATTTTGATCTTAACTTCATCCAGATACTTTCTCATCTAAATCTTTTTAAATTTCGAAATTATCCCGTCTATTTCACTTGGCCCATATTGATAGAACTCCCTCTCAGTTATTTTTACAACATCGATACCATCTCCAGAGGCCGAGTCTCGCCTCATAGCCGAAAATACTGCTCTTATAGCTAGTTCGGCGGCTTCTTCTGTGCTCATGTCCGGTGTAAATCTATCCTCCAAGACACCATATGCGGTTAAGCTCCCGCTTCCAGTGGCTACCAAGTCCTTTTCTTCTATAGCTCCACCGATGGGGTCTATTGAGAATATGCTTGCTCCCCTTTCATCAAGACCTCCGATGAGCAGTTGAACAAGGTAAGGGAAATACCTATAAGAATTGAGTAGATTTGATGTTAAGGTTGCTACGGCTCTCACAGTGGGTTTTTGTTCTCTTCTTATCTCGTATAGGCTCGTTTCAACTTTTATTATTCTGGCGAGAAATTGTGCATCGCCAACACTACCAGCTGTCGTCATCGCTATTCTATCCGCGATCTGAAAAATCTTCTTTGCCGCTCTACTTGCGATAAAATTACCCATTGTCGCTCTTTTTTCGGTAGCCAACACTACACCGTCCTTACAAACGAGGCCTACTGTGGTTGTTCCTTTATATATCTTATCTTCAATCATGGCGCCCCACTCTTTGTGTTTTAGAATAGCCCATTGAGGCAGTAAAATATTGCAAAAAATGTTTTTAAAAGTTTCGTTGAAGACTGGACTATGCTGGATGAAGCCATAAAAATCGGAAAACTCCTAGCAGCAAGGGGATTAATTGATGGAGCAAGCGGAAATTTAAGTTTCAAGAAGGGGAATAGAATTTTTATAACAAAAAGTGGAGAGTGTTTGGACGATTTAAACGAGGATTCGTTCGTTGGGATTTCTCTTACCGAATACAATAAGGAAGCATCAGTGGATCAAGATATTCACAAAGAAATTTATAAAAAAACTAATTACAGTGCCGTACTTCACTGTCATGGGGTCTACAACGTGGCATTAAGTTTAAAGTTGAAGAACGTTAAACCAATTGATTTAGAAGGCTCCATCTATTTCGGCGAGATTCCGATCGTAAGCGGTGAATTTGGGAGCGAAGATCTTCAGAACAAAATAGTTGAGAAAATAAGGGATAAAGGTGCGGTAATTGTCAGAGGTCATGGCATCTACGCAGCAGGTAAAAGTTTAAGGGATGCGTTCAACAAAGCTTGCTACATCGAGCATTCATGTCAAATACTATTCCTCAACCTCCTTCTCAACAAGCTTAAAAATTGAGTATGCTGGAAACAACTTCGAGTAATCGCCATAAATTTCGGAAAGTTTCGTAAAATTTGCTTTTATACCTCTACAACTCTCCTCAATCAGGAATTCCCCTATACCACAACCCAAAACACTCGAAATACCATACTCCTCCAGCTTTCCCCTGATAGCTTCGGACAACTTCAAAATCATATTTAGTTTGGCCCTACTTGCAATTTCTCTAGCCTTTTCAATTCCAAGTTCATCGAGGTCGCAGCAAATAGATCGGGATAATCTCCTCATACAGCTTTCCAAATCTTTACCCCTACCATCGGGAGTTTCGCAAGTGTAATCCTTCTCACCAATATCACCAGTAACTCTAAAAACATCCGCGGTAATTGAAAAGAACTCCGGACATAGTGGAGCTGAATAAATTTCGTGTAAAACATAAAAAACCGGCGTACGTAGGACTCCGAAATATACGAGTTCACCTCTCTTTAACCTTTCAAAATCTGTAAAAGCTGCTTTAGGCTTATTTGTAACGGGAATTATGTCCGTGGTCGTTGATCCGATGTCGACAAAAACGAAGTTCTCTCTGCCATCTTCAATTAGGAAAGCTACAGATGCTACCCAATTGCTCGCCGCATATTTCCTCGGATCATCGATCTCTTTTGTGAGCCTTCCATCCAGGTTTAGAAAAAATGCTTCGGCAAAAACCTTACGACAAACTTCGGCGATTTTTTGAACCCCTTCCTCCTTAGATCTAAAGGCATCTGAAAGTTCCGCGGTCATGGTTACCCCGGCTTTATCTGCTGAGTGTTTCTTCGCTATACTCCTAAGAAGTCTTTCAAGCTCTCCAAACTTTTTCCAAATTGGAAAGTAGATAATTTGCCAACCTTTTTTGCTCACTACTTTTAAATTTGCACCTCCCAAGTCAATACCTAAAAAACTCATTCAATTTGCCCTCTCCAAAAGAGAATTTCTGATAGTCTTCTCCAACAGGAAGATATTTTATTGCTTCAGAATGAGGGGGAAAGAAATGTCCCATATGGGTCAAAACAACTCTTTTTGCATTAATTTTCTTTGCCAGCCTCAAGGCTTCACTTGCGTTCATATGCTTTCTAAATTTACCGTTTGGAGCCAGCGCTTCAACTATAAATAGGTCCGGATTTTCCATTTCAACCAATGTTCTAGTTGGTATATCAAAATTTGTGTCGCTACTAATCACCACCTTATAACCCTTCCATTCCGCTTTTACACCGACGGTATCAACAGGAGGATGATTGACTACAAATAAGGTGAATTCAACTCCAGCGATTTCAAATGGTTCAAACGTACTAACCTCCACAGGTTTGTACTTCAAGAACTGCATAAATTTTCCAATGTCATCATGGATAACTGGTGTTGTATAGACTTTGACGTTCGTCTGAACCCTGTAAAACTCGCCGAAACCACCAAAGTGATCGAAATGACAATGAGTCCAGATAACGGCATCTATTCGATCCACATCGTTATCAAGCAACTGTCTCCTCATATCTGGAGACGTGTCGACCAGAATCGTTTTTCCGCCGTTTTGGATCATTACCGAGAAACGCTTTCTCTCCCATCCCCTTCTCCTTGCATCTTCACACGTTTTGCAGTGACATCCTATTTTTGGAGTCCCTGGAGAATCTCCGGTTCCTAAAAGTGTAATAATCATACTAGTAAGATGCTTTCAGTGAAAGTCTAGCCTTAACATCCTCTATTGCTTCAACTAAATCTTGATGAGCTATATTCTTCCTGCCCTCAAGTAAAGCCTTAAGGACTGCTTCTCTCACGACAAGTTTTATGTCTGCTCCTGTAAAACCACTCGTTCTTTTTACAAGATCCACAATATCAAAACTTCCATCAATCTTTGAAAGAAATATCTCGAATATTCTGTAACGGATCTTTTCCGCTGGTTCTGGGAAATTTATAACTTTATCAAACCTTCTCCATACCGCAGGATCCAGTAAACTTGGATGGTTGGTTGCGGCGATTAGCAAAACTCCATCACTCACCAAGTTTATTTCGTCTATTGATTTTAGCAAGGTATTCACAGCCCTCTTTATTGCGGCATGCTCATCGCTAGTCCTCATTTTTGCAACGTAGTCGAACTCATCGATGAACAGTATACAAGGACTTAGTTTTCTAGCTATCTCAAACACTTTTTCTATGTTTTTTGAAGTTTCGCCGAGGAATTGACTTGTTATCATCGATAATCTTACCTCCAGTAACGGTAGGTACAATTTTTTACTAAGAGCTCGGGCAGTAGTTGTTTTTCCAGTTCCTGGAGGACCTATGAACAACAATTTACCGATATCTAAGAGTCCTATCTTTCTCAGAAATTCCCTTTCCTCAATGGCAATTTCTATTTTTCTAACCTCCTCCAACTGCTCATCGCTTAGCGCAACTTCGCTAAAGTCAACTGGAATTTCCTCTGGGGAGGTCACTCTAACCAAGCTTAGCATCTCTCTAGTTTCATCGTTTTTTTCAAGTTCAGATATTATCGTCTTAAGCCACTCTTTATCGCCGTGTTTGGGTAAATTCAACTTCTTGGCTTCTTCATACGAAACATCCAACGAGTCAAAGTTCTGGTAATAATAGGCCAGCACCGGATTCCTTTTTATAACACTGAGACCCCTTGAGGACATCCATTTTGTAGCTAGTTCAAAAGAAGTAATTTTATACTGCTTGGAAAAAGCGTTGAAGTCAATAAATGGTAATTTCGAGTCTATCCTACCCGCATAACTGACTACAGTATCTTCCCTAACCACTAATGGTCTTTTCAAGCCTCCCTTGTTGTTGTAAAAGAGCTTCCTTATTTCTTTTGGTATATCGTCTTCCGTTAGTTCATCGAATCTGTTAAATATTTCGGCAGTTAATAGAAGCTCGACAAGCCTTAAAGTGTTCATCTGTGTCACTTCATATGGATTACTGTTGGACTTTAAAATTTTTTGGAGTTATTTCATTTAAATAGTTTAGTGAACTACCCCGCATTAACGGGGTTTCTCCCGTTCCATCCTGACTTTGCGTCAGGACTTCATTTGGGAGTTCGGGGTTCACTTCCCCACTCCACGCCTCTCGTTAAGGCATGGGCCATGTTCATTGCAGAGTTCAAATATAAATTTCGTTGTAGAAATATTTAAAATAAGTGTTCAACTTCTTTAACCGATTTTTCATCGTAAAGAACCAAGTAAACCTCCCTAACTCCTCTCAATTCTTTGGAAACGTCCTCAACGACCTCAATTAAAGTTTTTACAACTTCGGTTAATGGACAACCGTATATTCCGGCGCTAACAGCTGGAAAAGCGATTGAGCTTAATTTTAACTCATCTGCTTTTTCCAAAGGAGCTCTAAGGGCCTTGTACAATTTCTCTTTTAGGTCTGGATCCCACTTACCGGAACATATCGGACCCACCGTATGAATCACGTACCTAATACCTCTTTTCTCCAAGTTTAGTCCAGGTGTTACGACGACTTCTCCGTGTTCAATGTAGCTCCTGCCTACTTGCTTTTTCATTTGCTCTTTGCTTATTTTTGTGTATTCCGATGGGTCTCCTGAGCAAGCTTTGGCTATAGCTAAGGCTACGCCTCCACCATGCTCCAAGTATTTGTTTGCTGCATTAACAATTGCCTCCGTTGGACTCTTTGTTATATCGCCTCTCGCCAGCCTTAGTTTTATTTTCCCAAATATCTTCTCTTTAGTTACTTCCATGATGTACGACGGGTTTCATGAGTTTAAAATTTACTAAGGAAAGTTTTATCAAATATATAAATAAGCTACAAAGATGAGGGGAGAGGTCTTCGCAATTGCTGCAGCAATACTATGGGGTTTAGTCCCGGTCATAGATAAAATTGCACTTTCTAGTGGAGTCTCGGTCTATACAGCAAACGTTATTAGAAGCATAGGAGCTGCAACAACGATAATAACCCTATCAGTTTTAACGAGTCAACTTCAAACAACAGTTGACTTAAAAACTGTGGCGTGTCTATTAGTTGGGGGTGCAATCGCTGGAGCATTCGCGGTTATCCTCTACTTTTCAGCAATAAAAACTATCGGAGCTAGTAGAACCGTTCCAATTACGGCCGCATATCCGATGTTTACCGCAATAATCTCAATTTTGGTTCTTGGAGAGAGTATTAGCTTAAAAGTTGCAGTTGGGATAGTTTTAATTGTAATCGGAATAATCCTCGTTAGTGAGATCTAATAATTGAGGTGTGGAACCATGGATCTTGAAGGATATGCTAGAAGGCTTTTAACGTCAGTTGGAGTGAAAAAGACCACTGAAAAGTTGATAGAGAGGATTATCGAAATAAAAGGTTGGAACGAGGAGAAAGCCAAAAGTTGGGCGAAAGCCGTAATTGAAGAGGTGAAAAATGCCTATTCTTCGAGCAATTACATACTCGACTATTTCAAATCCTCCATAAAGATGGGAGAATTTGGAGTAGGATCGAGAGGTAGAGGAGATTTCTACGTTCATTCTAAGATCGCAGAGATTTCAAAAAGTGAAGACGCAATAATTTCAACAAGAGACCTAGATGATGCAGGAGTCGTTAGGTGTAACGGTAAGTATATTGTAATAAGCGTTGATGGAATACACTCCAGACTCAGCGAATTTCCATTTATAGCAGGATTCCACGTAACCAGAGCTGCAATGAGAGATGTGTATGTTATGGGGGCCGAACCCATTGCAGTTTTTTCTGATATCCATATTGCCGATGATGGTGATGTCAGCAAAATATTCGACCATATCGCCGGTATATGTACAGTTTGTGAGGCAACAGGTGTCCCATTGGTTAGCGGCAGTACTTTGAGAATTGGAGGCGATATGGTAATAGGAGAAAGAATGACGGGCTGTGTGGGCTGCGTTGGAATTGCAGATACAATAACTCCAAGAAAAAACGTTAAGGAAGGTGATATTTTGCTGCTAACAGAGGGTGCGGGTGGGGGAACAATCGCAACTACTGCTATATACCATGGAAGACACGACGTTGTAGATGAAACACTAAATTTAGATTTCATAAAGGCTGTCAGAGCTATCTTCGATGCAAAAATTCTTCCCAAAATTCACTCAATGAGCGACATCACCAACGGAGGGATTAGAGGAGATGCCGAAGAGATATCGAAAGTTTCGAAAAAAGCCATCGTATTCGAGTACGAAAAACTCAGAAAGTGCGTGAAGCCCAGGGTTCTCGAAATGTTAGAAGAGCTTGAAATAGACTTTATGGGAGTTTCGATCGACTCTCTCTTAATCGCGTGCAGTGAGAAGTACGTAGATGAAATAAAAGAGGTCGTGAAGAGTTCGGGAGTAAAAATAGAAGAGGTTGGATGGGTGGAGAAAGGTACTGGCTCGTACATTATAGAAAATGGGATGAAAAAGAGGATTGAGCCTAAATTTAGAGAATCAGCGTATACACCCCTAAAAAAAGTTGTCGGGGAGAGCGTACCACAAAATTTTGATGAAATGAGGAGAAGGGTAGATGAAGCCGTCAAAAAAGCGATATCAAAGAAAGAGTACATTCTTAAAAAGCTCGGCTTCTAGCTTCACTATCTATTTTTCTATTTATTTCATCTTCCAGCTCCAGAAGTACCCTAATTAGGGTAAAATACAGTTCCACAAGTTTATCTTTGTCCCATTCCGCGTATTTCAAGATAATTCTATCAATGTCACTTTGCAACTTACCCATTCTGTACAACACATAGAGCAAATCTTCTACATTGCTACTAAATGTAAATTCCATTCCCCTTTTCCTTTCAAACAGCCATGCTCTCCTGATAGTTTCACCAAGAGTCCCGTAATCTATTTGCAAGAAACTCTTGCGGGTTTTAAATAACTCTTCCAATTCGTACTTCTCCGGAAGAAACACATCGTTAATCAGTGCGGATAACTCAACTAATCTCGTGAATAGGATGTAAAAGAATGGACTAAATATGTGCCTTGTTTTTTTTAAATTCTTTGCTTTTTCAACGAGCTTTTCATCGAAAAGTTTCCTTATTTCCTCCTCAAACGACTCCATCGGCATTAGTACTATTTATTGTTCAAATTTTAAAACATCTTTGGATAGCTTTTAAATTTGAAATTTTAATCGATTGGAGAATTTAAAAAAAGCATAAATATTTAAATGTTACCAATGGAGCGATGACACTTCCGCCAAAAGATAACTTTTCAGAATGGTATCACGAACTCATACAACTCGCCGAGATAATGGATGTCAGATATCCGGTAAAAGGTCTGTATGTTTGGTATCCTTTCGGATTTAAACTCAGGCAACTCGTTTATTCAAAATTAAAGGAGATTATGGATAGAGAGCACGAAGAAGTATACTTTCCAGCATTGATACCTGAAATTGAACTTGGAAGGGAGAGCGAGCACATTAAAGGTTTTGAAAATGAAGTTTACTGGGTAACCCATGGTGGACTCTCACCTTTAGATATTAAACTCGCATTAAGACCTACTAGCGAGACCGCAATGTATCCAATGTTTAAGCTTTGGATACGTAGCCATGCCGATCTCCCCTTGAGGGTCTATCAAGTTGTAAATACTTTCAGGTATGAGACAAAGCATACCCGACCCCTCATCCGATTAAGAGAAATTACATCGTTCAAGGAGGCACATACAGCCCATAAAGACTTTAACGACGCCGAAGAACAAGTAAAAAGAGCTGTAAACTACTATAAAGAATTTTACGACTTTCTAGCAATACCGTACCTCATAACGCGAAGGCCAGACTGGGATAAATTTCCTGGAGCTGCTTATACAATAGCATTTGACACAATTATGCCAGACGGAAGGACTTTACAAATCGGAACCGTGCACAACCTTGCAGATAACTTCGCCAAGACCTTCGGTATAACCTACGAAGATGTCGATGGATCTCGGAAATTCGTACACCAGACCTGTTACGGTATCTCTGAAAGATGTATAGCAGCGTTAATTAGTGTACACGGCGACGATATAGGACTTATTCTCCCATTCGAGGTGGCACCAATCCAAATTGTCATAATACCCATTCTATACAAAGGAAAGGAGGAGGCGGTAATCAGCCGCTGCAAAGAACTTCTAAAATCACTAAATAGTTTTAGAGTTATCTTTGACGATAGTGAGGACAGGCCTGGGGCAAAGTACTACAAATGGGAGCTTAAGGGAGTTCCAATAAGATTCGAAATAGGTCCAAAGGAGATTGAAAACGATGAAGTCGTGGTATCCTTTAGAGTTGACAAGAGAAAGTTCAGCATACCATTCGAGGAAGTGGGGGCGAATCTAATTCAAAGGTGGGCGGATGAAATTAGATTGAAAATGAGGCAAAAGGCAGAGGAGGAGATGTCAAAGAAGGTTAAGTTTTTTAACTCAATTAACGACGCTGCCAACTGGATTAAGGAGGGTATTGCTGTTTTTCACCTTTGTAATCAGAGGACCTGTGGTAACTCAATCGAGGAAGTGGGAGGTAATTTATTAGGTTGGTTTGAAGAAATTCCAAATTGGATCGATGTAGACGATGAAGGAAAATGCATACTGTGTGGAAACACAGGTAGGCTGGCAGCTATGGCAAGAACCTATTGAAAATTATTTGCAAAAAAAATATTTTCTCAACCAAACACTGGCTCAAAACAGAGCAAAAATACATGGTTTAACTACTAACAATTAAAATTTTTCATAATTCTTGAATTTCGGTCATCAAATATCTTTTTAGGTTCGTTTTAAACTCCTGATGTTCGATGAAATTCATCGAAAAATTTAAAAATCAATCCACTTCAAGACTTCTTTAGCCAAACTCGTGTAAATTCGTTATATTTAAACCAGCCCTGACAAAAAATATCACAAAATGTGGAAAACATGTTAAACTTGTGTAAAAGATGTTTGAGGTGGTTAAATGGAAGGTGATGACGATGATAGTTGGGAAGCATATTATCGCAGAACTTTATGGTGTAAACAGGGAGTTGATATCAAAGGAAAGTACGGTCAAACAAATCATCGAGGAGGTGGTTGAAGAATCTGGATTGACCAAGGTGGGCAGTGTTTATAAGCAGTTCAACCCCCACGGCGTAACTGGTATAGTTCTCATATCTGAAAGTCATGTATCGGTCCATACATGGCCAGAATATGAACTCGTAAATCTTGATATATTCACATGCGGTGATACCGATAAAGCGGAAAAAGCTTTCGAGCTGTTTTTGAAGAAATTCAACCCCAAATCGTTTAGGCATTATATCTTGGATAGAGGCTGATATGGACAGAATAGAAAGGCAGATTATTCAGGCTCTAAAAGGGGGAGAGCTCAGCGTATATGAGCTCATAGATAATCAGGATTCATCTCTCAAAGAATTGCTTAGCAAACTCAAAAGGCTATCCGAAGAGGGGTACATTGAAATAGCAAAGGGGAAAGTAAAACTAACCAAAAAAGGAGAGGAAATTCAGAACATTAAGAATTTAGACCGGATAACCTGCCGTTTTTGTCAGGGTACTGGATACGAAATTAACAAATTTTTCGGAGAGATCCTGGAAAAATACAAAGAGATCACGAAAAAAAGACCTGAAGCTATTGAAAAGTATGACCAGGGATTCATTAGCCTTGATGGAGTTATTAGAAGGGTAGAATTTATCTACGAGCGTGGAGATCTCTACGGAAAAATTTTCGTTGTTGGTGATGATGACCTATTTAGCATCGCTGCAGGTCTAACTTTCCTTCCTCAACGTATCCTTGCTGTTGATATTGATGAGAGGCTTGTAAATTTTATTAATAAGGTCGCATCCGAGTACTCACTTAACGTCGAATCTTCTGTTTACGATGTTCAAAAAGTATTGCCAGATGAATACAGAGGAAAATTTGATGTGTTCGTTACAGATCCCGTTGAAACGATTCCCGGCATCAAACTTTTCTTGTCAAGGGGTGTTTCTGCCCTAAAGGGCATTGGATGTTCAGGTTATTTCGGCCTTACAACTCTCGAGGCCTCAAGAAAGAAATGGTACGAAATACAAAGAATGCTACTAGATATGGGCTTCGTAATTACAGATATCAGAAGGAAATTCAACGTATATCCAGGTGAGGAAAAAAATTTCTTTAGATTCCAAGAGAAATTGCCTATATTCAAACTAGTCGGTGCAAAGATCGACTATGACTGGTACAAATCAAGCTTGTATCGAATTGAGTCCATTAAAGATCCAAAACCCGTGGTCGAGGGAGAAATGATCATCGATGAAAGAGTATACAAGGACGACGAGAGTCTTGCAACACCTTACTGAACTTCAAAAGAGATTTAATAATCAAGTCTAAGTTAATAACATGGAGAGCACTTTAAAAGTTGGCGAGGTCGAAATAACTTATCTTAAACACGCGGGATTTCAGATTAAGGGAAAGTCAATTATCGTGTATATAGACCCCTATGAAGTCACCAAGGAGCTTGAAAAAGCAGATCTGATCCTTATCACCCACGATCACTTTGATCATAAAGATGTGAAGTCTATTAGAAGCTTGTCAAAACCAGATACAATAGTCGTCCACCCAAAGGGTTGCACGATCGAGGGATATAAAACATGTGAGCTTTCAGAACGAGATAAGGTTGAATTAAAGGGGATAACAATAGAATCGGTCCCGGCTTATAACATCAATAAACCCTACCATAGGGAGGGTTGTATCGGATATGTAGTGACGGTTAATGGCGTAAAAATTTATCACGCCGGAGACACTGACAGAATTCCGGAGATGAAGGAGATCGATGTTGATGTAGCAATCTTACCAATCGGTGGTACTTACACCATGGATGTCAATGAAGCCGCAGAGGCTGCGGGAGATATTAAAGCAAATTACTACATCCCAATGCACTACGGAGTTATTCCGAATACAGATGCGGATCCAAAGGAATTCAAGAGAAAAGTAGAAAAGGCAGTAATTCTAAAGCCACTTTTACTCTAATCTTCCCTTCTAAGCTCAGCTACGACTACGCTGTAACCTTTTGCACATTTTTCCGGTGCATCACCAATTATTTTCTCAACAACCACTACCTCGCCATCTTGCAACTCCACCGGATGACAGAGGGAGTACATGCTGCAGTCAAACATCCCACACTTCTTCGACTCATAGTGGAATTTTGTCCCCTCAACAGCAATTTTAGAGTCGACCAATGCTATAATTGGTAGTTCGACTACCTCGACTGCAACGACGCCTTCATCATGAAGTGGGCAGTCTTGGACCGTCCCATCCCTAAGACCTACTATTTTATATTTTGAACCCTCCCTAAGTCTGAGGCAAGTTCTTTTGATCCTGCAATTTTCACATTCAGACTTTCCTCCCAGAAAAATGAATTCAACACCAATTTTTGCCCAGTCTTTTCCACATAGAGTGATTATTTTATTAACTTCATCCATAAAGATCACCAAGTTAGCTTTGATAGCGTAATATTTCAATTTTCTGTTAAGCTATTTTTAAAAAACTTTAAATTAATAAATTATCTTAATATCTCTTTGCTGAAGTCTATATCCTCAAGGTTGTCAGATCATTTGCTATCTCTAATCCAGAACCTAAAAAGCTCAGAATTTTATCCCTGATTAGATGGGTCATCGGGTAAAGGTGAACCAAATATATTTTTTCTGCTACACAATATTTCAAATTCTCTTTTAAATTCTCAGGGGTCGTATGAAAATCGGGTACATAACCAAATGGAAGAGAGAGTTCATGGATCATTACATCGCAGTCAATACTCATAAATTCTTTAAATGCCTTCGTGTCACCACTTATAGCCAAGATATCGTCTACTACGTACCCCCTACTTTCAATTGAATGGATGGTTGGAACTGCTCTGATTCTCAGATTTCCTACTTTAAATTCCTCTTCCTCATAGACCTTGAACTTCAATTTTTGACGTAGGTAGGAGTACGCTTCAAGAAGGCTTTCAATAAAATTTTTTGTGCCCGGTGGACCATATATCTCCAACTCCGATGTGCAATTGACTAGCCATCTAGCTTTCAAGAGGTTAAACAAATCAGCATTATGGTCTAGGTGGTGATGAGTTATACAAACGGCATCCACATCACATACATCCACTCCCACCTGCTCCAATCTCAGCAAAGCCCCAGCTCCGATGTCAAAAAGTACATTCACGGAATCCTCCAACAGAATCGAGCTTTGTGCTCTATTTTCATACGGAACGGAGACGCCAGTACCTAAAAAAGTCACTTTCAAACTACAACACCCCCAGAAACTTGTATAAATGCTCGGATATTTCCTCTTCAATAATTCTACTCCCAGATAGGATCGTAAACCATTTTGCCAATTCTTCTCCAACATTCTTTCCCATACTCTTCCAATTTCTTCTGATATAATTTGCTACTGCCTCCTCTGGTTTAGAAAACTCTCTGTAATCATATACCCACCATCTTCCATTTTCTAAAAAGGGCCTGAAATCTCTTTTCTTCGATAAAAATCTTCTTACATGATCTTCTTCTTCAAATGGGGGCCCCATTTTTTTAAATATACGCGAGAGTTCCACAACTTGGCATTCGAAAAGAAGGTAGCAGTATTCATCCCCCACAACATACGAGGATCTCAAGGGCATAAACCTCTCTCTTTCTAGAAAGCTGAATACTTTTCTTGAGGCTTTTTCCAATTGAGGGTACAAGTTGTCTTCGACTATGTCAGGTTTTCTGAACTTAACTAAAAATATGACGCTATTCCTTTTTTCAATAATTGATTTCAATTTTGAACTTGAGACCTTTATTCTCTTCTCATAGAAATACTCCAATGAGGGGCTAGTCATGAAATCTCTACACAATTGCACAAATCTTGCGAGGTTATCGATACTTAAATTGGCAGCAACGTTTCTCTTTTCATCAACTGGATCTACAACAAAAAAGCATTTTCCCCTCCTTATTTCCCCTTTGGCGACATCTATGACCGTTCTTCTTGTCCATTTAGTAGCTGACCTGATGACATCCAAGAACGATCCAAAAAATACGATTAGAAGTTCGCACAAGTAACCTGAAAAACCCCTAACTTTGTACTCCGCCCCATATATCCCGTTTGACTTTAGGAACTTTTTAAGAAGTCTGACTTCGTTTTCTTTTCCCTTTATTTTATCTTTTAACCACGAATGATGAAAAGGCGTTCTATCTACCGCAGATTTTATTTTTCTTGGATCGGAGATTTTGTAACAAGGAACAACATCCACCTCCACACCAAAGATTTTACCGTGCACGTATGGATGTTCGGCATATCTTATTTCGTAACTATCCAAGACCATTTTACCAATCTCTAAACCTCTCGCTTCCATTTCCCCTTTATCTAAGTGTGGAGGGAACATTATAAACACATCAATTTCTAAATTACCTTTTATCCAAGTATTTCTTGGATAGCTCCCCACAAAAATGTATTCGACCTCAAGCGATTCAAGCCTTTTCTTCAATTCGACCTCGGCCTTTTTTGCCCTATCTAATTCCTTTTCATCTGGAACTATATCTTGAAGAACTTTCTTCAAAATATCGTTCACATTCATGCTCTTATTACCAGCAAGTCTTTATAAATTGGGCCCTGAGGCCTTAAAATACTCTGTTTCAATTTAAATTCTTTCACTGTCATTCTTCCAAACTCCATAGTACGAGCTTCAGCTAGTAAGTTGACAATCTCTGGAATTTTTCTTTTAATCCTAGCAATTGTAACATGAGCGACGAATTCTTTATCTCTCCTAAAACTAAGCTTTTTAAGTTCTCTACTAACTGAATCTGCAAGTTCCTTAAGTTTATCAGAACCTTCCTTCACATCCACCCACACAACTCTCGGAAATTTTTGAGATGGGAAGAAACCCACCCCAGAGAGTAGGATGTCAAATTTTTGAAATTTCACCCTAGACAAAGCTTCTTCAATTTTGGGAAGTAGGGATTCAGCTACTTCACCGAGGAATATCAGAGTTATGTGCAAATTTTCTTTTTCTACTATCTTCATTCCCCTAATTCCGCTAAAACTTGTTGAAAACTTCCATATCTTCTCTCTTATGTTCCCATCGAGATCTACAGCTACAAACAATCTCATTTAATTCCCAGTAAATTTCTGGTTTATATTACTTTGGAGGGGGCCCAAGATATATAACCATCCAAGATAACCATCTAATTTTTAAAAAGTTTTAAATAATCTTAATTAAGTTTAAACAGGTGATAGGATGGGTGTTCACCGGATTACAAGCGAGGCTGCTAAATATTATGCTCTCAGAGAGAGAGTAGTGGGAAGTGGCATTACACTCTTGGGAGATGCCAGCATGAACCTCGACAAACTTAATAAAGAGCAAATGGAGAAACTTGGTGATCTTGCAGCAAAACTGTTACCTCATTCACCGGGATATGCTGGAAAGATGATGCCGATCGTTGCAAGATTATTTTGGAAATTAGCAGGAAAAGCAGAGAAAGAGTTTGAATTAACTGAACTAGAAAAACTCGAGAGAGAAATTGAGGAGCTAAGGAGTGAAATAAAAATTTAATCTTTCATGTGGGGCCGTGGGGTAGCCTGGTTAGCCTCTCGGCCTGGGGCGCCGGTGACCCGAGTTCAAATCTCGGCGGCCCCATTCAGTTTTCTTGGACCAAACAACACATCGATGAATCTTCCCACTTAGATAAGGGCGTTACGGAGAAGCAGATAGACGAAGTTAGCTTTGATCTTGTTGGCATCTGGCTTTTCTTGATAAGATTCTGCAATTAACTCTTCAATCAGCTTTCTAATTTCTGCATCATCGATTTGCTCGATGATTCTATTCAATCCGTTGCGAATTTTTATTGATTCAGCTTGTAAAATAGTCGAATTAACATCGCCGTAAATGATCAATTGTTGAAGGAATGGAGCATTTTTTACGAACTGCTCAGGGTTTTCTATTGCGTCAATGCCCAATGTTGTTATATTGACCATTCCCCAACCGCTGCGATTTAAGGTTTTTCTGATACTTGATGAATCCCTTCTGCTAAAGATATTCTAAGTGAAATATAGCTTCTTCAGGTGTTAAACCTAGTTCGTTAGCAATAGATTTCTCCAATGACCATGCTCGTGATTTTTCGTCAAATCGTAAAGTTGCTTTAGAATTGCTGCTCGAACTTCGTGCATATAGAACCTCAGCAGCTTATCTATTGTCCGGCTTTTAACTACATCGATGTGACGTGGAGCTCTTTGGCAATGATATACATCTCAAGTTCTCCCTTACTTCTCGCTCGATTTCGTCAAGTTTTCCAAGTTTTTTAAGTCACTTCCAATCAACTCGTTTATCTTTGCACCGAGCGTAAAGAACGTTTCAGGGTTCATTTCTTCTACATCTTTCTTCGTCAACTTTGGCTCCTTGAAGTAAGCAAAATTAGATCCCTCGTGACATTTGCCGGATCTTTACCCTCACTAACAGCTTTCAAAATTAACTCCATGTTTTGCCGGAGCTGTCAAGACAACAATAAATTATAAATAGCAGAAATACAACTTGTGAGACC
>CAZPML010000007.1:0-25887 GCA_964587675.1 uncultured archaeon
GACTATAACGCACCGCAAATTCTCGGTGGATTTGGATATACTACGAAGTATGTAGCAGAAAAGTGTTTCAGAGACGCCAGAGCTGAAACTATCTATGAAGGAAGAAGCGAAATTTCGGAGATTAATTGTATCTAGAATTCTACTTGGCAAAATTGGGTTTCAGCTCAAAATTTTTAAATACTTAAAATTAAAAAGTTGCTGAGGTGAAATCATGGGCCTCCTAGACAAATTGCTTGGAAGACCAGAAAAAGTATCAGTAGATGAGTACGAGGAGATTGATCTAAGCGAATATGAAGCTGAAATAACCGAAGAGGCTGAAATGCTTGTAAGAGTTGCAGAAGTTACGGGCCTAAATGAAGTTCCTGAGATTAAGAGACAAATTTATGAAGGAAACATAGTCGTTGCAGACATCGCATTCATAAAGCATGATAAGCTAACGCTTGATAGAGTTCTAAAGGATCTGAGGCAGCTAGCGGAGGACATCCATGGGGACATAGTTGGACTTGGTGAGGACTACGTTATTATCACTCCAACAGGTGTAAAAATAGACAGGAGTAAGATAAGAGGCGTTAGATGACCCTATGCCCGAAGTGCGGTAGGGAACTTAAAGTTAAAACGGTTACTTATCCGACCCCATATTTTGGTGAAATCCTTCTTACATCTCTAACTTGTGAATGCGGATTTAAATACGCAAATACACTTATTCTCGGCTTTAACTACCCTGTAAGGTTTACAATAAAAATAAATAAGGAAACACTTTACACAAAAGTCGTTCGTTCAACATCATGTACAATAAGAATTCCAGAAATTCAAACCTCAATAGAACCTGGGCCAGCTAGCCAAGCATTCATAACAAACCTTGAGGGAATTCTGAGGAGGGTTGAAGACGCCGTAAGAATGGCTATGAGATGGCATTCACATGATATTAAAAAAGTCGAAAGATGTAAGCAAATACTAGAAAAAATAAATCGAACTATAGAAGGGAATGAAGAACTGACTCTAATTTTGGAGGATCCACTAGGTAACAGCGCTATAATATCGGATCAGGCTTTTAAAGAGAGAATGAGTGAAGATGAGATAAGAGAACTTAAAACTGGAATGTACGAGTTTGATGTGTTGGGAATTTAGTCCTCTTGGTCTTTTGTGAGTTCTATACCTATTTCTTCGTACTTCCTTTGCCTATTTTTTTCCACTTCTTCATCGCTAATTGGTTGACGTCCGTAGACCATTTCTAATTCAATCATTCTCTTTGCTTTCCTGTATTCTGCATACAACTTGCCGAAAACCCTGGCAATTTCAGTAATTTTTTCAGGTCCAAGCAATATAAGTGCTATTAGAAGAACGACCGCTAGCTCACCCCATCCGAACATTAGTCTTGGTTCTCGCTAACTTTTAAAATATTTATCCAAATCGAATTTTATATATCTTAAAATTTTTAGCTTCAGAAAGAATAAATATTTTATATTTTTATCGGGAGTACTTCCATGGAACTTGTGGGAGTTGACATTGGAACGAATTATACGAAGGTAACCTCAGATGGCAAAAAAGTTCTGGTGTTCCCATCACTTGTTGTTTATGGAGAGGAGAAAGACTGGAGTCTGAAGAGCGAAATAAAAAATGTTTATATTGGTAATGAAGCATTATCAATAGTACAAAGTATGGAAAATGTTGAAGTGTTAAGGCCCCTACATGAGGGGAGAGTTTTACATGAGTCATATTTGGAGCTTGCGAAGTATGGACTTTCAAAACTCAATATCTCAAAAGTTCAGGTAATAGCTACGGGGTTACCCGTAAAGTCCTCAAAAAAGGAAAGAGAGGAATTGAAGATGCAACTTGAGAAGGAGTTAAGTTCTAAAGTCCTGATCTTTCCAGAACCTGTTGGCACACTGGCTTATTTGGGGATCGAAACTGGTGTTTGTGTTGATATAGGTTTTGGAACGACAGATATCATCGTTTTGGCTGATATGGAATTTCTGAAGGGAGATACAATGTTAATGGGCGTCGATAAGCTATTTGAAGGCTTGGAAGTTGCTGTAAGAAATAAAATTGGGATAAGTTTAACACCTGAAGAAATGACGGATCTACTAATAAGGGAGGATCACGAGGTCGGGAGGATAAGAGGTGGTAAGAAGATTAGTGTTAAGAAGGAACATGTTATTAATGACTACGAATCGTTAGTCCAATCCTGGGTTGATAGAATTGCAAGCAGAGTTAAACTTGTCCTAGAAGGTCTTTCAACTTCGTTAGTTGAAAACTTCGTTTTGACGGGTGGAGGAAGTTTACTTCCTGGAGTATATGATGCTTTTGCTAAAAGCTTTGAGGAAATCGGTGAAATTAAAAAGCCAGATGATCCACTAAAGAGCAACGCAGCGGGTTACTACATGCTTGCCAAAGCATTCATTGAGGAGACAGAACCCGAAAAAGAGACCGAAAAATCTGAAAAGCTTGAAAAAGATGAGAAAGTTGAAAAGGAGGAGAGGAAGATAAGGAAGAGGAAGACATGAGGATAACCGTAGATGTTCCGCCAGATTTGGAAAAATTACTTATTAAGAAGTGCGAGGAGGCGAAAGTTTCCCCTTCAGAATTCATCTCTCTTCTCTTGGAATGGTATTTTTTTAGAAGGAAAAAGAAAGAAGAGAGTTTATCTGAATTGAATGAATTTCTAAGAGTTGCAAAGGAGATCGCTGAAGAGAGGATAAAGTACTGTAAATTTAGTGATGGTACGTACTGTGCAATTGAGGCATTTGAGGACGTCTTCTCGGATAGGGAACCAGTACCAATATCCCCATTTAGATGCTTATTCTGTTTGCATTATGTAGATAAGAGAAAAGATAAGAGAAAAACTGAGTTTAGGGAACTTACGGAGGCAAAAATGTACGACTTGGCAAAAATTGCAGCAAAATTTGTGGTAGAATTGTATGGAGATAAAATAGGATACAGACCAAAAACAAAGGCCGACAAAATCCTTGGAGGAGAAAGAAGAATTAGGAGGATTCAGAAATCTGAAGTCGAGAAACTTCTCGATTGGTGAGGTTGGTGTAAATTTAAACGGCGATCTTGACGATAGGGAGCTGGTTCAGAGAGCCAGGATTATACAAAAGAAAGGTATCAGGGTTATCTGGGTTGGAGAGTTTGAAGGTTTTAGGGATCCATTCGAGGTAGCGGAAATTTTAGCCTCTGAAACGAAACTTGTTATAGGGTTTGGAATCCTCTCTCCATCTAGAAGAGAATGTAAATTCATAAGAGAGTCATATTGTGAATTAATTGAGAAATATGGTGATAGATTTATCTTGGGTTTGGGTGCTGGAAACTTAAAAGACCGCGATTTGGCATATAAATTATTGGTAAAGTGCGTAAAAGAACTAGAGGATCTTTACCCTCTAGTTGGATGTTCTTCCCCAAAAGTCGTTAGATTCTCATCTCTTAATTCGGCAGGCATCTTGTACAATTCCGTGGATCCAACCATCATAGAATGGCTTAAAAAATTTGAATTACGTAAAATATTCTCAGCGGCATATGGACCCGCTTTAATACTTCCTAGCCAATACGACGAGGATCTACTTTTGGCAGCCTCGATAATATTGCAGGGAAGTAGTAAATTTATAATTTCAAAATTTAATCTCAGTAAAATATATAATGATCTTAGAAAATTAGATCTCCCAAAACTGATTGAATTGAGAAGAAGAGGCGATTCAATAAAATGCTATAATGAATCTTATCCAATTTTTAAGTATAAAAAACAGTTATTAGAAAAATTCACAATCAGTGGGGAGATAAGGGATGTCATCAATAAAATTTTGGAACTTCTGAAATTCTGTGACCACGTCGTACTGTCCGATCCTTTCTTTAGAGACATAAACTCTATAAGCATCCTTGACGAAATTGTTGTCAATGCGAGAAGTTATAAAAATTATAAATCCCTATGATCCCGGTTTATTTCCCGAAGATTTCGAAAAACCAGAAGTAATTCAATTGGGCTCAAATGAGAATCCATATGAACCAAGCGAGGAGGTAAAGAGAGCATACATTCAATCACTTAAGTTTATAAGACTATATCCAAAATCGACTTACGACATCCTTAAGACAGAATTAAGTAAGTATCTGGGAGTAGAAAGAGACGAGATATCTGTTGGCTGTGGAGCATCTGAATTAATCAACTGTGTATGCATGGCACTTTTGGAGGAATTGGATAAAGTTGCCATACCCGTCCCGTGCTACACGCTTTATGCGATATACGCAATGCTTAGAAATGCTCAAATCTACTATCCACACTTTACTGGATATAAATTAAAATCAGATTTCGTTTATGACGTAAAACCAAAATTGACATTCCTTTGTTCTCCAAACAATCCGACGGGCAATATAATAAAAAGGAAAGTCATCGAGGAAATATTGGAAAACTCGGAGTATGTCGTTTTAGATGAAGCATACGTTGAATTCTCAAGCACAAGTAATGTCAATCTAATCGAAGAATTTGACAATTTAATTGTGATAAGGAGCTTTTCGAAATTTTTTGGGCTCGCAGGAATGCGAGTTGGGTACTTGGTTGCCGATAGGAAAATTGTAGAGGGGATAGAGAAGATTAGATTACCCTTTGCTATATCGTACCCAGCTTTGCGCACAGCAGTTGCAGCACTCAGATCAGTGGACTATTATCTAAACTTAAAGGAGAAAATAGTACGAGAAAGGGAAAGGGTGTATGAGAAACTAAGAAAAATTTCTGGACTGGAACCATATCCTTCAGAAGCAAATTTTATTCTTGTAAAGGTGACGAGGGAAGTGGATGACCTGATACAAAAACTCTTAAACGAGGGAATTATCGTGAGGGATGTTACTGGGCTAATCGGACTCGATGGGAAGCATTTTAGGGTAACGATAGGTAAACCCGAAGAGAACGATAGGCTTCTAGTACTCCTATCCAAGTTTTGCTAGTCCTTGACAAATCAGAAAAACCGCTACATATTCGGGAACTTCGATTATCTCATTGGGAGCAAAACAGAATTTATGATCAAATAACCTAAATTTGACCTTCTTTAAAATTTTAATTCTAGCGCGTTCCTCTCCAAACACGACCGACTCGGTTAGTGGATCAAAACTATCGATGTCTTCGACCTCCGTTACTCTCAATCCAGTTTTACCATGTAAGCTGCCGGGTAATCTAATCAATCTTCGAATATCTGCTGTAACTGGAGCATCGATATGGATTTTCAGCTTAATTAAGGCCTCACTCTTTAAAAGATCAATTGCCCTCTTCAACCTTCTTGTAACGTCTTTGCCATCTAATTCCTCTGGATTTATTCTAAGCCTCTCTCTCAGTTTCTCATCTCTTTTTAATCTCCTTTTTGTGAATGAGAGCAGTCTTCTGCTTACGTTTGAATTGTAATCTAGGTTTGGTGAGTTTAATGTTATGTAATCGATTATCTCTCTTCTTTCAATGCTACTCAACTTTAAATATTCGTCACTAAAAACGTGCACGTGGTAGCCTCTACCTCCCGAGAAAAATACTCTCATATCCCCTTCTCTAATCCCAAAATCTTTTCGAAGTATGGTGACAAGTTTTTTCAATTCCCTTTTTGCAAGTTCTAGGGCGCGTTCCATCGACCTCGTTTTAATTGGTAAGTGATCAGAATCGATATCAAATATGAGATCAGCGCCAATCCAGCCTTTTTTTTCCATGTCATCTTCGTATGGTCTTTGGTAGTAAGCTGAGGAGTAGTATATGTGGCTTGGAATTTTCGCTAGTATATGTTTTTTTAATTCTAGTTCGCTGGTGAAAGATAAGTGTCTGATCATAACGAAGTTTGGAAAAAATTCTATTGGAACGATAGCGAATTCACGGTTCTTCAGCCTCTTAGGAAGAATCGGAGTGTGCTTTGAATAATATTCATAAAATTTCTTTTTTATATATAGCTTTGACAAGTCCATTATTTGAGGATTTGTAGAACTACTTTTCTTTTTCTTTTCCTAGTATCAAAGTTGATTACAACGACTTGTTGCCACGTTCCTAAGATTGGTTCACCGTTTTTAAATGGTAATACAAGTGATGGACCTATTATTGAAGCTTTAACATGGGAAGACCCATTATCATCTCCCCAAGTTTTGTGGTGCTCGTAATTGTAGTTATATGGGACCAATTTCTCCAAAATATTTGGAAAGTCCTTCCTCAAGCCAGGCTCAAATTCAATTGTTGTTATAGCCCCTGTTGAACCAATATTGAATATCAGTACTGCCCCGTCCTTAGCTTTTGACTCTCTCAAAAATTTTTTAATCTCCATCGTAATATCTGCCATATCACCAAAACCGTCTAATTCGACTTCGATTACTTTCATCATGATTCATATCTTATGAGATAAAAATATAAACCTTTATAGTTTCGAAGTTCCCCTCCTGGGTAATCTCCGTAGAGTGGCTTTATTATGCAGTCTGCACGCACTTTCTTAGCAAGTGTTTTAATTGGAGCAAATAATTCGGGTGGAGGTCTAATGGAGTATATTAATGACGCGTTCTCATAAATTTCGATTTTTGGCTTAGTGACATCGTCTACGTAAAATTCTATTTCTTTTGGTGTTTTTATCTGTTTATTATCAACTGCAATTACTCTCAATCCTTTTTTAGCTAGTAGGACTGCTACATCAAAGCGGTGTCCAATTCCTATTTCCACGACCTTTCCAGAGTAGTTCAGTGATATGTATTCGGCGAGTTCAATCACGCAAGATATAAATTTAGGGAAGCTTAAAATTTCTTGTGCAGAATATCGTAATTAGAGACTACAGCGTTAGAGACTTTAAGGAAATTTTAGAAATCGATAAAGAGGCTTTCAACCCCCGAAACCCAGCTTATGATGTTTATGTGTATTTGACTTATGGTAGCGATCTGCTCGTAGCGGACACGGGATCCAAGATTGTGGGATACATCGTTACTATGGATGTTGATAGATTTACAAGTAAAATCATATCTTTCGCTGTAAGGAAGGAATTTAGGGGAATGGGAATCGGGAAGTTATTGCTTAAAGGTGCTATAAAAAGACTAAAAATGAAAGGGAAAAGGAAAATAAAACTCGAAGTACGGGTGTCAAACACCTACGCACAATCGTTGTATAAAAAGTTTGGATTCAAAACTACGGATATAATCCCTGGCTACTACAGCGACGGTGAAGATGCCTACATTATGGTTCTTCATATCAGCGAGCAATAGTCTCAATTACAGTTCTTATCTTGTTATTTTCGGCAAGCTCCTCGGGCTGATGCTCCCTAAATATCTCTGATATCCCTTTGCATAGGAGCAGTATCGCTCTCTTGTGATCCGACTTGCTTTTGTGGATATGAACGGGTTGAACACCAAGTTCGTCATAGCTCCTGAAGTGCCCGTTTGCCATACCCGCCTGTTCAAAGAGCCGCTTAATGTAGAACAAGGTTAGGTGTAGGAGAACAACTTCCTCTTTGTGCATGGTTATCACTCCCAAGGTCTCTTCTTCTTATCTCCTTAAAAAGTTTACTGCAATAAAATCCGAAATTGAGGTTTTAACATGTTTTATTTTTATCAATTAGGTTTAGTCTAAGATATTTCAAAATGAGATAAAAACGAATTTGAATTTCAAAGGTCTGAAATTTTTGATTAACCGCCAGATATAACTCGGATGACTTTAACCCTTCCCTCCTCTATACAGTCATCAGTTGGTATTGGCGTGTCATCTTTGACTAATACCACCGTTTCGGGATTGATGCCAATAGATTCCAGCAATTCTGAATATCTACACTTTTTCTTAACTTCTATAATTTTATTGTCTTTATTAAAACCAACGAAGATAAATTCGACCTTCATTCTTCAGGTAAGACCTCCTTTGAAACCTCTTTGATACTACTACCAGATTTCAATTCATTTTTGATTTCAATTACCTTTTTTTCTAGGAGTTTTTCGTCTTTACTCACTAATTTTCTTAGTCCTTTGCGTCTAAATTTTCGCCAATTAAATCTCCTCATTTGACCACCAATAGTGTTTATCATCTAAAAATTAAAAAAATCTTTTGATTTTAATTAATTTTTAATTTTATAATTACCACTTTTTAATTCCATCTTTGATGCACTCGGTCGTGGTTTCCCACAATTTTTCTCCTAATTCGCTTGCTGGGCCTGCATATTGGTAATATCTTCCCCTTTGTGTCGTTAAAATTATTACTGCATCTGTACTTGTACCTGTGAAGTTATGACCACTCTCTATTAGTGCTTTAGCTTTTGCTTCGGTAATCGTTATAATAGCATTTAACATGGCTGAGCGTGGAATTCTACAATCTAAGACTGTTATTATGTTTATAGTTCCTATTGGAGAATTTGGATTATTTACTCCAACAGTTGAGAATACAGAGACATCTTCACAGTGTTTTATAGTTATCTTGCTCATGGGTACTGAAGTAAGCAAGCCAAAATAGTTTTTAAGGTTAAATTTTCTTGCTACAGATCTAACATACGAATTTGGATTCTCTAGAACTTCGTCTTTGACCGTATGGTTGAATGCATAGTTTACTTTCTTCCAACCGCCCAATAGCCCAGTACTCAGACCATAGAATTTTCCTCTGATTATGAATGTTTCATCTTCTATCCAGTAATCTTCGTATGACATTTCCAACTTCTTCTTCTTTTTTTATAACAATGCTGTTCCTCTTAACATCATTAAAAATTTCCTTTGCAACTTTTCCGGCGAAGTTTCTCTCATCAAATGGTGTGGAGTCTATTACTAAAAGTTTTTTGAGTTCTGCAGCCCTCTTTGCTGCAAGTAAATTCTTTATGTTACCCTTTCCAATGGTAAGGTTCGCGAGAATGACCAAATCTGAATTTTCAATGGCTTTGATATTTCTGCTGAAGGATTCCTCGCTAATCTCACTAAATGGCACTTCATCAATGATTTCACATTGAGTCTCAATAGCGGCTTCCCAGTCAGAATCAAGCGCATTGACGACCCCTATGGAGATATTAAATTCGTTGGAGAGATTGTAAATCAGGTTTCTACCACTGCCACCTCCACATATAATGTGTATTCTAAATTTCTTGTCATCTCTTCTATGAATAGGGAGAATGTACAGGTATCTTCCATGATTTTTGACTATGACATCAATGTTGTAAACATCCTTTATCGTTTTGGGTGTTAAAACCTCTCTGGGGCTTCCTGCTTCGATAATCTTACCATCTTTAATCATAATGATTTTGTCTGCATAAGTTGCAGCAAGATTAATGTCGTGAATCGCTACAATTGCTGAACATCCTTCACGGACCTTTCTTTTTATTAAATCCATAATTTCAATTTGTGAGGAAATGTCTAGATGAGCGGTTGGTTCATCAAGTAGCATCATCTTTGGTGTTTGGGCGAATAACCTTGCTAGAAGGACCTTCTGTTTTTCCCCACCACTAAGTTCCCGAAACCTCCTATCCTCATATCCATGCATATTTACAGATTTGAGAGCTTTTATGGCAGCCTCTATATCCTTTGAGTTGGGCCTAATCTTTGATCGGGTTAGAACTCTTCCTAATACTACTAGATCAATAACTCTTAGTCCGACGTCTGGTGTTTCTTGTGGGAGATAGCCCAAAACCTTTGCTTTATCTTCAAGGGACAAGTTTTTACCGTCTAGTAAAACTACACCTCCGCTTGGTTTCAGTATACCAAAGATCGTCCTAAGCAAGGTTGATTTCCCGCTTCCATTTGGCCCGAGCAGGGCAACAAGTTCTCCAGTATTCACTTTTATTTCTACATCTTTTAAGATCTCCTTTCCGGATAAGATTATCTTAACTCCACGAACTTCTAGTTTCATACTCCCCTCCTTAGCAAATAAACGAAAAACGGAGCGCCAATCAATGCAGTAAGCGCGCCAATTGGTAGTTCACCACTAATCGAGGATCTTGCAATGATGTCAACTATTGGCATGAACGCCGAACCTAAGAATAAAGTGGTAATCAACAACCTTTGGTGCGATTCTCCAACTATTAGTCTCATTGTGTGGGGTATTATTATTCCAACAAATCCTATTACACCACTTATCGCAACGGCAGATGAAGTCAGGAGAGATATTACTGTTACCAGCCTCTTTCTAAATCTTGAGACATTTAATCCAACTGATATGGCATGCTCATCACCAAGAAGGATAGCATTCAGCTTCCATGAGTTAAAGAGTATGTATGCAATGCAAATACAGGAAATCGGCGCTGAGAACAAGAACTTTTCCCATTTTGAATTGGAAAAACTACCCAATATCCAAAAAACGACTTTGTGCATACTCTCTCCGGCCATATAAATCAGAATTGCAGTTAGACCGGACAGAAAAGAGGCAACAGCTATGCCAGCAAGTAAAATTCCATAACTTTCACCAATGATAGCAGATCTCCCAAGTTTGTAAACCAGAGTTGCGGTAGCTATGGAGGTTATGAATGCCATAAAAATCAAGTTATAGGTTGTGGCTATTCCCAGTAGAATGGCAAGTGCAGCTCCAACACTTGCGCCGCTCGATACGCCCAGAATGTAAGGATCTGCGAGTGGGTTTCGGAAAAATGCTTGCATCGTGCAGCCAGCAATGGATAAAGAAGCTCCAACGAGCATAGCTGTAAGAGTTCTAGGGAGCCTGTAATTTAGTATTAGAGACTTAACCGTTTCTTTACCATGAACAAGACCATATAACGATTCAGCTGGATTTATAGCGGACCCTATACTTAATCCCAGAAACACTGAGAGTACATTAAGTATTATCAATGCCAGGATAAGTTTTCTCACAGTAGGCCTTGTGGGTTTGTAAAATAAATTTTATCAATTGTCATTTTATCTATACTTAGATAAATACTTTTAACATATCCTCGAAATCAAATCGTGAAGAAACTAATATTGGCACTCGACATGCTGGACCTAAATGAGGCAACGTCTTTAACTCGGAAGCTCTCAGACTTAGTGGATTTGGTGAAAATAAATTATCCGCTTGTTTTATCATCTGGAACAAAAGCAATAGGAGAATTAGCAAAGATCAAACCGGTAATTGCCGATTTCAAAATTGCTGATGTACCTCACATTAGTTCAAGAATAGCAGATCTTGGGTTTAAATTTGGAGCAAGCTCAGTTATAGTTCATGGGTTCGTAGGAGCTGATGTTCTAAGGTCGGTTTTAGAGGTAGCGAGGAAGTATGGTGGTAAAACATACGTTGTAACGGAACTCAGCCACCCAGGGGGAAGAGAGTTTATGGAATTTTTTTCCGAGAGAATTGCAGAAAATGCTAGAGAACTAGGTTGTGATGGAATAATTGCACCTGCCACGAGGGTAAGTAGATTGAAGTTGCTAAGGAGAATTGTAGAGGATATGGAAATTTTCTGTCCAGGCGTTGGTGTGCAAGGTGGGAAGATTAGCGAAGTTGCAAAGTATTGCGATGGAATAATTGTGGGAAGGAGCATTTATCTAAGCGAAGATCCCAGAAAAGAAGCTATTAGTATGAGGAGAGCTCTAGATGAGTTTTGAGGTAATTGCATTCGATTTGGATGGAACTTTGATTGAACTTAATTTACCATTTGACAGCATAAGGAGATCTCTTGGAATTAAAAATAGGTTTATTCTCGAAACTATAATGGAGGAGAGAGATGTTGGAAAAAGAGAAATGATGTTGAAAATCCTTGAGGATTTTGAAATCAAAGCAGCAAAGAAGGCAAGAAGGAGACACTACGCAAAGGAGATAGTCGATTTACTAAGAGAACGTGGTACAGTTGTGGGAGTTATTACAAGGAACAGTAGGAGGAGTGTTAATATTGTGGCAAGGAATTTAAAATTTCAGTTCGATTTCGTAGTTACAAGAGAAGATTGCCCACCTAAACCTTCCCCTGAACCTGTAAAGTTAATACTTAACGAATTTAGGATTCCCTCGAAGTTCTTTTTGATGGTTGGCGACTTCATTTTTGATCTTTTGTCAGGCAAACGTGCAGGCGTAAAGACGGCTTTAATAAGAACTGAAATGAATTCTCGCATGTTAACATCGTTTATCCCTTATGCGGATTATGTTTTTGGTTCATTGAAAGAGTTAGGTGAATTTTTGGATGTGGTGAAATGAGGGTTCATATACCAAAATCCCATCCGAGATACGAATCTTTGATCACAAGGGAAAAGTTAGTTAAAGCTGTAGCTAGTGGAATCGTCGCAATTCAGGGATTGATTGCTCATGGTAGAGGCGAAGCATTTGACTACATTTTGGGCGAGAAAACCCATAGTTTTGCAATTGAAGCGGAGAGAGCTGCAGTCGCTTCGATGCTTCTTGCTAAGAATCCCGTAATTTCCGTCAATGGTAACACTGCGGTTCTAGCTCCAAGGGAGATCGCTGAATTGGCAAATTTAATTGGTGCCAATGTAGAAATAAACATTTTTCACTTTAGTAAAAAAAGAATTAGAAGGATTAAAGAGTATTTAAAGAGATTTGCAATAAAACCTCTTGATTCGTGTGATGCCGTCTTAGAGGGTTTGGAATCATCGAGAAGGATAGTTGATAGAAGGGGAATTTATGTAGCAGACGTTGTTTTGGTTCCTTTGGAGGATGGAGATAGGTGTGAAATCTTGAAAACACATGGAAAGAAAGTAATAGCGATTGATCTAAACCCACTGTCCAGAACGGCTTTGATGGCCGACATCACTATCGTAGATAATGTAACTAGGGCATTTCGGAATATGGTTGAATTTGCAAAGGAACTTAGAGGTGCGAGTAAAAGTTACTTGAGCGAAATTCTTGCTGGTTACGATAACAACAAAATTCTTCGCGACTCAATTATTGAAATCTGCAATTATTTAAAAAAGAAGGCTGATGAAGTTATGAGCAAGCAATAATTGTCGAACCGAAAACTGTTAAAGCAGATCCAACCAGCGTTCTGAACCTAACCCTCTCCAAATCTTTGATAAGTAAGTACGAAAGAAAGGTTGTTACGAGAGGATACATATTCGATAAGGGTACAACAATTATTACGGGGATTTGGGATAGGGCAAGGTAGTAGAAGATATTCCCAAGAGCCAAAGAAAAACCTGATGCTATCAAATATCGATTTGCTACAGGCTTAAAACTACTTTTTATCCCAACAAACAAGTATAATGCTGAGAAACCAAAGCTTGAGGAGATAAAGAGGCTAACAATTGCGCTTTTGAGCATGCCCAACTTTATCAAAATTGCCGCGAAACCATAGGCAAATCCACCGATAATTGAGTACGCCAGCCCCTTAGCACTAATTTTCTCGGTTGAAAAAATGTACAATCCAAGTATCATCAGAATCGTGCCTAAAGCAATCTCTAAGGACATTTTCTCGCCTAGCGCTAGCATACCTAGAATGGATGAAAACAAGATTCTGGTTGAAGTTCCAGAAAAAGCTCTTGAGGATCCAATTGAAGTTAGGGAAGAATATGTAAACAGCCTACCAAAAGTATAAGAAATTATTCCTGCAAGTGCAAGGATGGCAATTTTAAGTGGGGGAAATTCTACTTCATTAAATCTGAATATCGAGAAGAATGAGACCACAAAATATGATATTCCAACTACTGTGATAGTTCCTGGTAAAACGTCGGCCTTCTCAAATCCCTTTCTTAGTAAAATACCGTTAAATCCCCAAAATATGGATGGTAGAATTGCTAGTATCATTTTTTGAGAATGTAGTAGGTTGCAGATTCGTATGCAATTCTTTCTTCATCCTCGTTCAAGACTTGTCCTATCGCTATTTTATCTCCAATGTGTAAGATAAAACTTTCACCTATGATTTTACCCGAATTTACCGGTTTTATATACTGGACATTTAGTTGAACGGTTACTGGTATTTTACCCATCTTAAACAGCTTGTAGTTTATATTTGGGTTCATTCCGATATGTTTGTACCATGGTGCATTTTTGACAAGTTGTGGCAAATCCATGAACGGTGATTAAATTGAGAAATTAAAAATTTTTTACAGTAGGTCGCTACGAAATCTCCCACTTCAGTGGAGGGATGAAGTAGGAGAGGCGGGAGGTAGAACTTATATTGCAACAAAATAAATTAATCAGAATGAAGACCTCTCACCTCAAGCGTGTTAACGGCAAAAAACGTCAAAGCGATTGAGGAAGCTGTATCGCGTAAGGCAGCGAAGGTCACGCGGTAAACACGATAGCGTTCAGGTTCGTCAAGCTCTGCTTTAGCAAGTGGTACGACTCCAAGACGTGGGGAAGTACAAGAGATCGTTCGAGTGTCTTAACTGCGTGTTAAGGCCCATGGAGATGTGTTGAATATAGCTCGTCTCCATGGAGACGGGTTTAACGGTTTGCTTGCACTAGCTTCTGAGGTTGGACGAGGCACCTGAGGGTAGAAGCCCATTGTGGTGCGGATGAGCGTGAAATCCTCAGAAGCAAAATTTCCCCGCTTTAGCTGGGAGAGTGTCAAGGGATTAATCTATGCCTGTCTCTGGGGAACAGCGAGGCCTCTCTGATGTTTTTTAAATTAAGCATGGCCATTAGTAGCCTCTCAACTCCCAGTCCCCAACCAGAATGGGGCGGCATACCATAACGGAAAGTTTCAAGATAAAAGCCAAAACTGTCTGGTGAGAGTCCTTTTGATTTTAAACTACTGATTAAAACCTCGTATTTATGTATTCTTTGAGCACCACTTGCTAGTTCTATCCAGCTATGCATAAGATCAAAACTATTGCAGATCTTTGGATTTTCAGGGTTTGGCATTGCGTAGAAGGGTTTGGCGTCCGTAGGCCAATCAACTATGAAGTAAAAATCGTCAAGCTCCGAACCAATTAGCCTTAAAGCGCTAGTGCTAAGATCTTCGCCCCATTCTATTCTTTCACCTTTGGATCTAGCAATTTCCAGTGCTTCATTGTAGGTAATTCTATCAAATGGTGCATTCGGAACTTCCAACGCGAGTCCGAGCCACTCCAAATATTTTTGGCATTTTTCATTGACATCCTTGTAAACTTTGCAAATTAATTTCTCTAGTATTTCCATAACGCCTTTGTGATCAGTAAAGCTCATCTCTATGTCAATGGAAATTACTTCATTTAAATGCCTAGTCGTATCATGTTCTTCAGCTCTAAAAATAGGACCTATTTCGAAGACTCTCTCAAAGCCAGCAGCCATAAGTACTTGTTTGTAGAGCTGTGGACTTTGGTTTAGAAACGCCTCTTTGTCGAAATAGCTTAGAGGAAAGAGTTCTGTGCCACCTTCTGTAGCGGTAGATACGATTTTTGGAGTATTAACTTCAACAAATCCATTTGAGCTTAGAAAATCTCGTATGCTTTGGAGAACCTGGTGCCTAATCCTGAAGATTGCTTGGATTTTTGGTCTCCTTAAATCCATAAATCTGTGGTCAAGTCTCGTATCCAGTTCAGCTGGAACTTTTTCTGTAACTTCAAGTGGGAGTGGTGTTAAAGCCTCGTTCAGAATCTCTATGTGCTTAGGGATTATTTCGAACCCATTAGGGGCTTTGGGTTCGGCCCTTACTATTCCATCTATCCTCACAACGCTCTCTCTTTTTAATTTTTTAGCAGTTACAAAGACTTCTTTTTTAGTAACCTTCTTAGGTAATGTAACTTGAGCGAATCCCTCGCGATCACGCAATATAACGAAGATTAAACCTCCTAGATCTCTAATCTCGTGGATCCATCCAAAAAGTGTAACATCGGCTCCATCGTCGTTTGGCGATATCTCACTGGTATATTTTCGCATGTATTATCAAAACTTATCTGTTTTTTAATTGTTACGGGTAAATTGCAATGTTCTTTCTTATTTTTTTATTTTATGTTTCTTGGTGTGCAGATACGACAAGTGCTTGTATACGGCTAGTAGCTAACTTTCAATTGGTAACTTTTTTAATCTACATGAAGGCAGAGTGCTATGATCCCTGCTAAATATTCACCTCATGATATTGAAGCTGAAATATTCAAATTTTGGGAATCGCATCAAATCTATAGGAAAGTTAGAAATAGAGGAGGCAGAAAATTCTACTTCGTTGATGGTCCACCATACACAACGGGGAGGATACATCTAGGAACGGCTTGGAATAAAGTGATTAAAGATACAATTTTAAGATTTAAAAGAATGAGGGGATTTCTTCCAACCGATACTCCCGGTTGGGATATGCATGGTCTTCCAATTGAAGTAAAAGTTGAGCAAGAATTGGGATTCAAGACCAAGCGGGATATAGAGAGTTTCGGCGTTGACAAGTTCGTTGAGAAATGTATGGAATATGCTTTAAAAAACAAGGATGCTATGACTGAACAATTTAAAATGTTAGGCGTCTGGATGGACTGGGAAAACCCATATATGACTATTACAGCTGACTACATAAACGCCGCATGGTATTCAATAAAAACTGCTTATGAAAGAGGATTACTTGAGAGAAAGAAGATGGTTGTGAATTGGTGTCCTAGATGTGAGACCGCTTTAGCAGATGCAGAAGTTGAATATTGGGAAGTTGAGGATCCGTCTATTTACGTTAAATTCCCCCTCAAGAACATGGAAAATACCTATGTGGTTATATGGACAACAACACCTTGGACTTTGCCAGCTAATGTTGCCGTCGCGGTCCATCCATCGCTGGAATACGCAAAAATTGAAGCAGTAAAAGATGGTAAAGTTGAATACTACATACTCGCGAAAGAATTGGCTGAAAGTGTCCTGTCAAAGGCGGATTGTAATTCGTGGAGAATCGTTGAAACTTACTTAGGTGAGGATCTTGCGGGTTTGGAATACGAACATCCTTTGGCTGAGGAGGTACCGATACAAAAGCGGTGGAAGCACTGTATATACATTGCTGATTTTGTAACCGCGGAGAATACTGGGTGTGTTCACATAGCTCCGGGTCATGGTCTTGAGGATTATGAACTGGGTTTGATCCATAATCTACCAATTTTCAATCCAGTTGATGATAGGGGTGTTTATACTGATGAAGCCGGGAAATACGCAGGTATCGAAGTCAGAAAAGCAAACGACATAATCATTGACGACCTCTACTCGAAAAACTTGCTTATGGTTGAGGAAAAAATAGTGCATAGATACGGCCACTGCTGGCGTTGTAAAACTCCAATAATATATAGAGCAACTGAACAATGGTTCCTGAAAATTAGTGAACTGAAAGATCTAATGCTAAGGGAGATAGAGAAGGTCAAGTGGATTCCAGAATGGGCGGGTTCTGCAAGATTTAGAGACTGGGTGGCCCACGCAAAGGATTGGTGCATAAGTAGGCAGAGATACTGGGGGATACCGTTACCAATATGGGTCTGTGATAATTGCGGAAAGTTGAAAGTGCTAGGTAGCATAAATGAAATTCCTTGGAAAACAGATCTGGATTTGCATAGGCCGAGAATAGATGAAATCACGTTCAGTTGTGAGTGCGGAGGGGTAATGAGAAGGATACCTGATGTATTTGATGTCTGGTTCGATAGCGGTGTAGCGAGCTGGGGAAGCTTGGGTTATCCATTGGATAAATCCAAATTTGAGGAATTATGGCCGGCGGATTTTATTACTGAGGGACATGACCAAACTAGGGGATGGTTCTACTCCCAGCTTGGGACCTCGGTCATGTGCTTCAATAGGGCCCCCTATAAAACTGTACTAATGCATGGTTTCACCTTAGATGAGCAAGGAAGAAAAATGAGCAAAAGCTTAGGTAACGTCGTTGAACCTGAGGAAGTAATAGATCAAATCGGTGTAGATGGATTTAGATTGTATGTGCTTAGTTCAGCACCATGGGAGGATTTGAGATTTAGTTGGGACGAGGCTAGGAATGTAAATAGGTTGATGAATATAATTTGGAACACTGTTAGATTTGCGTATACATACATGAAACTTGATAACTATAAGTTTAGTGACAACGAAGTTAAACTAAAAATTGAGGACAAATGGATCCTCTCAAGACTGGAAAGGTTCAGCAGGGAGGCTCTTGATGCAATGGAAGAATACCACTTTCACAAAGTCGTAAGATCTTTCTTTGATTTCTTGGTAGAAGATTTCAGCAGATGGTATATTCAAATTATTAGGTCTAGGGTGTGGGAGGAAAGGGATTCACCTTCAAAACAAGCGGCATATTTCGCAATGTTCAGAATAATAGACAAATCTATCAGGATAATAGCACCGATCGCACCGTTTATAACTGAATGGCTCTATCAGAATTTTATAAAACTATTTAGGAGTGGTTTCGAGTCGATATTTCTAGAGAGCTACCCAGAACCAGATGAAAGTAAAATCGATGACGAATTGGAGGCCCATATGCAAATTGCAAGAAGGATAGTTGAAGCCTCCAATAATGCAAGAAACAAAGCAAAAAGAAAACTTAGGTGGCCACTCAGAGAACTTGTAGTTGAAGCAAAAGATGAAAGTATCAAAAAAGCAGTATTGGAACTGGAGGAAATCATAAAATCCCAGGCGAATGTAAAAACTGTTCGCTTCGTTGAAAAATTCGAGAGAAAAGTAATAGTTAAGCCAAATTACAAGGTAATTGGGCCTCTGCTGAAGGATAAGGTCAATGAATTCGTGAAGTTCATTAGAAAAATGAAAAAGATACCGGAGATTATTGAGTTTGGTGACTTGAAGTTAAAGAAAGATGAGGCGTTAGTATTCGAATTCGAAATTCCGGAGAACTACGAATTTGCTGAATTTCCAGGAGGTAATGTTTACATCTACACCGTACTTGACGATGAATTAATTAGGGAAGCTTACGCTCGGGAAATAGTAAGAAGAATACAGGAAATGAGAAAGGAGCTAGATTTAGATGTTGAAGAATTTATCGAGAGTTACATTGAATTAGATTCAAAAATCGTGGAAGGTTGGCAAGATTACATTAAAAATGAGACTCGGTCATCGCAATTAGTTTTCGGAAAAGCAGAGGGGTATGTTAAGGAATGGGACATCATTGGAACTAAAGTGAGGATGGGAGTAAGGAGAATTAACTAAATAGTAAAAAAGACTTTGCCAAGGTAAGATCAACACTCGATGAGCTTCGGAAGACATATCCCTCAAATAAGCTCTTTAGGTGGATGACATGGATCTTGAGGAGTGGCTTAATATTTACAAAAAAATAGTTCATGATTTTGGATTTTCAGAATTGGAAGATGAAAAAGCTGCAAGAGTTCTACATGAATTAGCATCGTCAAAATTGCTGGATTCTTCCGTATTGGATATCATCAGAGGTAAAAACGTTGCAGTGGTTGGTGGAGCTTATAGTGGAGAGAAAATCGAAGAAGACTTCATCATTACTGCTGGAAAAGCAATAGAAAAAGTTAATTTCATTCCAGACATCCATGTAACAGACATCGAGGAAGATTCTAGTTTGTTGGCTGAACTCGAAAAAAGAGGGTGTATACTTGTTATTCATGCTCACGGAGATAACATTCATAGACTGTATGAGGTAATACCGAAATTGGAGAGATTTGTGGGTACAACGCAAGTTATTCCATTCGACAAGGTTTACAATTTTGGTGGGTTCACTGATGGAGATAGAGCGGCTATCATAGCGAAAAAATTTGGTGCCAAAAAGATATCACTTTACGGCTTCGATTTTAAACTAGCAAGGGATAAGGTAAAACAGAAGAAATTAAGATGGGCAGAAAAAATCCTTAAAATTGAGGGAATAATTTGATTTTAACGAACAAACCGCCCATCATCTTTAACCTTTTTTAAATACGTTACCCCCTTTTCAAGCCAGCCCAACTTCTCAACTCTTCTTTCATCGAACTCGGGAACATATGGTTTAATATCGAGCAAAGGAGTACCATCGATTATGTCAACGTCTGATATTCTTAGTTTGTTACCTTTTATTTCTAATAGTCTGACAACCGATAAACCTATTGGATTTGGTCTGCATGGTGCTCTTGTTGCAAAAACTCCATGAATATCTTTATCTAAAAACGGTCTTACTAAAAGTTTGTAACTTTTGCAAAGATGGCAGTGATAGAGTAAGATTATATGTGAGAAACCGTCTAGATCTCTCAAACCCTCGGAAAACTCTGGATAAATAATTACTTCACCTTCGATACCAAGTGCCGCGCTGGGTTGTATTGGAGTACCGTATGGCTCCTTAAAAGGAGTTCTTATTACTCCGATAGCCCTGTAGGTTATCATTTGTTAGATTGTATAGAGAATTTAAAAAATTTGATATTGGATTAGCTTAAAAAGGAAGATTGGAAAAATTGTATGTGAATTTAAAAAAGACGCTAAACTTTTCTCAGAACGCCGGGGGTGGGATTTGAACCCACGCACCCTCTCGGGTAGGGGATCTCGAGTCCCCCGCAGTGGCCTGACTCTGCAACCCCGGCTTCCTTTAATTTTTGATTCTAAATTTTTAATTTTTTCCCTCTTAGCTAGAAAAGTTGCTAAAAATACTTTAATGAGTTGTGGTTAGGAGATCAAAAAGCAAGACCAAAAAAGTTTGTATTCAAAAATAGTTTGGAGGAGTATGAACTTTGGAAAGTTTGGTTAAGCGACGATTGAAAATCTCTTTCGTTTTAAAACTGTAGAAGCTCCAAAAACATTTAAATCAACAATTAATTTTTAGTTGGTGATAAAATGTGGGAAAGTGCTATTGAAATAGTTTCAAAGCTTAAAGGCGGCGAAATAAAACCATTAGAACTTGTTGAAGATTGCTTAAAAAGAATAGAAGAGTTAGACGATAAAATAAATGCCTTTGTAACATTAAATGAGAGTGTCAAGGAAGATGCGAAGAATGTAGATCCCAGAACTCCGCTTGCTGGATTACCAGTTGCAATTAAGGATAACGTTGAAACTAGAGGTATAAGGACAACTTATTGTTCAAAACTTTATGAAAACTACGTACCAGAGGAAGACTCAGTCCTTGTAGAGAGGTTGAAAAAAGCAGGTGCATTAATTCTCGGAAAAACCAACCTACCTGAATTTGGACTCATAGCTTACACAGATAATTTACTTTTCGGACCAACGAGGAATCCTTGGGATCTATCAAAGACTGTTGGAGGGAGTAGTGGAGGGAGTGCAGCTGCGGTCGCATCGGGTATGGTACCGGTAGCGAGTGGAAATGATGGTGGAGGGAGTATAAGAATACCTGCATCTTTTTGTGGATTATACGGTTTCAAACCAAGTTTCGGTAGGATACCGTGTTATCCAACGCTTCCAGTCTTTATTGGATTGGTCTCCGAAGGATTTCTTACAAGATATGTAGAGGACACGGCTTTAATGCTTGACTTAGTAAAGGGGAAAGATGATAGAGATATGTATTCTTTTCCCGATGATGGCATTAGTTACTTAAAAGCGATAGAAGAAGAACCCGACAAAATTAAAATAGCTTTTTCACCAGATCTTGGTTATGCAACTGTAGATCCTGAAGTTCTTGAAATAGTAAGAGAAGCAGCATTCTGCTTAGAAAAATTCGGTGAAGTTGAGGAAGTAAAGATTTCAATTCCCAATCTTGAGATGGATATGGTAACCAAGGTTGTACTGGAGATGGCAACTTATATGGGAGACAAAACGGAGGAATGGTTAAAGGTCGCGTATCCGCCCTATCGGATATTTTTTGCGTTAGCAAGTTCATTTACATACAGAGAGTATATCAAGATTGAAGAACGTAGACTAGAACTTTGGAAATCTCTTAAAAAAGTTTTCGAAAATTATGACTTCCTCGTAACTCCAACCGTCGCGGTAAAACCCTTTGAAATTGGAAAGATCGGTCCAGATGAAATTGCAGGTAAACCAACAACACCGATAGGGTGGTTGCCCTTTACATTCCCGTTTAATTTTACTGGACAACCTGCAGCATCAATTCCAGCGGGATTTACAAGAGATGGTT
This sequence comes from uncultured archaeon, assembly GCA_964587675.1. Taxonomy (GTDB): domain Archaea; phylum Halobacteriota; class Archaeoglobi; order Archaeoglobales; family Archaeoglobaceae; genus CAZPML01. The sequence goes on from CAZPML010000007.1 coordinate 21,777, forward strand.
TGCCCGTAGGGATGCAAATTGTTGGAAAGCATTACGATGATGTAGGGGTGCTGAAAATTTCGAAAGCATACCAAAATGTTCGACCATGGCAAGATAAAAAGCCCCCTCTGTAGTTTCCCCTTTTTCAAAGTTAAACGGGTTAAAGCGAAATTAATTTTTTTAATTCCTTAAACTTTATTTAATGATAAGTTTGAGCAAAATAGTATCTGGAGAAGCGACTGTATCCAAAAAAATTACTTATCATAATGATTCCGACTTTATTCCAAAAAAGCTAATTGAATTTTCGAAAAGTCTGGTACCCATAGTTGTTTGGAATATTACATCAAAATGTAATTTAAAATGTGTTCATTGCTATGCATCCCCTCTCCCAACTCGGAATGAGTTGTTAACGGAACAATGCTTTGAAGTCGTTGACAAACTGGCGAAATTTGGTGTACCTCTAATAATTTTCAGCGGTGGAGAGCCACTTATGCGTCATGATTTAACAGAAATAGCAAATTACGCCAGAAAAAAGGGAATAAAATGTGTGTTATCAACAAATGGAACATTAATCAACAAGGATGTCGCGGAAGAACTTAGCGTATTCGATTACGTTGGAGTGAGTTTGGATGGCATTGGAGAAGCGAATGATAAGTTTAGAGGTAAAGAAGGTGCTTATAAACTTGCTTTAACCGGATTACTAAATGCAAGCGAGGTAACGCTGACTGGAATAAGATTTACAGTAACAAAGTTCAATTACGATCAACTCTGGAAAGTTCTAAACCTTGCCTGGGACAATGATATTCCAAGATTCTGTCTTTATCACCTTGTTCCTGCTGGTAAAGCTGATTTTAGTTATGATATTGATAATGATTTGAGGAGGAGCATCATCGACTCTCTGATTGGTGCTGCAGAAGTTGAAGGAACTGAGATACTTACCGTTGATAATCCTGCAGACGGAGTTTTTGCTTATTTGAAATTGAGAGATAGGGAGGATGCCGATGAAATACTCCAATTTCTAAGCTATAGGGGCGGGGACAATAGTGGAATAAGACTAGCATGCATAGATACTCTAGGTTTTGTTCATCCAAATCAGTTTTGGTTGGATTACACCATTGGAAATATTCTAGAAGATGATTTTAATAAAATCTGGCTGGGAAATGATGATCTTCTAAGAAAATTAAGAGAAAAGGAAAAATTTCTAAAAGGAAAGTGTGGAATGTGCCGTTACAAATCCATCTGTGGTGGATTTAGGGTTAGAGCTTATCGATATGGTGACTTATGGGGAGACGATCCAAGCTGTTATCTCGATCCTGTAGAAATTAGTTAGAATAATTAAAATTTTAAAATTTTAATAACTTATTTAATTTTATTTCAAAATTGAAAGTAAATTTGATCTTAAAATTTCATGAATGAAATTCAAAATTTGTAATTTCATTTTTTATAGAAAATATTTAATTTAATGGGAGACCATTACTGTTAGGACAGTCTGGGGGTGATAGAGATTGAAGTTTGATGAGAAGGGTGTGAGTCCAGTAATAGGCGTAATACTAATGGTTGCCATCACAGTAATTCTTGCAGCGGTGATCGCCAGTTTCGTATTCGGTTTTAGCTCGGAAGCTTTCAAAAAGGCGCCAACACTATCTCTTGAAGTAAAATTAAATCCAAGCGATTCTGATGATGTATTAATAACCCACATGGGTGGAGATATAGTGGAATACACAGATCTAATGGTCATAGCAAAGTATGGAACCGATACTAGAGCAGATTCGAGTTTGGTAGTTGTGAGTAACATCGATGGATCGTCCAATCAATTCAGTCCGGGTGAGAGCTTAAGAACTGATGAGGGGGTCATAGCATACGTCGGAACTTGGGAAGTCTCAGTGATATATAAACCAACAGGTACGGTGTTATTCAAGGGAACAGTAACGAGAAGGTAATATCTATTTTTTAAATTTTTTAATTTTATTCTTTTAATTGAAACAAAACGTTTATTATTATGCTGTAAAGCTTGCTCCATGGAGTTTAGAATAGGCGAGGCTCTTATTGGGGAAGGCCACGAAGTCGCTCATGTTGACCTTATTATTGGCACAAAAGACAGTCCAGCTGCAGTTGCATTTGCAAATGCCCTAGCAACCCTTTCCGCTGGACACACACCACTGCTTGCTGTACTAAGGCCAAATTTGATCACCAAACCACCTGTAGTGATTATCCCAAAAGTAACTTTAAAGAGTATGGAGCAAGCTGAATTGATATTTGGGCCGGCCCAGGCCGCTGTTGCAAAAGCGATTGCTGATGCGGTTGAAGAGGGAGTGATACCGAAGGACAAGGCTGAAGATTATTTGGTAATAGCCAGCATCTTCATCCATCCATCTGCAAAAAATAAACATAAAATATATTACTATAATTATGGAGCAACTAAACTTGCGCTGAAAAGGGCAATGCAGGGTTTCCCCGACGTGGCGACTGTACTTTATGAGAAAGATAGGAGTTTCCACCCCTTAGTTGGAAGAAAATTGACAAAATTGTGGGATCCGCCGTATTTACAAATTGCAATTGATTTACCAAGTTTGGAAGAAACTTTGAATGTTTTAAATCAGGTACCAAATAGTGACCATATAGTTTTTGAGATTGGTACACCATTGTTGAAAAGATTTGGTAGCGAGGTTGTTTTAAAATTAAGGGAAGTAAAACCCGACTCCTTTTTTGTTCTCGACTTCAAAACTTTGGATGTCGGTAACTTGGAGGTTAGACTAGCTGCTGACGCTACAGCAAACGCAGTTGTTGTTTCGGGTTTGGCACCGTTAAACACTATCGCAAAAGCAATTAAAGAAGCAGATAAAACAGGCTTGCTTACCTATGTTGACATGATGAATGTTGAAAATCCCATTAAGAGACTTGAGGAGATTTTTAATACTGGCCATACCCCGAACGTTATAGAGCTACACAGAGCAATTGACAATGAACAGTTGGAACCTCCATGGAAACTTGCAAGGGAATTAAAAAGAAAATTCAAGATTCTTGTAGCTGTAGCTGGTGGAATAAGAGAGGAGAATTTGGGAGAAGTGCTAGGTTCTGGTGCGGATATAGTAATTGTAGGGAGAGCTATCACAAAGTCTAGGGATATAAAGGGCTCTGTTAGGAGATTTATGAGGTTTCTGAAACCTGATACAGACCAGTTCAGAGTAATGACAGATTTTTAGGTGGTTTTTGTGGGAGCTATCATTATAAATTTTAAAGCATACAGGGAAGGATTTGGTAAAAAAGCGCTCGAACTGGCAAAAATAGCTGAATCGGTAGCTTCGAAGTGTGATGATTACATAGGTATTGCGGTATCTTTTTTGGATATTCCAGTTTTGGTGAGGGAGGTCAATATCGATGTCTATGCCCAGCACATTGATGCGGTTGAATTCGGAAGCCATACAGGTAGAATCAATGCGGAGATGATTAGGGAGTATGGTGCGAAGGGTTCACTCATAAATCATTCCGAAAGGAGGCTGAATTTAGCAGATATTGAATTTAACGTTTCAAAACTTAAAAATTTGGGTTTGACATCTATAGTTTGTACGAACAATGTTCCCACAACTTCCGCTGTAGCCGCAATTAATCCTAATTTCGTCGCAGTTGAACCCCCTGAACTAATTGGGACGGGGATACCAGTAAGTAAAGCTGAACCTGAAGTGGTGGAGAATTCTGTAAAAGCAGCTAAAAGTATCAATAAGAATGTGAGGGTTTTGTGCGGTGCGGGTATTACGAAACATGAAGACTATGTTAAGGCTTTGGAGTTAGGTGCGGAAGGAGTTCTGCTGGCAAGTGGGATCGTTAAGGCTAAAGATCAAAAGGCAGCCTTAGAGGAGCTTGTAGGTATCAGATAGTTTCACCCCTATACAATTCTTTTTTAGCCTTCTTTAGATCTTTTTTATTCTTTTTTCTTTTTCTTGGTGGGTCATTAAGCAGTTCCATTAGTTCTTCATCGGTAATAGGCTTTATGTCTTCAAAATATTCTTTAAAGTTCCTACCCTTTTTCATGTCTACGTCGTTTAATTTTATACCAACTTGTATATATTTTTTTCTTCGGACTTTCTATCTAACTTCTATTTAGACTTGTGTCTCTAAGCTAGAAGTTATTTAT
>CAZPML010000008.1:0-25394 GCA_964587675.1 uncultured archaeon
CACCAAGTAGTAACCAATCACCTTGTCTACCACGACCCATCCTTGCGATATCGTCAGTAGGAAGTCTAATCATTTTAGATAATTCAAAGTGCATAGGCAGCAGTTCCTTTGCAATTAAATAGGTGTTAATTACATCTTGTCTTGCATAAGTTAAGACTTTATTCTTCTCATTGGCACTCCAATATCTGTAAATATCCTTTGCTTCGATCTCAGCTATATCAATTTTTGTACCAAGATATTCCGCAACGTTCTCCAGTTTCTTAATCTTGATCTCACCGATTCTCATTGCTATATCGTAAAGATCAATGTTTAATCTTCCAGCTATTTTTGGTCTGCCACCTCTGAATGTCAAGTTGCTTCCATCTCTACCAATATCCAAAGGTATTTTCCATTTTTCTGACCTTTTTTTGATGTAGGGCCAATCGAATCCATCCTGATTATATCCAACGATTATATCGGGATCGTAATCTTTTATAAATTTCACAAATTTTAGAAGAATGTCCCGTTCTTTGCCAGTTAAAATCTCCTCATCGTCATCGGAATACTTTAGAGAGATTATGATGATCGGATCCCTTTCTGGATCAGCCATTCCAAATGGAGACAGCATCTCACAATCAAATGCTAACAGTTTCAAGTCAGGGAAATCTATCCTTTCTATCTTTCGTACATTATCTATTTCGTAAATCCTAGGTTTTTTACTAACTTCTTTCCCATCTATAAGAATTCCGTCCATACATGACAGATCCTTGTCTATTAAGTACCTATAAGCGAATGGTATGTCTGCTTCACGAACTTCTCCAAATGTTGACAAGTGTTCCCTCAGTTTTGGTACATGCTGTGGATGTTTAGCATAAACTTTAACTGCACGGAATTTCTTACCTAGAACTCTAACTTCAATGTCTTCACATAGATCGGGTTTTATTATCTCTCTTTTCGTTTTTACAACTATCTTTTCCAAATCTTCTCGCTCGACACCCAATACGTAGAAATAGGGTTTAAATTTAGAGTCGTAAGCGATAAAGATGCCATTATCGTCCTTGCACCAAAGTCTAATAACGGGATTCCCATTTATGGTGACATAGTCGACGTCAATTAACCATGCTTCGATCATTAACTTAAGTTCTCCATAAAATTTAAAACTTTGACTGAGTAAAGCTTTTAAAATTTCAATTTAATTCGCTTAACATGGTAATTGGCGTTACAATGGTCAACGTTGCGCCAGGAAAAGAGAAAGAAGTGTATCTTAATATAAAGAAAATGAAGAATGTTAGAGAGGTCTACCACGTCTTTGGAGAGTTCGACTTCGTTGTAATAATTGAGACACAAAGCCTATCTGAACTCAACAAAACTGTTGACGAGATAAGAAGTATCGAGGGGGTTGTCAAAACTCAAACAGTCGTTGGAGCCGAGATTTAAAAATTATATCAAAAAACTTTTATATATGAATTTCAAGAAGGATGAAGGATGGGAAGAACTAAGACTCCCAAACATAAAGAAATCAGCGTAGCCGAGTTTTTTGAAAAAAACAAACACATCTTAGGTTATTCAAATCCGTCAAGATCTTTAATTACCGTTATTAAAGAGGCCGTAGATAATGCCCTAGATGCATGCGAGGAGGCAAAGATATTACCCGATATCTTCATAAAAATTACACGAATAAACAACAACTATAAGATAGTTGTTGAAGATAATGGCCCAGGTATTCCAAAAGATCAAATCCCGAAGGTCTTTGGCAAACTACTTTACGGATCTCGATTCCATGAGGTGAGACAGAGTAGGGGACAACAAGGAATCGGTATTTCTGCTGCAGTTCTTTATGCCCAACTTACAACTGGCAAGCCTGCTAAGATAATATCGAAATTAAAAGAGGATTCGAAAGCTTGCAAATTTATTCTTTATATAAATACTAGAAAAAACGAACCCGAAATTGTTGAGGAGGGGGAGGAGGACTGGTACCTTCCACACGGTACCCGAATTGAGCTTGAGATAGTAGGAAGCTATAGCAAAGAGAGGAGACAAAGTGTATTAGAGTATCTTAGGGAAACCTCAATCGTAAATCCACAAGCTAAAATAACGTTCGTCGATCCAGATGGTGAAGTTTTCAGCTTCCAAAGAGTTTCAGAAGAGCTTCCAGATCCTCCCATCTCTGTAAAACCACATCCTCACGGGATAGAGTTAGGGGCCCTTGTAAATATGCTAAATGCGACTAAGGAAAGGACACTAAAAAAATTCTTAAAAAACGAATTCGAAAGGATTGGTGAAAGAATTGCCGAAGCGATTCTCCAAAATGCAGGCATAGATGGGAGCAGAGATCCAAGATCGTTATCTAGACAGGAAATCGAGAGGCTACACAAAGCATTTAAATTAACGAATCTTCTGCCCCCTTCAACAAATTGTCTATCTCCAATTGGGGAGAAGTTTATAATGAAGAGTCTTTTGTCCAAATATTCCCCGGAATACGTATGTGCAGTCACAAGAAAACCAAAAGCCTACTCGGGTCACCCTTTCCTCGTTGAAGTTGGATTGGCTTATGGAGGTGAGATTAGAAACAGCGATAAAATAAACGTTTTAAGATATGCAAATAAAATTCCTTTACTTTACCAACAGAGTGGTTGTAGCCTTACAAAATCTATTATCGGAGTAAATTGGAGAAATTATGGACTAACTCAGAATAAGGGAGAGTTGCCCTCTGGACCTGTAGTTTTACTCATACATCTAGCCTCAACTAACATACCTTACACCTCTGAATCGAAAGAGGCTGTAGCCCCAATTCCAGAGATTCTAGAAGAGCTAAAACTCGCTTTACAAGAAGCGGGAAGAAAACTAAGGGAATATCTGGATAAAAAAGAGAAAAAGAGAGTGCAAAAAAGGAAAGAGCGGGAAATAGCAAGAATATTACCATTAATAGCTGAGAAAACTTGTAAAATTTTAAAAAAAGAGGTAATTGACGTAAACAGAATAGTTGCACATATCATGGGTTACCTATATCTCAAGAGAGAAATTTCTGAGGAAAACGATTGGAAAATCGTTAAAATTACTTTATCTAATTATACAAGAACTAAAAGAGTCGTTAAGATTACAGAAATTTTGCAGGGAGATTTTATTGCTCCAGAAGCTAAATGTATCGATTCGGTATACAAGTCTCTAATTTGGGATGTAACCCTGAATCCAAATGAGGAAGTGGAGATAAAGTATAAAATCCGTGGATCCATATTAAACAAAAAACCCATTGTGGAAGGTATAGACCCCGATTTCGTGGTAGAAAGTTAAGCCACAAAGCTTTAAATATAATGATGTTTTCCTGAATTCATGAAGATTCTCGCAATTAATGGCAGCCCAAATGAAAGAAGCACGCATTTCCTCCTCAAAACAATTCTTGATGAACTCGAAAAACTGGGAGCTCAAATTGAGCTGGTTAATCTCTCCGAGTACAGAATTTTACCATGCAAAGGTTGTGATTTTTGCTTAAAGGAGGGGAGATGTTGCCAAGAGGATGACATTTTCAAAATTATAAGAAAGATGGAAGAGGCCGACGCAATTATCATCGGATCACCAACGTATTTTGGCAACGTGTCAGGTTTAGTAAAAAATTTAATAGATAGAAGCAGAATGGAGAGAATGGGTGGCTTTAAATTAAAGAACAAGATCTTTTCGCCTATTATTACATCAGGATTAAGAAATGGAGGGGGAGAATATGCAGCAATGAGTTTAATTATTTATGCCCTAGGTCAAGGTATGATCCCGGCTACAATTGCGGAAGAACCGATTTCAACTGGTACATTCGTGATAGGAGTAATTCAAGGTGATGAGGGGTGGAGAAGCATTCGAAAAGATGGTATAGCACTCAAATCAATAAAACTTCTTGCTAAAAGGATATACGAACTAACAAAGGCTACTGAAAGCCTAAGATTTCAATCAACTTCTTGAAGTCTATATGCCTTGTATAAAGTTCCGCAGCTTTTTCAGCTTTTTCAGCAGATAGCGGTTCAATCGCTCCCTGCTGTATCATCTCAACGGAAGTTAACGTGTCATAATCAGATAACACCACAGCAGTGCCGCATTCTCTAGCTTTTTTAAGTATTACTTTTGGTGGTTCTATTCCTCCGGTTAGTACTAGGCAAGGTAGGCCTATTTCCAACGCAAGCTTTTGTAAGTCTACTCTATCACCCCCAGTTACTAACGCTGCCTGACGCTTTTTTTTAAGCCAGTACAGGGCACATTTTGGTGACATTGCTCCAACCAGTATATCATCCACTAAAATGTCAGAATCTGCTAGAAGGTAGCCATCTACGCACTTAGCAAGATTTTTTGGATTAATACCACCCAAATTTACATCATATGGAACTAAACCCATGACTTTAAATGGAACGTCTTCAAGAGAAACGTCATTCTTTACACAACTTACTATGACCCCAACTAATCTATCTTTAAAATTTCTTGACGCCAAAGCTATTTCGTCAAAGATGGAATCTTCATATTTTGCAATCAAAATAACTTTGTCCATCTTTTCATCGATATCGCTTTCATTATTTGCTATACCCTTCTTGTAGTTTTCACGTCCTTCTACTACGGTAACTTCACCCTCTTTTGGTATTAAACGCTCAGCACCACGCACAGACCCTCTCTTTTCGTATTTAAATCTAGAGAATTTTGATAGGGAATAGATAAAACTGGTCTTTCCAGCTTTTCTGTTCACGCTTGAGACCAATAATTTCATGAAAAAACTACAATTCAATAATAAAAAAATTAACGTCAATTTCTTTTAATTCATAATATTAATTACGTATATATATTTATAAATCCTAAAAGTTTTTAAAATCCCCAGATTATTCCAAATTGGTGTAAGGATGGTTAAAGTTATGATTGTTGATGATGAGATTGCTATGAGGGAAATACTCAAAATTATGCTTAAAAATTATCAAATTATAGAGGCGACCAATGGTAAAGAAGCCGTGGAGTTATATGAGCTAGAGAAACCTGATGTCGTGTTAATGGATATTATGATGCCAATTATGAATGGCATTGATGCTACTAAAAAAATAAAAGAAATTGACCCAAAATCTAAAATTATCGTAATAACTGCCTATGCAAGTTCAAAGGGGGAAAAAATATTGGAAGCTGGTGCAGATTATATATTGAAAAAGCCATTCACGAGAAAAGAGGTTATCAAAGTGATCGAAAGTATACTTTCGAAGAATTTGCAATAAGTATATATAAAGGTCAGTCAACTTTATTCGAATGGAAAACGATCATTTGGGAGGGACTACTATGAAGGCAAGTGATACAACAAAATATTTAATCTTCGCCGAAATCGTAGCAGATGGAGTTGTTGAAAGGCCAGACGTTGTAGGTGCTATATTTGGGCAGACCGAAGGTCTTTTGGGTGGGGATTTAGATCTACGCGAACTTCAAAAAACAGGGAGAATAGGAAGAATAGAGGTCAAAATCGAGAGTAAGAGTGGCAAAAGTTATGGAGAGATCAAAGTTCCCTCTAGCCTAGATAAAGTTGAAACAGCAATACTTGCTGCAGCACTTGAAACGATTGAGAGAGTGGGCCCATGTTCAGCTAGAATAAAGATAAAAAAGATAGAAGATGTTAGAGCTAGCAAGAGAAAAAAAATAGTCGATAGGGCAATGAATATACTTAGAGAACTCTTCGAGGAACCTGAAATTGAATCCGAAAAAATAGTAGAAATTGTTAGACAGGCCATAAGAGCGGATGAAATAATTGAATACGGCGAAGAGAAGTTACCAGCAGGCCCTGCAGTTGATGAATCTGACGCTATAATACTGGTTGAAGGAAGAGCGGACGTTCTCAACCTACTAAAACATGGCATCAAAAACGTGATTGCCGTTGAAGGTACAAACATACCTAAAACGATTATTGAACTCAGTAAAAAGAAAACTGTAACTGCATTTTTGGATGGAGATAGAGGTGGAGACCTCATTTTAAAGGAGTTACTACAAATTGCAGATATCGACTACATAGCCAGAGCTCCCGATGGTAAGGGAGTAGAGGATCTTACTCAAAAAGAGATTTTAAAAGCTTTAAGAAATAAGATTCCAATAGAACAACTTCATATTCTGAAAAGAGAGAGAGATCTAAAAGAAAAGGAGGAAAGGAGCGTAGCTGAAATTTTAAGAGAACAGCGAGATAAAGTAGAAGGAAAATTGACAGCAAGAGTGCTCGATAAAAATTTCAATCTAATAAAAGAGGTTCCGGTAAGAGACTTAGTTAAAATTTTAAAAGAGAATAATACTAAAGGAACTATAATTATATTTGATGGTGTAATCACACAAAGACTAGTTGACCTAGCTGCTAAAAAAGAAATAAGTTACCTGGTAGGAGTAAGATTGGGTAATGTTGTCAAAATGCCCACTTCAGTTAGGATCATCACATTTGATCAGCTTTAAATTATTTTTTCAATTTTATTTTTAAAGTGTGTATTATAATATCGCAGACTTGGTCAGGTTTAAAGTTTGTTGAATTCACTAGAAGGTCGTAAATTAAGATGTTATTTATATCTATGCCATAGAACTTCTTGTATCTTTCCCTTTCAACCTTCTCCCTTAGTATAGTCTCTCGACGAATGGTATCAAGTTCTCTCTTCTCTCTTTTAGCAATTCTTAAATATCTAACTTCGGGGTCTGCGAAAATCCATACTTTCAAGTCTGCTTTCTTTACCATCCAACCCGCTAATCTTCCCTCAACTAGTACGTCGTCTTCTTTTTCGCCAATTTCCTTTTGAGTCTTGTCAATGAGTCTGTCTATTTCCGGATTTTCCATTGCGTATTTACCAAATTCCTCAATACTCATCCCCTTCTCTGAAGCGAGTCTCCTAAATACTTCGCCAGCCGAAATCAACTTCAAATTTAGCCTTCTAGATAAAATTCTTGCAATAGTGGTCGTTCCAGATCCTGGTAGCCCAGAAATCGTTATCTTCATTCAGATCCCGATTTTTAAGGCTTTTTTGATTATTTGACTTACGGTAATTGAACAAAGTATGTACCAAAATAACCACCATGGAAAAATGAAGACCACAGTTGTAACGTGAATCTTACCCGAAAATGGAACCACTATATTAAAAAACTCGGGCTTAATCGATTTAATAAAAATTTCGGGAAGTTCCTGTGTGATATTACCATATTTTCCCATTTGACCGTAGATTATCTCATAGCTAGCTACAGCTTTTTCCCACAACCATGCGAATATTGGAATAGTTACAATAAACGTATAAAACATTGGTCTCATTTGCATTCCCATCATTTCACTCTGAAGCTGTTGCATTTCTGGCTTCTTCTTCTCTAATTGTTTTAGCTTGTATTTGTTATTTTGTTTCATTGCGTCCATGTACTCCTTCTGGTATTCCTTAACGATTTTTTGGATTTTTCGAAGCCTATTGTGATCAACAGTATATTTTTGAATTAAATTCGAGTAAAGACCGGTAAATACCGAAAGAATGAGTATTGTGATATGAAATTTTAAAGATATAAGGGGTGAGAGAAATGGGTCAATCAGCAAACCAAGGGCTACTCTGAATTCTTTGCTAAATATTATTCCGCCCAGCAAGAGAGCTCCGATGATCATGGCGATTTTCGATAATATGTCCTTCATACTTCTTCACCAAGTATCCTCCTAATTATTGGATGCATTTCGGTCAGCTGCTCCCTTGCTAAATCCTCGTAGAACCTATAAGCTATACTTACAGCAAGTAGCAGTCCAGTTCCGCTAACCTGCCCAACCGTTCCGAGCATGTTTGCAATCAGTGTTAAAATGCCAATGAGTGCTCCACCAATTATGGTGACTTTCGGTATATATCTATTTAGAATTCTCTCTAAGACCTGTGGTGATTTTCTAAATCCAGGAATTTGCATACCAGATTTAGCGATCTGGTAAGCAACCGTCTTTGCATCCATACCGCTCGTTTCCACCCAAAATATCGCAAAAAGTATGCCACCACCTACTAGGATACTGGCATCAATGGCCAAATGCAACAGGATCATCCAGTCAGGTATCATCGCAAACGCTGCACCCTTTGTTTTAACAAGTGCTGGTATCCAATCGTAAGGACTCCTTATAGGGGACAAAAAGAACATAATACCACTAATGGGATGTCCGTCGACGTATTTTCCCAAAATTGAAATGCCCTTAGCATGGAGAATTTGACCAAATGCCACGATATTGGCCTGAAGGGCTCTAACGAAAATCATTGGTAGGACACTTGCATAGATAAGCTTGATAGGAAATCTACCTCTCGCTCCCCTCGCCATCGCATGTGCCAATGGTATCTCCACGCGAGTACCTTCGAAGAAAACAACTAAGAGAATGATAACAATTGTCGTTATAATAGCAAGTATTCCGCCCTGCAGGAGTAAAAAGAGAATACCACTACCCGTTAAAAGGAATCCTAAGGGATAATGTTGGGATATAAAAATCCAACGTGGAATTATTCCAGCGGGCATTGAAGAATTTGGAGGAATTATCCAGTTAAACAGTCCAATTACTATAGATTGTGCTATCCCAGCCAGAATAAACAGACTAACTCCGCTACCTATCCCCCATTTTGAGACGACTTCGTCCATGTACACTATGAGTGCTCCGCCAATGAAAAGTTGGATGAAAATGAGTAGAGAAATCACGCTTGGTGAAACGCCCAATTTTTCAGCTAAAGTTACATCGGGCTTTAAGAGGCCGCCCAGTATCTGAGGTGCAGCTTCAAGAGCTATCATAACGAAAACTAGGAATCTCTGAAAATCTTGGTAAGCTGCTCTATCCTCTGGATTAGTTAAATCTAGCCTTACTATTCCGGCGCCAACTAGTAATTGTAGAATAATTGAGGCGGTAACGATGGGTCCGATTCCAAGAGCTAAAATTGAACCGGTTGCACCAGCGAATAGGGCTCTGTAGGCGGCAAATATATCGATAGATTCTGGTGACAATCCAAAAACGGGGACGTTAGTAAGAATGAAATAAAGCATTAAAATAGCCACAGTCCAACCAAACTTTTCTTTAAAGTGGACGTGGCGTTTCGGTCTTTCGACGCTTGGAATTCTCTCAAAGTACGGTTGTAACGATCTTATTATCGTTTCCATCAAGTATCAGCTCCAGTTAAAATAACACCCCCCGCCGATTCTACTTTTGTTGTTGCCCTGCTTGTAGCACTTCTTACCTTGATCTCCATGGGTCTTGATACCTTGCCAGAACCCAATAATTTTGAATAACCAATTTCCCCGAGATCTACGATGTACTTTCCACCCGACTTTTTCGCTAAACCAAATTCAACTAATTTATCGATAATTCTATCGAGGTCCCCAACATTTAGTTCAGACTTAGTCGACAAAAATTTATACGTGTGTTCATCCAGTTTTCCCGATTTTTTTAATTCTTTGAGTTTACTCTTCAGTTTTCTTAGGTTTATCTGCTCCGTGCCTATGTTTTTTGGTCTTGAGAACCCGGATTTACCAAATTGATACAGTCCACGTTTTGCTAGCTTTACGAATTTTATGTATTTATGCTTATGAACACCAGCTCTCCCTCTTCCACCCCTATTACCGGCACCTCTTCTGTTTTTGTGACTTCCGCCACCACAGGTCCTTGATCCCCTGTACTTTTTTACTTTCTTCTTTGGCATATCAACTCACCTCATTTTAATAAGTAGCTTTTTAATATCCGATCCGTGATAACCTAGACTTCCTTTTGGATAAGACCATTTTATATTTTTTAGACCGCCTCTAGGTGGATGAAGCCTGAAAACAGGCTTTAGATCGGGTAAATCGCTGAGCTTTGCTTCGCCACAAATCACAGCTTCAGCAAATTTCTCGATGTTTTCGTAATCAGTTTTCTCTTTTATGTAATCATCTGTGATTCTTCTGTTTCCAGTTAGTCTTCCCCTTCTTCTGAGTAGCATTGCTAAATCTTCCGCATCTATCTCACCATATGCTACGTAATCTTTTACGACCTGTAACATGCCCTGATAAGATCTGGTAATTGGTACCGTTACACAGTGGTATTTTTTGTGCAATCTAAGCATTTTAAGTGTGTCCTTAATTTTCCTATGAACGTTTACTCTGCCCCTAAGCCGAATAACAGCGTACATATTTTTCACCTCTTGATAAACATGGTCTTTTTAAGCGCTTCATACGTGGCCCTGGCAAAATTTACCGTCGTTTTAGTTTGACCTCTCGTAAAACTCCAAACGTCGTTAACGCCGGCTAACTCTATTACTCGCCTAGCTATTTCCCCTGCTACGATTCCCAAACCTTTTGGACCGGGTATGAGAGTGACCCTAACGCTACCGCACGAACCGGTTACCTTAAACGGTATCGAATGGTTACCACCACATCCGCATTCCCAGGATCCACAACCTCTCTGAACTTTAAATATACTCAGTTTTGCGCTGTTAATTGCCTTTTGGATTGCAGGCGCTACTTGTGAAGCCTTACCAACTCCTACACCTACGTAACCGTCTCTGTTCCCCACAACAGCCGTAACTCTAAATTTCGTTCTTCTACCACTATCTGTCATCCTCTGCACCATCGATATTTCCAGAACGTCGTCCTCTAGATTTGGTAGCAGTGTGTCAACTATCTCAGGTTCCTTTAACGGTAATCCACTTGCTAAAGCCTCATCCATCGTTTTAATTTTTCCCTCAGCGACTAGTTTCCCGAGCCTTGTTCTGGGAACCCAATCTGTCATTGCCTATTCACCTAGGATTTTCCTTTTTATTTCATTAACGTGACTCGGCAAATCCCTAGGTTCCAAACCTCTTCTCTGGTACTCGCTGAACTTTTCAGGACATTTCTCGTAGTAAGCCGCTATATGCTCTCCCGTTAACCTTGAGTTTTCGGGAAGAACTCCTTCGTCATGTGGAATGAGAAGTCCCGCTTCGATCGCTCCTTTTAATGCTGCAAAAATTCTTCCACCCTTAGTTGGAGTATGAAGCCCTATATCTAAGATCGCTTCTCTAATACCCTTCTCTAACGCCTTCTTTCCAATCAGGAGACCGGTTAAATATGCCGCTGGGGTATTATTAAGATCGCCTTTCCATCCGTAATATCTCAGCATTTTCGAGTCCACACCCACCATAATTCTGTCTCCATTCTTATTATAATCAATTATTTGCGCGATGATCCTTTTGTTTGTCAATCTTACTACAAGTCTTGGTTTTCTTGAAAGTAGTAGCTTTAGTCTTTTCTTGTAATTTGTCTTACCTTCCCTTCTCCTCCTCAATGGAACCTTGTATCTTGGACTTCTAGCCATCTATCTCACCTCTAGTTGATTAATGTAGGAATTTAAGTGTGCCACACTTCTGAATTCCCCTCCCTTAGCTTTTCTATAAAGAATCCTGTAGGTCCTCCGATCGATCTTGCCAGTATCTCTAAGATGTTTCAACCTCCTTCTAATGGCTCGGATCTTTAAGATCCAAAGCCTTTTTCTCGGCATTCTTGCAGTTCTTTTGCCTTTCCTACTTCCATGGCCTCTCCTTCTTCCCTTTCTCTTTTGCATTCTCTTTTTCCTGATCCTTGCTTTGCTTGATCCAACCAGAGGTTTTCTCTTGATTAATCCCTTCTCAATTAGCTCTCTGATATCTTCCTTAGTAGCAGCTGTTGATATTTCATCCAGTGATGATAGGTCAAACCACACCCTATTTTTTCCGCATTTCAAAAGATTCGCTGCTAATCTACGCTGAAGGTTTAGATTCATTCACATCACCTTTAGTGGGTTTAGAATTTTTATTCCAAGCTCTTTAGCCTTTTCTTCGATCGCCAATCTCTTTTTTGTACCAACTCTAGCCGATATTCTGATGGCGTGGGTACTGGGATCTATACCTTCCAAGTCATTGGGATTGAAAACTAAAATTTCAGTAAAACCACTCGGATGAAGTCCTCTAACTTCCCTAGGAGATCCAAAGCCGACCGAAACTAACACCCTGCCGGACCATTTCCCGCCGTACCTTCTCCTCAATTTACTGTGTAATCCCCTTGGCCTTCTCCAACTTTTCTCCCTCAACCTTCTTTTTTTATTCCAGCAATATCTCTTAAATTCGGGTTTCTTTTTCTTTTGCATCGTTCTCGTCTTTAGCAACCTCTTTTGCGACATAATTCAACACCTAAGGTTTCTTGACTATATATATACCGTCTTGAAAAACGCGCGGATCTTTTCTTTTTATTCTTGTAGCTTGCTCTAAGTTAGCAGCGGTTTGACCGCACTCCTCAATGTCAACTCCTCTAACGAAAATATCCTGACCAGAAATTTCAACTTCAGCTCTTCCAACAATTTTTGCTTTTCTTGGATATTTTTCACCAAGGAAGTTCTCTATCACAACTAGACCATTCTCAACCCTAACTTTTATTGGAAAATGGGCATAAACAACTTTCAGATGATATTCAAAACCGTTTTTGACTCCAATTATCAAGTTTTCAATGTGTCCAGCAAAAGTACCAACCATGGCCTTGTATTTCTTTTTCGGAACATTCGTATATACTCTTATTTTATTTTCATCCTTTTGAATGAATATCCCCCTATATCTAAGAGTTTTTGAGTTTTCACCTTTTGGTCCCGAAACTTTAATCGAATAGCCAGAAACAGGATCACCGGATATGCTAACTCTGACGTCGGGTGGTATTTCGATTGTCCTCTTTTCGGCTTTGCTAAAAGACGTAAGCAAGAAGGACACCTCCAAGTCGACGCCGCCTAGCTTCAATTTGGGACATGACCCCCTCTGTTGTTGATACGATTAGAATACCAAAATCCCTCGCTGGTAAATATCTTTTCTCGAATTTTTCGTAGTCGGGAACTTTAGCCGAGAATCTTGGTCTAACAGCACCGCAGTCATTTATCCTACCGGCAAGTTCGACGATGAACTTTCCACCCCTATGATTCTCAACATACTCAAAACCACGTATGAATCCATGTTCCTTCATCACTTTTAAGATGTTTCCAATGAGTTTGGATGCCGGTTTCACTTCGCATTTGTCTTTGCCCACTAATTCCGCGTTTTTTATTGTTATCATTGCGTTAGAGACCGTATCCACGCTCATTTAATCACCAATATTTTTTAAATCCCAATTCCTGTGCAACTTCCCTAAAGCATTGTCTGCAAAGATAAATGCCATACATCCTGATGAGACCTCTCCTCCTTCCGCATCTCCTACATTCGTTTGCTCCTCTGCCAAATTTCTTTTTTTGCTCTTTCACTCAACTATCACCCCCAAACTTTCAAGCCAACTAATTGTGTCATCAACGTTTATTCTATGACTTGATCCAACTTTGTTTTTACATCTCCTTCTCTTTGCTACCCGAAATCCTCTTCTCATTAAGGATACGCATACATCCATACCGAAAATACCTATGTCCGGATCATACTCAACACCGGGAAGATCGATGTGTTCCTCAATTCCAAAAGCGAAATAACCTGGACCAACCGATTTTCGGTTAATTCTCATCTCCTTAACAGAAAGAGCGTCCAACAAAAACTTCATCGCTTTTCCTTTTCTAAGAGTTACTTTGAGTCCAATAGCCTCACCTTTTCTTATTCCAAAGTTTTTTATCGTTTTTTTTGCATAAGTAATGGCGGGTTTTTGTTTGACGAGATTCTCAAGCATCTTATAGGCTCTTTGAAGTCTCTCTCCACTCTCCCCAACGCCTATATTTATTACAACCTTCTCAAGTAGTATATCCTCCATGGGATTCTTCTTCGCCTTTTCTTCCGTTACAACTTGCATTTCTAAACCCCCAAGTCAATTACGGGTCTCTCGCTACCCTTTTTTCCCACAACGAATATGTAGTCAATAATTGTTGTGATATCCGTTCCTCTACTCTCAACAGTTACAAGATTCGGGGAAGAACTTCTAACTACCTTAAAATCTTTCAATTTCCCAATCTCCCCGGCGTGGCTACCACCAGTAATCATCACCAATGCGCCATCTTCAAACTTAAGGTGATCCACTATCTCCTTCTCAGGAATTCTTAAGAGCAAGCTATCTTTTGTTTTATAATCGTTGGTTGACAAAATGTTTGTTCCATCGAATAAATTTAGTTGAACTTTTCCACCACGGACGACGGTTTTGTTGATTATTTTGTAAAGCTTCATATTATGATCATCCACCTCGCGCGGTACAAATCTACCTTTTTCATCGAAGATCATCCTATAGTTCTTCTCTATTTTGGGAATGGATACGACATCAAATAAACCAATAGGGAACTTGTAATCTCTCCTAACGATGCCATCAACTAGTACTTCACCTGAAGAAATGATTCTTCTTGCCTCTCTTGCGGTATCGGCTAGGTTTAGGAAATCTCTAATTACAACCAGAAGTGGTATGGCGTTCCTATTATGCGGACCTGGAGAAGGTTTCACGATCCATTTTGATATTTTTCTCGGAATTTTATAGGTTTTAGGTGCGGACAGTCTCTTTTGATGCAATTACTTCACCTCTCCAGAATTTTTCTTCTTATATCATCTATCTCACCAAAATCTAAAATCATCAGATTTGACGGATGCATTGGAATTGACACTTCCGTTCCATCTGATTTTGTGATGGTTACACCGTCTACCTTCACCCTAGATTTTTTTAAATCGACCTCGATAACTTTCCCCTCATGCCCAGCGAATTCACCTCTTAGGACTCGAACCTTATCTCCCTTCCTCACCCTAACAGATCTTTTTCCATACTTCTCTCTCAATTCTTTACTGAGTAAGACGTTGAGGAGTCTATGTCTATCATGGAGTTTGGAGGATCTGTATAACCACCTTCTTTGCTTTTTGGGTTGTTTTGATTTTGGAACGGACATCACATCACCTATATAATTGTCGAGGCGATAGTTCCTATTTTTGGGAAACGTTCCGCGGCCTCCCTTGCGACGGGGCCTCTTATCTCCGATCCTCTTGGCTCACCTCTATCGTTAGTTATGACTGCAGCATTGTCTTCAAATTTGATTCTAATTCCATTTGGTCTTCTATATTCCTTCTTTTGTCTTATAATGACGGCATAATGTACCTGCTTTCTTATCTCAGGCGTACCACGCTTTACCGTGACCACTACAATATCTCCGATTCCCGCTACCGGGTATCTACGTCTAACACCCTTGTATCCCTTAACCGCTATTATTTCAAGTTCCCTCGCGCCAGTATTATCAGCGCAAATTAACCTGGCCCCAGTGGGGAGACAGCGAGGGATTTCAGCTCTCACTCCTTTCACTCTCAATCACCTCTACTATCACAAAGCTCTTAGTCTTACTTATTGGTCTGCATTCGGCAATTGTTACAAAGTCCCCGGGCTTTGCATTGATACAACTGGGATTGTGAGCATGTAATTTAGATCTCTTCTTCATATATCTCTCATATTTTGGTACAAAACGAATTAGTTCTCTTTCGATAACCGCCGTTTTGCCATAAACTTTGACAACTTTCCCCTTAAGCACTTGCCCTCTAACGGGCAATGTCCCGTGAAATGGGCAATTCTTGTCCTTACAAACATCTCGAGGTGGATTTACATCCAGTCCAATATCTCTCATATTTTCACACCTTTTGCCCTTTTTAATGCTATTAGGCCCTTTTTAATTCTATCCTCAGGTCTATATCTGATTAAATTTCCACGTATGAGCATGACTTTATTACCCCACCAAACTCTGAAGGTTCTTTTCTCTTTTGCGACTGTTTTTAAAGATTTTTCAGTTTTAATCTTTAACGTATTCAGGGTTTCATCAACGACTTCTCCGGTGATTCCAATCTCACTCTTATTCGGACTCTCAACAACTTCAACTTTTAAGCCAATCCAATCCATGGCCAGTATCAAATATTCACTCCATCCTCGCATAAAGCAAGTTTTAATCTAGCTATGTCTTTTTTGATTTGTCTTATCTTACCCGGGTTTTCTACTGCTCCTCCACTTCTAACAAGCGTTCTTAATTTTAATAATTCAATCTCGAGACTCTGAAGTCTCTTCAACTTCTCCTCCCTGCTCATCTCTCTTACTTCCTTCATCTTCATTTGTTTCACCTCCTAATGTCAAAGTTTTAACTTCAAACTCATCTGGAAGAATTACATCAGGAGGTATAATTCTCACATTGACTCCGAGAACGCCAAGTTTCTTAATTGCAACGTCAAAACCCTTATTAACCATGCTATAGGCCGGATCGCCCGTATGAATAATCGTCCCCGCTACAAATTTTTCAGTTCTAGCCCTTTCACTAACAAGTTTACCGCTTATCTCAATTTCACAACCCTTAGCACCTGCCTCCATTATTCTGTAAAGGAATCTATAACCTGCCCTTCTAAAGTACCAACCTCTCTCCAAAGCCCTAGCTAGTAGTGATGCCATAAGTTGGGCGTTAAATTCAGGTTTCTCGACCTCATCGACACTTATTTGTGGATTGTCGAGGCCAAATTCTTTCAATTTCTCCGTAAGCATTTTAATTCTCCTTCCACCTTTGCCTATCACCAATCCTGGTCTTTCAACGAACAATGTTACTTGGGTTCCAAGAGGAGTTCTGATGATGTCCACTCCGCCAAATCCTGCATTTTTGACCTCCTCTTTTATCCATTCCTTTACCATCAATTTTCGAAGTCTATCTTGGACGAATTTTCTCTCGACTGCCAACTATTTCACCTCCGCCACTAGCTCTACTGAAGTTAGGTACTGAAACTTAGGAGTGCTCCTACCAAACGCCCTGGGCATGTATCTCTTAATAATTCTCCCCTTCTGAGCTTGTGCATGGACTATCCTTAACTTCTCGATTTCTAAACCCTTGTATTCTGCATTGGCCTCTAAGTTTCTTAGAATTTTGAGAATATACTTCGCAGCTTTTTTAGGATATCTTCCAGCGTACCACTTGTTTAAACCAGATTTGTGTGACACCTTCTTTTTATACCTTCTGAAGGGAACTGGATTTTGCATCTTAATTATACTTTCAAGCAATTTTCTTGCTTCCTCAATTTTTTTCCCTTTTAATTCTCTACAGATTTCCACAGCATGTTTAAAGCTGATAGGCATTTCATAGCCCATTGCCTTTGCAGAGGCCAACTCGTCCTTAGGAGTGTATGCATATTTAATTCTCGCCATACAGATCACTTTAACGGTACATATTTGCTGCTTCTCGTAGCTCCCACTCCCGGTCCACTATGTTTTTCAAAGCGCCTTGTTTGAGCGAATTCTCCGAGCCTATGTCCAATCATTTCGGGCTTAATTTCAACTCTAACAAATTCCTTACCACTATAAACGAACACAGTTTTACCAACCATTTCTGGAAGAACGATCATATCCCTGCAGTGAGTTCTAACCCTGTCCCTTCTCCTCAATTTTCTCAGGAATTTTTCTTCTTGCTCTGTAAAACCTCTTTTAATTTTCCTCCTCTCTCTCGCTGGTAACAATTCGGCCAATTGTTCTAATGTCATCTTCTTAAGTTGATCCAACGTATATCCCCTGTATCTAAACTCTCTAGGACGTGTAATCTTACTCTTTAATGCCATAAAAATCACCTCCTAACTCCAGTCCTCTTTGCAGCTATGCTTCCAACCTTCCTACCTGGAGGCGCGTTCCTGCTAACAGTTTTCGGTCTCCCCACATGCTGATGCTTCCCACCTCCAAATGGATGATCGACAGCGTTCATCGCTACTCCCCTTACTCTAGGCCATTTAGCAGCTTTGTTCTTCATTTTATAGTACTTTTTGCCAGCTTTAACAAATGGTTTGTCGGTCCTACCACCGCAAGCCACGATGCCGATAGTGGCTCTACACATTGGATGGAACCATTTTAATTTACCCGAGGGCATCTGAACTAGGACTTTATCTTCTTCCCTCGAAACTATTAGTGCAAATGTACCGCTAGCTCTAGCAAATTTTCCCCCATCTCCTGGTTTAGCTTCGATATTACAGATTGGTGTCCCCTCTGGAATATTTTTTAGGTATGTAGTGTTGCCAGGCTGTATCTCAACATCGTTCCCAGCGTAAACCATATCACCGGTACCAATCCCCTCAATTGCCACAATGTACTCCTTTCTTCCATTTGGTAGTTCAACTAAAGCTACCGGACCATTACGGGCGGGATCATGATCGATACTAATTACTCTAGCTGTTACTATCGTGTCCGAAAAGTTGAGATGCTTAATCCTTGCCCTGTATTTATGAGAGGGGGAAGTGTATGTCGGAGTTCCCTTCCCTCTATTTTGTGAGATTATACGCTTTCCCATCAAATCACCTCAGAATACTCCCAGCTTAGACAAGATTTCCTCCGCCGAGTACTCCGGTTTTAATTTAATATAGGCCTTCTTTTCGCCCTTAGGCGTTACTAAAGTATTCACTTTCTCGACCTCTACTTTAAATAATCTTTCAATTTCCATTTTGATTTGTTTTTTATTCGCCCTAAGATTAACTATCGCAGTCAAAATGTTTTTCTCAAGTTCTGAAACGCTTTTTTCAGTAACAAGAAAACATTTTATTAACATAACCATTCACCTACATAATCCACAGCTGAACGAGTCCAAAGAGTCAGTCTTCCTGGCAAGCAGCCGGGTGCTAAAAGTTCTACGTTCAAATCCTTAACTTGAACTGCGTCAACACCAGGTAGATTCCTAACGGCCTTTATGATGCCTTCGTCCTTCCCTACCACGACTAAAATGCTTTTCTTAATAATGTAACGTCTACCCCTCATTTTTCCCTTCCCGGCTCTGTACCTTTTCCTTTCCTTCGATCTTAAAACGTCCGCGTAAATACCCAAAGACTCTAAGGTCCTAATAGCATCCGATGTCCTTTTAACCTTGCAAAAATCATCAATCACAATTTTAGGTAACTCTCCCTCGAAAACGTGATTTCTCTTCCTCACCAACTCTTCATTAGCAGTAGCAGCAATTGCCGACTTCAGCGCTTTCTTCATTTCTTTTTTATTTATTTTTTCAAACCACTTCTTCTGTGGTTTTGGAGGGTGAGCTTTTCTCCCCCCAACTGCTTGAGGTACCACTACAGCTCTCGTCCCAGTTTTTAATCTAGGAACTCTCGCATATCCATATCCAGGACCCCAATTTTCCCATGAATAATTCAATCCACTTAGTGGACTCGGACCGTATGGCTGACGTCTATGTGATTGAAGAGCCAAAACCGCCCTTTTAATTAGATCTGGGCGATAATCTTCCTCGAATACTGGGGGCAAGTCTAATTCATCTACAACATTTCCATCCAGATCCAAAATCTTGGCTTTCATTCTACCTCCCCTGCTTTGACGTTGTACTTATATACACGACGTTTACACCCTCAAAAATCTGCTTTGGAGGCCTGATTGCATCTCTCATTCTAATCAATCTTTTCACGCTTCCTGGAATCGTACCCGAAATTAGTACATAGTGATTTTTTATTACACCATAATGTAAGAATCCACCAGCTGGCGTTATCTCCTGTCCGTTCTCACCAATCTTGATGATTCTCTTATTAAGCTCAATTCTTTGATGAAAACCCGTTTGACCCGCTTGAGGAACGGTCCATCGGACTTTTGATGGAGTCCAAGGACCTAGTGTCCCAACTCTACGATGTTTTGAGCTTCTTGCATGTTTAGCATCTAAAGTTATGACGCCCCATCTCTTAACGGGACCTTCAAATCCCTTACCCTTAGTAATCGCCGCCACATCAATTAACGAACCTTCCTTAAAAACCTCCGAGATCGATATCTCCTCCCCAAGTTTTGAAATGGCGTAATTCAGAGCTTCCTCAACATGTCCACCTACTTTTTGTTCCATGATGTCGGGAACTTTCTTCGGGACTCCTGAGATTAAATACGGCTGAGTATAGGTAATTACCCGAATTTCTGAAATGCCGTCTTCCTCGAAAGTCTTTATTAGTCTTTCAGGATCCTTGTGTTTCTTGGGTATAGGAAATCTCCTTGCTAGATAATTATCCAATTTCTCACTCCAGACTTCACATGCTATCTGGAGACCATATTGCGTCTTTTTATATAACCTAACGCCTGCAATTTTAATGGGAGGAGTTTCTACAGCTGTTACAGGGACTACTATCTCATCTCCATAAGTATTTGAGTTTTTTCTATCGTCTACCATTACGACGTGAGTCATACCTGCTTTGTAACCTGCAAATCCTTGAAGTCTAACCTCCGAACATTCAGGCCAGCTCCTAATCCTAGGAACTATGCTGCTCGCTCTCTTTCTTGGCGAAAAACCTAATGAACCGCGTCTAGGCTTATGGTGTTTCACTCATTTCCACCTCCCAGAGAACTAAAATAATTAATTAGTGCTAGAGTTGCTAGGATGGATTCCTCTAACCGAACGGATCTGGTTCCTTGGTCCGGTATTGTATTCCAACACTCAATATTCAATTTCAATCCCAACCTATTTGCGATTTCAAACACTCCATCCACTGGATTTCCAAATATTAACGTTACATTTCTCCTTATTTTTTGTGGTTTAACGATCTCGCATTTTCTCGATGTGAGTACTGCATTAGGTCTCCGAATGATCTCTTTCAGCTCCATACTCTTGACTTTATATCCCCAATATTCCTTTGGTTTTGCTTCCTCAACTCGCAACGGGTTCTTCGAACAGACCCTGACGGTGACACGGGCACCCCTTTGAAAGCGGGATTTCAAGGGTGCCAGGGTCTTTGCACCTATATCAACCCATCGCGTACCGTCAGGTGCAACGTATTTTATGGCACCTTCCCTTATTTCCCCGATTTTTAAGCTTTTCGTCTTATGTGACGGGATAGCTAGGGGAGGGAGAACTCCGACAAATCTAAGCGAGTCCTTAAATGGGATAACGTATTTCCTAAGGTATTGGGGCGTCTCTAAGTACTCAAGAATGTCTTTAATGTATTTTGTTTCATCTTTTATGGGATCTTTATAGATGAGGATTTCATCCACTCTAAAAATGGCCGCAGCCCTCGCTATTATTCCCACCTTGTAGGCCTTGATCTTTTCATCTGTCTCGGTGATAAGTGATGAAGATGGAATTGCGATTGATAGCATTATTCTAGATTGGAACTAAGATTAGTAAATCTAGCGTTTACAAAAATTCACAAAATTTTCAATTATTCTTATACCAAGTTCGCCGCTTTTCTCCAGATGAAATTGGAATCCAATTAAATTATCCCTTACAACAGCTGAGGGAAAACTTACACCGTAATCGGTCTCTGTTAAAATATATCTTGGTTCAGTTTTGAGGTAATAAGAATGGGCGAAGTAAAAATAGCTATCATCTTCAATGCCATCCAATATCTCATGCTCTTTTCGAATCTTTATCGAGTTCCAACCTATATGTGGAATTTTACCTGCCGTTTTTGGTAACTTTAAAACTCTTCCGGGGATTAAATTCAAACCCCTGTATAAACCACCTTCGGTACTATCTGTAGCAAAGAGTTGCATTCCAAGGCAAATTCCAAGTACTGGTATATCAGAGAACTCAATTTTGCTTCTTAACTTTTCTAAAACGCGGATGGCGGCTTTAAACGCGCCAACCCCTGGAAATACCATCCCCACCGATTCCTTTATTTTTTGGGGATCAAGAGTTACGATAGCTCTTTCACCTACAAACTCGAGGGCTTTTGATATACTTTTTAAATTTCCCACACCATAATTAATTATTGAAATCATTTAATACGGAAACAACTCAAACCAATCTATTTGGTATTCCTCTATTTTTCCCTTATCCGCAAGTTCTAGTAGTTCTGAATCAATGGGAAGTTCCACTATGAACTCAATTTTATACTTCCTAGCTAAGTCACTTGCTCTACCCTTTCCGAATATATACACTTTTTCACCACATTTTGGACACTCGAAGTAAGTCATATTTTCAACTATCCCCAACACAGCTGTATTTGTTTCCTCTGCCATGTTTATTGCTTTTTCAACTACCATTGAAGTAAGTTCTTGGGGTGTTGAGACTATTAGGACTCCGTTTGGTTTAGCATCTTGAATGATCGTAAGTGGAGCATCACCAGTTCCAGGGGGCAAGTCTATAATAAGATAATCCAAGTTACCCCAAGCTACCCTTCCCAAGAACTCTCTTAGAACACCTGCGATCAATGGTCCCCTCCATATCACTGGCATTTCACGTTTTGGAAGGAGAAATTGCATTGACATAATCTTTATTCCGTAATTTAATGAATGTACTGGTTCCAAACCTTCACTACTTACGGATACGCGATATTTTTCAATACCGAATAAATAAGGAATACTAGGTCCAAGAAAATCGGCATCTAATATTCCAACTTTTTTATTTAATTTTGCAAAATGAACGGCTAAGAGCGCGGCAATAGTTGACTTTCCAACACCCCCTTTTCCGCTCATGACAGCGATTCTAAATTTGATTTTCTCCAGTCTTTCTTTAATTTCTTCGTCTGTCACCCTCTTTTGCATATTCTACACCTCTAGTTGCAAAACTTAACATTGCTTTGAATTTTTCAAGATTTTAAGTTTTTTCGGATTATGAATCCATATTCAGAACATAAAAAAGCATTTTTAATATCAACCAAATTCTCCTTTTCAATTACGATACTTTATAAAAAAGTTATAAATATAACTCATGTGAAGGGAGCAAGGATGAATCCTTAAATCAATCCTAGATTGGACAATAATCCTAACTCATTAGTAAAGGATTTAAGTGTACATCTAGCCCATTTATGCTTGCGTTGAATATACCAATTGCAAAATGAGTAACCTTATGAGAGTCTTCCAATAACATAATTATAGACGCAATTAGAATTATTTCTGAATTCAAGGCTTCTATTGCTAGAATCTCTTTTTCAACGCTAATACCCGATATACTTCTTTTAAGATTGAAGAAGCAAGTTGAATTAAAATAAGAAGATAGATGTTGTCAGAAGTCGAATTTGAAACTTTCTAACCAAAATTTTAATTTTTCTACAGTGAATCTTTAAGATTGCGCAACCTATATATTACTCAGCTTAGTAGTTTCCTTATAAACGATATTAAATTGCGTAGACTTCCTATGGGAGTGAGAGCGTGGTTACAGTCGACTACGTAGTAGTCGGAGCAGGTTATGCAGGTTTAATGTGTGGAAGTAAACTAATTGATAGAGGTTTCAGAACACTAATTTTTGACATGAGAGAGATTGGTGGAGAACTCGCAGTTTTCTCAAGACTAAGTCATTTCAGGGATATATATGAAAAATATATAAAAAAGATTGAAGAACTAAAGGAGGAAGTTCCAGTTGAGAGAGGTACAGTAATAAAATCAAAACCAGTAATTGTTAATTCCGGAGCTGGTTTGAGAAGATATGAAGCAAAAAAAGTAATTCTATGCACAGGTGCAACTGATGCAGCTCCGCCAAAAATTAATATACTACGAAAGAGGATTTCCGGCGTTTACACACTTGAAAATGCTCTTAGATTACTTTCAAGCAATACCAAGCTCGGGGATAAAATACTAATTGCAAGTAAATACGATGAAATCGTGAAGATAACTGAATCACAGCTCAATACTCTTGGATACAACGTTGAACTCAGCGAACTAGACGATGATTTTAACGTAATTGGAAAAACAAAAGTTGAGGGGGTGGAAATATCTGGAACTAAGTATAAATGTGATACAGTAATAATCTTCGGAGGTAGAGAGCCGTTCAATCCACTAAAATTACGAGGTTTACCTGTCGGTAATCTTGTAGCATGTACGTACGATTACTCCAAGGTAGAAGAGAACGTTAGGAGCTTTATTTCCAAGCTTTGATCCTTCAACTCTAGCCCCCGTGGGGTAGTGGATATCCTTGAGGCCTTCGGAGCCTCGGACCCGGGTTCAATTCCCGGCGGGGGCACTTTAGACATACAGAATTCACTTTAGGTATTTTGGTCTGAAATGCTTATTTTGATCGTCTTCAATCCTTAAAATTATTGTATTTTATTCTTTACTTAAAAAATTTAACTTCAACGCTTCTTCTAGCGTACTTCGCTTTAAAAGGTCTAACAAGCAAAAAATAAACGTTTTTCCGGGCCTTTAACTTATTTAAAGATTTTGGAGATATAAAACCTAGTATTTGAACTTCGAATACATGTTCTTTCAGCTAATGATTCATCGAGATGCGGAAGACTACAAGGCAGATACATAAAAAAATATATAAATTCGATATTAACAACCAACATAAAATTTGGACTTTTGATCATTACAGCTTTCGTTGGTGGTCTAATCCTTGGCTGCTATATCGGTTTCAAGATTATATCCGGAATTTATCTCGAAAAGCTTGAAATCATAGAGAACGTATCATTTACAAAGGATTTCTGCGGATATATTCAATGCTTAGATGAAATCGTTGGGCCAGTTTGCAGCTTATTGTTTTCCGTATCTATAATTACCTTACTCCTCATCCTCCTTTCATCGATCATGTTAAAAAACGATTCTAAAATTCCCATCATCGTATTGTACTTAATATCCGGAATTCTTTGTGGGAGTGTTCTTGGTGGTATAATTGCTACGAATCTTTTGGAAAATATAGAGTTAAGCTTGGGAATTTCGATGAGTGGTAATGAGACGATCTCAGGAGTAAAATACGTATACAAAACCTTAAGAGATGATCCGTTTTTGGTATACAAAAGTTTAGTCAAAGTTCTCAGCTACATTTTCAGATAGGAGCTCGCGTATTCTTTAGATTTCAAAATAAAACCCAGGATTTAAAAAAGGAATAAGCGCCATTGTGACGCACAATCTTGTCAATTCAATCCTAGTAATAACACCTTTTGTTAAATAATGTACTGCACCAAGTTTTTTTCCTATATCTCTAATTCCCGTTAGTTCACTCATTACTTTTCCGGCTTCAGTCTTCTCATTAAGTACTCTCTCAACAACCAGAGGTGGGAATTCAAACCCCGGGCCGAAACCAAGTGTAAACCTCTCTCCATTATAGATTGCCGCAACTTGAAAGTCGACATACCCAGTAATTGTTCTTTTGGTCTTAAAAAAGCCCGCCTCAACCCCAACGCTAAAGTCACAGTTGTCATAGGCTTTAATGGCCCTATTAATTGCCCCTTCAATGACCTCGACATCAAATGGTTGAGATGGGGCTCCCGAAACCACGGGCTTGGGCTGGATAGTCACTTCGTTAAAAAATTGCTCAAATGCCAATTTTACTCCTTCTACCTTTGCAGGATTCTCCGAACCTACGTTTATTTTCATGTTTTCACCCTCCTTAGCCATAAAAAATTATTTTTATAGAATAAAATTAATTTTTTCCTAACACTTTGAGCTAGTCTAACTAATCTTACAACATCACCAGCTTTAATCCGATCGTTTGCTACACTAACCAAAAACTCAGAGTGAGGTATTGCCGATACACTGCTAATATAACTATAAATTCTGAATTCAGATCCAAATTTAAACCCAGTTTTTACAACGAAGTTTTTCTCCTTTAACAATCTTTTGAATTTTTTGTGGATCAATTAAAGGAT
>CAZPML010000009.1:0-22118 GCA_964587675.1 uncultured archaeon
GATGTATATGCTTGGAATTGTGCTTGCTGCGGTAATGGCTACGCTATTTAGGAAGTTCATATTTGGTGGGAAGTCTTCCCCTTTGCTCATGGAGTTACCTCCCTATGCAACTCCAGCTCCTAAAAGTGTTTTGATGAGTGCTCGAAATAGGACTTTGATCTTCTTGAAGAAGGCCGCAACGATACTCTTCATAGGTGCTTTAATAATGTGGTTCCTAACCACATATCCTTGGGATGCAACCAATGGTGGTGAACTTATCGAAAATTCCTACGCATCTGCGATAGGTCATGCGGTTGAACCTCTAATCAGACCTTTTGGCTTAGATTGGACTGCTGGAGTAGCCTTAGTTGGTGGATTTTTGGCTAAGGAGATCGTTGTTGGAACTTTGGGAATGATATACGGCGTAGGTGAGGAGGAAGTTGCTGATGTAATACCAGAACACTTCACTCCAGCATCTGCACTGGCTCTCATGATCATAACATTGATATACTTGCCCTGCTTGGCAACTCTTGGAATTCTAAGGCAGGAGCTTGGTAGTTGGAAGTGGACAGCTTTTGTTATTGCTTACGAGCTTGTCTTGGCTTTTATAGTAGCTTGGATCGCTTATGGAATTGCTGTTGGTCTGGGGGTGTCTTAAATTGAAGTGGTATTATTCGGCAATTTTGTTCATAGTAACGCTGGCTGCTGGTTTGACTGAGTTCGGGGGAGGATTGAAGGGAGAAGCAATATTCCAACTCTTTCCTAGTGATGTATTTGGAGGTTTCGTTCTTATAGTAATCTCAGCTGTCTTCCTTAGGGGCATAGCGCACGATGAATACGATGCATTCTTCGGTTTTGGCTCACTGATGCTTGCTGTATTTGGCGTTCTCTACATACTTGTCTTGCTCGCAAGCGGATTGGATGCCTGGATCGTGGGAGAGGAATGGAACCCCTTAGAATATCTAAGGATTGAGATCGTGCTACTACCACTTGCCATACCTGGATTGATTGCCCTCAACAGAGCGAGGAAAACCCTGCCACCTTAATATATACGGAAAATATGAGACTTTAATCGCAGCTTTGGCCTTGCATTTTTATAATCTATCCGAGAATGGTAGGAACTACGAACCCGTAAGCTCAATTAACCTTGTACATCTAATTCTCAACTTCAAGAGGCTTTAGAGCGCACCGTAATTAGAAAAAAGATTGCAAAAGCTGTGATATCCGATCAGTCTTATTGTCCCATGAAACGTTATTTTCTTTTGAAGTTATCTATATTGAAGTGCTTGTGGTCTTTACGTCTTCAACATCGTATCCAAAGTGCTTGAATGTGGTATATCCGCATCCAAGAGAAATTTCAAATTACGCATACTCTTTAATCTCCTCTTTAGCTACAATCTTCGCAGCATATTCTATCGCTGCCAAAACATCCTCTTTCGAAATTCCATATTCCTTTGCAACCTCTTCTACACTCATCCCACCAGCTAGCGATCCCAATATCACATCCACCGGAACCCTTGTTCCTCTTATAACCGGCTTACCATGCCTGATTTTGGAATCAATAACTATTCTATCCTCATACATTTTAAAAAATTATTTCAGACCAACAACTTCCTTTATTCTCTCGATTTCTATCTTCTTAAACCTTTCGTCAAGATAAGCCTTGAGATCTTGCCTGAGCCCCTCTAATTTCTCCCCAACTTTATCAACTCCCTCTCCAACTTCTCTCACAGCTTTTATCGTTTCGTCCTGCTTTTTCAGCATTAAATCTATTTTTCCAAGCATGGAATCCTGTTTCTCTAGCATCTTATCCTGCTTGTTCAAAACCTGCTTTCTGTATTCTATGAACTTTCTTAACTGTCCGATGTTAAAAACTAGAGCAAAAGCTTCTATTTTTGGGACATACCATTTGTAATCCTCAACTTTAACTTCATCGACAACGGCATCAGGGGGAAAGTTTGACCTCGCAAATTTGCAGAACTCATTCACGGCTTCATCTTCTCCTTCAACGTAAAACTCCACGGTCTGCTTCTCGTCTTCGATGTTGATGGCTCTAAATTTTTCAATACCAAAAGCTAAGGCGTTCTCCATTAGAAAATAACGATAACCAATATCGCGAACATTTGAACCGATAATTCTGATCTTCTTTTTTCATACTCATACTTCACTCCTAAATACAAAATTTTTTTATTTATTAGAACGAGAAATCAAAACTTCTTGTCCAGCATGCCCACCTTTGGAGAGTGTATTTCATCGAGGATCACATCCAGCTCTGCAGCATCTTTTCCACTGCTCAAGGCCTTCTTGCTCTTTGATTTCGTCCTCAATAAACTTTCAGCTTTGCCATGATCTCCTGAACTTCCGCTGGATCAATCTTTGTAATTTACTCGCGTCTGAACGGTACTCTGCTGATTTCAGACTCTCTTCACGATAACCTTTCCGTTCGGCAAAGCCATCAGGAACTCCCGTCCCTCTTCCAGATATCTATCGAGTTCCCCAAGTGACACGGCCTTCTGCCCCCACCTCAGCCTCCGAGTCTCGGGAAACATATCCGCAGCCGTATTTAGGGTCATAAGAAAGCTCTTGATAAAACGAAATTGAGAGACATTTAGCGAGTAATCCGTCGCTCTGAATTTCATATTCAGCATCCTTTGGAATTTCCGGATCTCAATCGCCTGGCAAAATGAAGACTTTCCCGTTCATCCTGACGACTTCAACATCAACCCCGTAAATAGCCTTTATGTTCTCCTTGTTGAGAACTTCGATTCCGCCAGAAGCGAAAATTCTACCGTTTTTTATCATCAGAATCCTGTCAGCGTAAAGAGAGGCGAGATTCAAGTCGTGCATTGCTATTATTGCCGACATATTACGTTTCCTCACGAAGCTCTTTAAAATACCCACGACTTTAATGCGATTTCTGAGGTCGAGGTTGTTCGTAGGCTCATCCAGAAGTATGTACTTCGGCTGTTGGGCGAAAGCTCTAGCTATTAGGACCAGCTGAAGTTCACCTCCGCTTATCTCGTTCAGTTTCCTTGAAGCCAGGTCTTCAAGGCCGAAAATAAGTTTTACCGCAGAAATTATCTCGGTGCATAAATAGTAATAATCAATAATAACAAAGCTTAAGTATTATAATTGATTAGATTAACCAATGAAAAAATACGAAATAATTCGCTCTTCGCTCCAATTCTCAAGATATGACCATCCATCACGTTCTTCACAACTATTAGGTTTGGGGTGAATTTGTATGGAAAAGAAAGTAAGTTTCGTCTTGTCAGTAGTGGTACTATTGATCCTAGTGAGTTTTGTAGCTGTTCACGACGCTTTTGTGCCTAAGCCAAAAATAGAAAAGGTCGATATGGGTACTTGTGATTACGTAAAGATCATCGTCCTAGAAGAAAGAGGTTGGAAAAGGTTAAAGGGACCTAACAGCCTTTTGGGAGATATCTTCGCCCATGGTGGTATGGCTGTGAGTCAGTGGACTTTTGAAGAGTGGTTAGAGGACATCTACAAAGATCCCTCTAGATTAGCATTGGGGACGGCTTTTGCCGTTGAAGTTGGAAAAGATGGAAAGGTATGGAAGTTTTTCATGGGAGTTGGCTGGAACGCACCTCACATGAAAAGGAGATATTTGGCAACGGGCTTCTCTCCTGATCTGAAGGAACTCGATTTTATAGTAGTCTGCCACGAACATATGGATCATTTTTGGGCCATGCCCGCTGTTTTGGAAGTTAGACCCGACATTACCATAATTGCACCAGCGACTTTGAGTGATACAGCCAAAGCGAAATTAAAAGAGTGGGGTCATAGGGGCAAATTGATCCTCACAGAACCACTTAAGCCTTATACTCATAAAGAAATACCAGAAATTCCACCTGGAATGGCCTTGGTAACATTTCCTGGGTGGATAATTTTGGGGATCAATGGGGAGCAAGCTGCCTTGTTTAATGTTAAAGATAGGGGCTTGGTAACCGCAACCGGCTGCTGCCACATGGGGATAGTAACTCTCGCCCATTACGCGGCCACCCACTTTAAGATCGAAAAGAACAATATGTATGGTCTCTACGGAGGTTTACATATTGCCCTAGCTGAAGATTGGTCTCCAGAAAGAAATGATTGGCTCATGTATCTTAAAATGCTTGACTTCGAATTTGTTGGAGCGAATCACTGCACGGGACACGTTACCATTGAAAGGATGAAGGAATTTGGAATTGAATGCTCATGGGCATCAAATGGTGACGTAATTGAATATGGAAAAACGATAAAGTGGTACAACGAAAAAGGAGAGCTAATTAAGGAAATCACTTTTGAGGGGGTGATATGATGCAAGAAACACGTCCAAGATGGAATTTATACGCAACAGGTTCGGCTGGTGTTGTAATATCAACGATAATTGCTCTGATCTTTTGGGCCATATTAGCTGATCCACGAGGACCAATCAGAATGTACACTCCACTTTGGTTCTTTGCAATTACAGCTTGGTTGGTAGTTCCCATCATTTGGATGTACTTGGTTTTCGAAAACTATCCATTTTCAAGACTCTCACCGAAGAAGAGAGTCGTGATGATACCGGTAAGTGTAATAATAGCTATCGTATGTATCGCGTACTTCTTCTACTTCTATGGGCCATATTCCGTACCTTACTTCAGCTGGCCTAAGCTAGAATCAATGGGTATTGCAAAGCTGGCGGCGAGAGATTACTCCTGCTACGCATTAGCGTATTCAGCGATAGTCGTAATATTTGGCATGGGAGTTTGGCCAATTCTCTTCCAAAATTGGCCATGGAAGGGAAAAGTAGATCAACCCTCGCTCGGATTGGCTGTATTTGCAATAGGACTTTGCATCTCTGTTTTTCTATTCCAAATCTTGGTACATCCACACTTTGGAGAGGCTTTTCCAAAGACCCAGAAGTTTGTTGCAGCTACACCTTGGTGGAAGGATATTGCGCTCACCTACCATGGTAACTTCGTATTTGGTTGGTTCGTCTGGGCTGTTGTCTACCTAATAATGACAGCAACCATCTGGGAAGGGAGACCTTGGACTGCAGCTAAGAAACAACCTTGGATAGGTATATTTGGATTGGTGGGCATAATTCTAATTTCGTTACTTACTATGTATGTAGTTCTCTCATTGATGGACATAAATTTGGGTTACGCAATTCCGGGTGGAAGAAGATCAGCTGGACTATACTGGAGATACCTGCACTCAGCAGAAGTTGCGGGATTCATGTTGTACCCAACTTTAGCGCTCTATTATTACTTTGGGAACATCCCAAAGAGATTCTCACCAGAGGTAAATTGGGCGATCAGAACGGCAGTGGTCTTCATAGCCGGATTCATCATTCACCAAGTTTACTATGCTGTTGGACCAGCTCTACTGGGAGTTCCAACCAGTTGGGATTCAGAAGCTCAACTTGCCTTAGTTTGGGCCACATGGTGGATAGTTCCGTTGCTCTACCATTGTTGGTTTATGGATAGATGGCCATTGTACGTGAAACAATAAAGTTTATAGTTTTTATTTTTTTACTTATTGGAATATCCTCCGCGCAAAAAATTGGAGTGGATTTATCCCACGGTCAATACAGCTCCTCTATCACGCAATTGAGAGATGTAGTAGAAAAATTAGGTTTTGAGCTCGTTGAAGTACGCGACTTCAACGTTAAAGATTTAGACCAGCTGCAGGGATTAATAATCGATCCTGGGGACGAAATTAGTGATGAAGAGCTAAGAGTTCTAGAAAATTGGTTCAAAAAGGGAAGCAAAATGTTATGGATCTCTGGTAAGTACGACAAGGAAATAAGCAAGATCTATTTTGCTAATAAAATCTTAGAAAGAGTTGAATCAAAGCTTAGACTGGAGCAGTTGACTTTAATCAAGTACACAACCTATTCTGAACCGCTTTATGTGATTGCCGATGTTGTAAACAACAAGTCGAACATCTCGAGTGGAGTGTCGAAGGTCTTATTTTATTCTCCAACCATTGTTTGTGGTTACGATTACCTATTCGGGTTCATTCCGGTTAAAACCTATGTATCCCTGGAGGATTCTTCAGTTGCGGATGTTGAATGGGTGATAAAGAGCGGTTTTGGAAGCATAGCAATCCTTCTAAACAACTCTTCCACTCCATTCGTTCACGAACCGTACATCTGCCCTTTGAGACAATTGCCAACGAAAGCTGTTTGTGTTTGTGGGCGGGAACCTTGGGAATTCGAAGAGGAGGCCATGAAAAGAAAAAGCGGTTATGTGGTTATGGCTACAGAGTTTTTTGCTGGTCCAAAATTGGATAACAAGATAATTGTTACCGGATCACCGGTTTACGGTGAGAATTCTATTGTAACCAAATCGTATACAAATCCGGCCAGAAAAATAAATCTGGATGGAGTTGAACTTACAAAGAACGCTTTAGCTTGGGGCATGAAAATTGAGAAGGGATCGAAAAAGGCCAATTTCCTCAATTATTATTTGTTGGCACTGATCTCTATTTTTACAGTTCTTGTAATTCTAAAAAGGTTGAGATCATGAGAGTGGATCTAAAGTCACTGATCACGATAGTTTTGCTTGTATTGACACTATATTTCACGATAACGGCGATCTCTGAAATTGAAGTGAGCCATTACATTTGGACACCCAGTTTAGTTGAGGCGGTTGCAGTGAACTTCTTTTTGGGACTCACAACCGGCGTTACGTGCGTAACATTCTGTGGTATGATCCTAGTACCCCACATAGCCCACTCAGTAGGTTATATAAAGCAGGCGGTACTCTCATCGATCTTATTTTCGGTATCCAGGTTAATGCTGTACATTTTACTGGCTATCGTGGCTTTTTATTTGGGCAATTTAATTCTAAAATCTGGAATTTACATAACTTCTCTAAGAATCATCATGAGTTCCCTCTTGTTTTTGTATGGATGCTGGCTGAGGTATGGTTGGCCAAACCTTCGAATCTCGATCAGATTTAAAACAACTTACGCCCCGACTTTCTTACTAGGTCTTATAGCCGGATTTACGACCATTTGCCCAACTCTTTGGGTGGCGATAATTTACTCGGCACTCATGAAAACCTTACTTCTTTCTGTAACGGTAATTTTTAGTTTTTGGCTCGGAACAACGATTTGGATGGTTGGATTGGGTGCGTTCTCGGTAAAGTTGAGAGAAAACGTTGCGAGAACCGTTGAAGCGCTTGAAAAATTTAGAAGGGCTTGTGGAATTTTCTTGATATCTCTAGGAATTACTTTCGTGATCCTATCTGTCTCCTAGGGATTTAATTGACAAAAGATCTTTCTCGCTAAGTCTCCATCCCATACTTCCGGCTATTTCAATTAAGTGATTGGGGTTCTCAGTCTTTGGTATGGCAACGGTTCTCTTATGGGAGATTAGATAATTTAAGGAAACTTGTAGAGCTGTTTTCTCGTATTTCTGGCCGATCTCTTTTAGAGTTGGTAGTGCGAATATCTCCCCTCTCTCGAGGGGCATGTACGCTTGGATTGTGATGTCCTGACTTATGCAGTAAGGTAGAAGCTCTTTCTCAATGATTCGGTTTATAACACTGTAATGTAGCTGATCAACCACAATTTCGGCCGCTTTTACCGAACATATTGCTTCTTGAAGCTCTTTTAGGTCGAAATTGCTCACTCCTATGTATCTGGCCAATCCTTCAGTGTAAATGGCCTCGAAGTTTTTAATCTGCTCGCTAATTGGCAAAGAATAATTCGGCCAGTGTATCAAAAATAGGTCAGCACAGCTAATTCCCATCCTTCGTAAACTGCTTTTTGCGGCTTTTATAACGTCATGTTTTGAATTCAACCTGCTGGGAAGGATTTTCGTTGTAACGAACAAGTTCTCCCTTCCCACCCTTCTAATTAATTCACCAACAAAAGCTTCTGCTCTCCCGCCATCGTACATTTCTGCGGTATCTATGTTGTCAATACCATACTCAACAGCCAATGAATAAGTGTTCAATGCTGTTTTGTAATTCCTGATGTTCCAAGTACCCAGCCCAATAGCGGAAACGAATTCTCCGCTTCTTCCGATCTCTTTCCTGTCGCTGTAATCAATCATTGGACCTTCTCCCATTTGTAGAGTTCAACTATATCTGCTAGCGTCCTTTTCTTCTCTTCTATTTCGCCCCTTATTCTGTTTTCAGCTTTTTTGACTTCCAGTGCCCTTCTTGCGATTTCGTAAGCCCTTTGCTTTGGTATCACCATGACGCCGTTATCGTCCGCGACAATCCAGTCGCCCGGGTTCACCTCTATTCCTCCACAAACGATCTTAACATTGATCTCACCAAATCCTTTCGGTTCTCCGGCATTTGGAACCTCTTTCTTTGCGAAAACAGGGAACTGAAGCGTTCTAATATCGTCTACGTCTCTTACGGCTCCATCGATTATAACTCCAGCTATTTCTTTATTTATGCAACTTCTGGTGGCTAACTCACCCCAAACGGCTGCGGTCGAACCGGAACACTTTATGACTAAGACATCACCTTTTTTTGCGAGATCGATCGCTTCCACAGTTTTTGCCCAATCTCCATCCATCGTGCTAACGGTAACGGCTCTTCCCACTACCTTTTTACCTCTCACAATTGGATAAATTCCATCCATAGCCTTTGCTCTGTGCATGGCATCGCTGATGTTTGGTGTAGAGACCTCTGATAGAATTTTGCGGATCTCATCTTCAAGATCTCTCTTACTGAGGATGATTTTCTCCTCTTTTGCCTTGTCTATTGCCTCCCTGATGATTTTAGTTGATTTGGTTACATCCCTTGATTTGACTATGTTACTGCCAACAATTATTATATCTGCGCCCATTGAGACGCATTTAGCTGCACTTTTGGCATCTAATCCACCAGCGGTGGCTACTGGTATTGACACCTCTTTTACAACCTCTTTTAAAACTTCAAACGGATCCATCCCGATCATCTGTTGATCGATACCAACATGGACGTTTACGTAATCAACACCGATTTCCTCCAGTTCCTTAGCCCGATCGACTGGATTTTGAACGTTGAGGAGGTCCACCATTATCTCGCTACCGTATTTCCTTGCGGCCCGTATGGCTTCTGCTACAGTAGAATTGTCGGAAAGAGCGAGGATTATAACGATATCGGCGCCACTTTTTGCGGCCATTTCCACTTCTATTGCTCCCGTATCGATTGTTTTCATGTCGGCAAGTATTTTATGTCCCTTGTAGGTTCTTTTCAGCTCTCTTACGGCATCCATTCCCGCACTCTTTATCAAGGGCGTTCCCGCCTCGAGCCAATCGGCTCCACCTTCGATTGCCTCGCCACCTATTTCTATGGCCCTTTTAAGTTCTAGCAGATCGAGAGCAACTTGGAGTATTGGTTTATCCATGTATAAAATTTCTACCCGACTTTATAACTCATTTGCCCAAGGACGTTTTTCTCGAGAGCTTAAATTTTTTTATACCATCAAAACTTGGAAACTTATGGGAATCGTTGCATTTCGCCTTGATGATAAGATTATTAAGAAAATCGATGAAATAGCGGGAAAGACTCTAATGACAAGATCTGAAGTGATAAGGAATGCTCTAACGGTTTATTTAATGTTACTTGAGAACATAGGATTTTATTTCAAACCCTCCTTTCCTTTAAAGAACATAGATGTTTATGAGGAGAGGAACGCGGTAAATATAGATTTAGGTAATTTGATGTCGATTTCGGTCTTTACAATATCTTACGGTGGTGTTGGTGAGAAAAAATTCGATTTTAGGAGAAATTTAGACTTTGTGGCTGAAGTTATGGCGAATCAATTGATCGTCGAAAGTATTTGCAGGTTCATATCCCCAATAATAGTTCTAGTTTCGACCGCCAATGATTTCGAGTATTCAAAAAAATTCTTTCAAAGTTTGGATTCGGCTTTAAATAAGCACTTTAAGGTCAAGCTAATTTTGGCATCAACGGAAGACCTATTTAGGACCGAGCAAAGCGGATTCTCATGCACTCTTGTGGGTATTAGAGACCTCTCGGTTAAGAATATTCCAAAAAGAGGTGAAAGAATATTTTTTTATGGGAGAAGCGTTAATACATCTGATCTCAAGATAGATGATTTGTTAAATGTAGACAAACTAAGGGAGTTGGCTGAACTGGTGAGAGGTGGCATGGCATCGTCCATCTTTCCGGTGAAAAGCATGGGACTGATGGAGACTGCACAATATGTGGCATCGCTTGCTGGTGGAAGAGCGGTCATCAAATGTCAAAAGTCAGGTGGACCTGGAACTGCCGTAATCTTAACATCATCGAAGGAATTGGAAGGTTTTGGTTGTGAAGAAGTTGGTGAGATTATATAGGGGTAATTTTTTATTTACTAAATTGCAAATTCTCTCTCACCGGTGATTGCATGAGGGTTCCGCTCTACATAGAACTATCGGACAAAAAAGTAGCAGTTATAGGTGGTGGAAACGTGGGCACAAATAGAGCGAGGAAGTTCATCGAAGCTGGGGCAGATGTAACGGTATTTAGTTTAGAGTTTACCGATGAGTTAATTAATTTGGAAAAAAACAACTTAGTTAAATTGGTTAGGGCCGACGTTTCCGACTTGGATTTGGATAAAATTGCTTCTGAGTATTACTTGATCGTGGTGGCCTTAAACGATAGAGAATATAACAAGAGAATACTTCGAATCGCTAGGAAATACAAGACACTCATCAATCTGGCAAATGATGCGGATATGACAGAAGTGGTAGTCCCCTTTGAAGGTGGTAAGAAGGGAATTAGGTTCGCGGTAACGACGGAAGGAAAAAGCGGCATCGTTGCTAGAAAAGTGAGAGACATGTTCCAAGAGACTCTTGAAAAAAATGAAGAAATATACTACTTTCTTCGGGCAATGGAACATCTAAAAAAGTATATGAAATCTTCTGGGATTCCTATCGATGTTAGGATGAAACTTTATTCCATCGTAAGTTCGGATGAGGAATTTAAGAGACTCGTAAAGGAGGAGAGGTTGGAAAAAGCTAGGAAATATGCGGAGAGCCTTGTCGATAGGTACGTAAGGGAGGGAACCGATGATAGACAGGCCCCTCCTGATGGGCATTCAGTATGATCTCCCCCTTTCAACAACTCCCTTGGTCGATCTAGCTGAAGATTTGGGGAGAGACTTCCATGAAATTGAGAAAGAATTAATCTACTACAAGAAGATCGGTATTCTGAAGAGGTACGGGTTAAATTTGAATTACAAAGCTTTTAGGAAGTTTAGGGATGCTGCACTCGTTGCTTTAAAGGCTAATGATGTTGAAAAGGTATCCAATGCGATCGCGAACTACGATAAAACAACCATTAAGCACTGCTATCTTAGGGAATGTGAATACAACATCTGGTTTACCGTCAAGGCCGAGAGTTTAGATGGCATCGAGAGAATAGTGAATGAGGTAATAAAAAGTGCCGGATCCACGGAACACGTAATTCTTCCAACCAAGAGGATATACAAGATGAACGTGAAGTACGACTTATACAGGGGCATATCGTGGAGTAGGCATGTTCCTGAAAGAAAAGATCCCGTACCTATAGTAGAATTGGGATTCGACGAGAACGTTGTTAAGTCACTTGAATCTCTGAGGGTGTGTGAGAGACCTTTTAAGGGATTCAAAAGTTTTGGCTACGAAGAGGAGGAAGTTCTGTCGATGGCTAGAGAACTCTTAAAGAAAGGGGTGGCGAGAGATTTCAGCGGTGTATTGGACGAATCAAGAATTGGCTTTAAAGAAAATGGCATGGTAGTTCTAAACGTTGATAACGTTGGTGAAGTGGCGACCAAACTATTGGATGAATTTCCGCAAATCACCCATCTAATAGAAAGAGTCCCATCTGATAAGTGGAACTTCCAACTGTACTTCATGGTTCATGCGATCAAAAAGCATTTGATTGACGAAATAGTGGAAAACGTACGATCTTTTCGGGATGTGAAGGATTTGAGAGTTATTTACAGCATTAGAGATCTTAGGGCCTAGAAATTTATATAATTAAGGCTACTTTTTTGGAATGTGAAGTGCTCAATTTGCAACCGGAAGGCCGTGTATTTCCAGAGGCACTCCAATAGACATCTATGCAGGCGTCACTTCATCGAAGACTTTGAAAGAAGAGTGAAAATAGCTGTAAGGAAGCACAAGATGATAGAAAACGATGATAGGATTGCGATAGCTTTAAGCGGCGGTAAGGATAGTGTTACTCTCACTTTCGCCCTCAGCAAACTATATGGAAAGAGGAGAAATCTCGAATTTATTGCAATAACGATTGATGAGGGTATTGAGGGATATAGGCCTCCAACTGTTGAAATAGCAAGGAAAATAACAAAAGAACTGGGAATCGAACACGTGGTAGTTTCGTTTAAAGAAAACTTCGGTATGACACTCGATGAAATGGTGAGGAGGGGCGATAAGAAACCATGCACTTACTGTGGTGTTTTCAGGAAATATTTATTGAACAAAACTGCGAGAGAAATCGGTGCGAATAAGTTGGCCACTGGGCATAATTTAGATGACGAAACCCAGACGATTTTACTCAACTTCCTGAACGCGGATATAGAGAGATTGGCTAGATTGACTCCGCAAAGGGTTCAAGAGGGCTTAGTTATGAGGATCAAGCCTTTTAAAGAAGTGTATGAAAAAGAAGTGGTTGTATATGGTCTTTTACATAAGCTCCCGCTCACCTTTGATGAATGTCCCTACAGTTACTTCCCCGTCAGGACAAGTGTTAGGGATTTCTTGTATGATTTCGAGAATAAATACCCTGGAAGGAAGTATTCCGTGCTAAGGGCATTTGAAAAATTGGAACCTTGCCTTAGACAACTCTATCCTCAAATAAAACTTAATATGTGCGAGAAATGCGGTGAACCAACTCCTAGAAAAATTTGTCAAGCATGTAGACTTTTGGACGAACTAAATCCATGAAGAAAATTTTTTATCACATCTAGGAAGGTTATCCCGATGGATCTACAATTAATCAGATTTAATGATAAAGGATTGGTGCCGGTGGTTGCCCAGGACGTCGAAACCAAAGAGGTATTAATGCTTGCGTACGCTAACGAGGAAGCTGTAACCAAGACAATTGAAACGGGATTCGCGCATTACTGGAGTAGAAGTAGAAAAAAGCTTTGGAAAAAGGGGGAATCGTCTGGAAATGTACAGGAAATCGTGGAGGTAAGAATAGACTGTGATGGGGATGCACTGTTGTATTTGGTTAGACAGCGAGGAGTGGCCTGTCATACTGGAAATTACTCCTGTTTTTATCGGAGGATTAAATAATGAAATATGTTGTGGATACAAGCGTAATTGTTTCCGGGAGGGTGTCGAAGTTAATTGAAGAGGGAGAAATTGAAGGTTCTATTATAATTCCAGAGGCCGTTATCGCGGAGCTTGAGGCTCAGGCAAATTTTGGAAAAATGAGTGGATTCCAGGGTTTAACTGAGGTGGAGAGGATACTCGAAGTTGCCAAGAAGAAGGGTTGCGATGTATCATTTGCCGGGAAAAGGCCAAACCTCGAGCAGATAAAATTGGCCAAGGGTGGAGAAATTGATAACATGATTAGAGAGTTGGCGTCGAATTTCAACGCAACTTTGATCACATCCGATAGGGTCCAGCATTTGGTTGCTAAAGCAAAGGGTATAAGTTCCGTTTACATCAAGCCTAGGATAATAAAACCTGAAAATACGAGAATAATGAATTTTTTTACTCCAGACACCGCTAGCGTTCACTTAAGGGAAGGTGTACCACCTTATGCGAAGAGGGGAAAGATTGGTAAATTAAAGCTCGTAAAGCTGAGAGAAGAGCCGATGGATTATGAGGAGTTAAGTGAAATTGCCAATGAAATATTGGAAGCAGCTCGACAAGATGAGGATAGCAGCGTTGAAATAGAAAGGAGGGGGGCTACGGTTGTACAGCTGAGAGAATTGAGAATAGCCATTGCCGAAAGACCCTTCTCGGATAAAATGGAAGTAACGGCTGTAAGACCAATTGCAAAAGTTACAATCGATGAATATGGCGTTAGCGAGGAGCTAAAATTAAGAATAAGTGAAAGACAAAGGGGAATATTGATTGCTGGTCCACCTGGAGCCGGAAAGTCTACGTTCGCTGCTAGCATTGCCAACTACTTAATGGAGAAGGGATACATCGTAAAAACAATGGAAAGTCCTAGAGATCTGATGGTCAAGGATGAAATAACTCAATACGCTCCTTTAGAGGGAGACATGGCATTGACCGCGGACATCTTATTGCTCGTAAGGCCGGATTACACGATATATGATGAACTAAGGAAAACCTCAGATTTTCAAGTTTTCGCAGACATGAGGCTTGCGGGAGTGGGAATGATCGGAGTTACACATGCGACCCGCGCGATCGATGCAATTCAGAGGATGATAGGAAGGGTGGAGCTCGGTATAATTCCTCAAGTTGTTGACACGGTAATATTCATTGAAGCCGGAGAGATAAGGAAAATATACGAGCTTGAATTCACGGTTAAAGTTCCCATGGGAATGTTTGAACCTGACTTGGCAAGACCTGTGATCGAAGTAAGAGATTTTGAATCTAAAAAGCTTGAATTTGAAATATACACTTACGGTGAGCAAGTTGTAGTAATGCCTGTGGAAACTGACGAGAAATTAAAAAAGGCTTTGGAAGAAAAAATTTCTTACTATACAGACGA
This sequence comes from uncultured archaeon, assembly GCA_964587675.1. Taxonomy (GTDB): domain Archaea; phylum Halobacteriota; class Archaeoglobi; order Archaeoglobales; family Archaeoglobaceae; genus CAZPML01. Next base: position 14,622 of record CAZPML010000009.1, read on the forward strand.
TTTCGAAATAGAACTTGTGGGAAGAAGAGCAGTGGTGAGAATCCCAGAGAAATACATATCAATTGTTCTTGGTAGGAGAGGTAGGAGGTTAAAAAGGATTGAAGAGGAGCTAAACGTATCTATAGATCTCGTTCCAAAAGAGTCAAAGGATCATGAGGTGAAAGTGGAGGAAACGAGGAGGCATTACGTAATAAGAGCGGAGGGATTGGAGGGGCGAACTGTTGAAATTTATGCCGGTGATGAGTATCTGTTTTCTGCATTAGTCAGTAAGAAGGGTTGGATAAGAGTTAGAAAAGACAAGGAGGCAGGAAAAAGTCTGAAGTTTGCCCTCTCAAGGAACTTGCCCATTAGATTGAGGGTGGTTTCTTGAGGTACTTCTTCGTTTTATTCTTCCTTTTTAGTGCTCTACTTGCTGTATATTCGACTCCCGTTTATGAAGAGGCTGGCATGCATGTTTTTGAAAATCCTTCAGATGTAAAAAACTCGTTCATATACTTCATGTTAATAATATTATTTACTATTTTTATTCTTTTTTCAATAAAATATAGAAAATTGTTAATTTTAGTAATTTATTCTGTAACCTTCGTTGCCATTTACTACGTACTCTTACCGTTCATAGGTATCTTCTCTCTGGTAATATCTCTAGTCTTGGTCTTAATTTTAGCTTTAAGGCCAAATTGGATTATTATGAACATTTCGGCTTTATTACTTTCAGCGGGGATTTCGGCAATTTTTGGTATAAGTTTAGAGCCTTTGCCGGTAATAGTCTTACTTGCGATACTATCAGTTTATGACGTCATATCGGTCTACAAAACAAAGCATATGATAAGTTTAGCTGAATCAATAGCCGGTATAAAGGCTCCAATGCTTTTTATAATCCCAATAAAAGGTAAAAATGCTTACATGGGCGTTGGAGATGTCGTCATGCCATGCATATTGGCAGCATCAATTCAGAGGTATTTTCAGGCACCTAAATTGTTTTTTATCAAAATACCAACTTTAACTTCCATCCTTGGGGCAGCCATTGGATTACTAGTGTTAATCTCTTTGATTGAGAGAAAAGGTGGAGCCCATCCGGGTCTACCGTTTGTCAACCTCGGAGCGGTGGTTGGTTTTTTATTTGGAGTTATGATTTAATTCATCGCCATTGGCTTGGAAGTACAGAACTTTGTATGGGGATGGGTGGTTTACCGCAAAAAAGGTTAAAATATTGGGAACTAACTTCAATCATGCTCGGCGTTGAAGGAAAATTTTTGGTGGATGTTGATGAAACCGAGATAAATAAAATATGGGTTAAACACTACGATGAAGGCGTTCGAGAACATGTTGATTATCCGACAATTCCTTTGTATGAATTACTGGAGAGATCCGCTAGGGAAAACCCAAATAAAACCGCGCTGATATTCTTTGGTAAAAAAATTTCTTATAAGGAATTGGATGAGCTGAGCGATAGAGTGGCAGCTTTTTTATATGAGTTGGGAGTGGGTAAGGGTACAAAGGTTGTTCTAGATTTACCGAACACCCCTCACTACGCCGCCGCCTTTTTTGGAGTGCTAAAAACTGGTGCAACCGTCGTTCAATGCAATCCCCTTTACACCGAAAGGGAGATTAGATACATCGTAGAAAATAGTGAAGCTGAATACGGCTTCTTCATCGAATTCATCTATCCGAGAGTTAAAAAATTAATTGAGGAGGGTAAATTAAAGAAAGTAGTGGTATGTAAAATTGAAGACTTCTTACCATTTCCGCTCAGTTTTCTCTATCCATTGAAGAAACCAAAGGTAAAAATTGAGAGAAGACCGGAGGTTGTATTCTGGAAAGAGGTGGAAAGATTTCCACCATCTACCCAAAGGGCCAAAATCGACCCAAAAGATGACGTGGCAGTTTTTCTTTATACGGGGGGAACGACTGGAGTACCAAAGGCTGTTATGTCAACTCACTTCAATTTAGTTGCAAACGCTTACCAAGTTTTGGAGTGGATTCCCGAGAAAGACCCAAATGAAGTTTTCCTTGGCGTCCTTCCGTACTTCCATAGCTACGGTATGACAACTTCTTTGATAGCTCCAGTTGCATACAATGCGACGATTGTGTTAATCCCGGATCCAAGAGATTTAAAGAGAGTTTTGGAATCGATACAGAAGTACAAGGTGACCATATTTTGCGGTGTACCAACTATGTACAATGCCATCGTAAACTTCCCAGACCTAAATAAGTACGATATTAGCTCAATAAAATTCTGCATAAGTGGAGCAGCTCCACTCCCCATCGAGGTTAAGAGGGGATTTGAAAGTATAACGGGTGGAAAACTGGTTGAAGGATACGGTTTGAGTGAAACTTCACCAGTAACCCATGCAAATCCAGTTAATGGTTTAAACAAAGAAGGAAGTATTGGGATACCGTTTCCAGATACGTTGGCAGTCATAGTGAATGACGAAGGAAAAATCCTCCCAATTGGTGAAGTGGGAGAGCTTGCAATAAAAGGTCCGCAGGTTATGAAAGGATACTGGAAGATGGAAGAGGAGACAAAAAAGGTTTTGGTAAATGGCTGGCTACTGACCGGAGATATTGCAAAAATGGATGAGGATGGTTATTTCTATCTCGTGGATAGAAAGAAGGACATGATAATTGCTGGTGGCTACAATATTTATCCAAGAGAAGTTGAGGAAGTGTTGTATGAACATCCAGCCATCCTCGAGGCAGCGGTTGTGGGAGTTCCAGATCCGTACAGGGGTGAAACGGTTAAAGCCTTCATAGTAATTAAAGAAGAATACAAAGGAAAACTAACCGAAGAGGAAATAATAAATTTCTGTAGGGAGAGATTAGCTCCATATAAAGTTCCGAGAATCATTGAATTCCGCGAAGAATTACCGAAATCAGCCGTGGGTAAAATACTACGTAGGGTTTTGAGAGAGGAAGAATTGAGAAAATCCTCCTAACTATTTTCTCCAAATAACACTAGCTCGATGTCGAAAGAATTTGCCCTCCTTACTAGAGTTGATATGGGATCTCTCGTTTTTTTGAAGGAGTACTTTCTATGGAACACGATGAATCCGCTCCTCTGATTGAACAGCTCATGACCTTTTATAGCAGCTCTGAAAAGAGACTCGTCGTCTCTGACTATGTATGATGCAAAGTGAAGTTCATCTAAAATTGAAGGTGAAGCGATCATCGCGTTGTCTGTCCCAAGCAACCACAGATCGTAATCTTTCAGCAATTTGTAGCTTTCTGGGTTTAACAAACCAAAAAATGCATTACTTCTGAAGCAGGAAACGATAGGAATCCTCAAGTCGAATACATCTTTTAATTTTTGGGGGCAGAAATTCATGTGGATAATTAAGTCTGGATTAAGATCGAGTGCAGAATCGACATCGTTACAGTCCGCCTCACCCGCATGTAAAGCGAAAATTATCCCTCTATTCTTTGCTAGTTTTCTGATCGATTCTAGAAACTCTAAATTGTAATCTCTAACACTGCTAAAAGAAAATCCGAACGTCCTCATTCTTTTAGCCTCTTGAATTGAGTTTGGTCTAAGTAATGGCAGAACACCTGGTAAACCCTGGATTACTTCATAACCGGTTATTCCGCCTTCTCTAAAGTCTAAAAAATGCGAAGTACCGGATTTTCTTGCGATCTCGACCTCAAGGGTAGCGAAATGCCTAAGAGACTCGGGATCGGTCTTCTGGAGGAATTCATGTTTGTATCCATCGGGTCCAACGAGTTTTCTAAGTTCCATAAACGGCGCTTCTTTCAATGCTGCATCACCGAGATGAGTGTGGGAATTAAAAAAGGTCGGAGTGAAGATATACTCGTCGAAGTCAATTCTACTCTCTTCAAATCTCAGATCTTCGGTTATTAAATAACCATGACGTTGCTCGGTTGGACCGATGAGCAATCCCCTATACACGCAAGAATTAAATATTTAAGAACAAAACATTTTCTATGGCCAAGGTCAGAAAAACCAAGACTAGAACACCGCCACTGATGTCTTCAGCTGGAATAATGAGATACTTTGAGGAAGAGAGAACGCAAATCAGAGTCAATCCCAAGACGGTGTTGGTGGCGGGAATCTTAACCGGTGCGCTGGTAATTGTTCTAAACGCATACTATGGCTTGTGGCCCTGATTCTTATTTTTATGTTTAACGAGCATTAGGTAGTTTATAGCATTAATTACGGCATCTATTGATGCCATGACAATATCTTGCCCGGCTCCTCTCGAAGTAAAGGAATTTCCCTCCTCATCCTCAACTGTAACGTAGACTTCAGCTAGGGCATCGCTACCTCCGGTTATTGCATCCATTCTAAACTCTGTTATCTTTATGCTCTCTCCAATCAAACTTGCGACGGCTTTAAGGGAAGCGTCTACTGGACCAACTCCTATTGCGGATGTAACTTTTTCATTCCCGAAGACGCTCGCGTTGAGAATAGCGGTTGGAGTTATCTTATTTCCAGTGAGAACCGTGACCTCATTGACCACCACGGCTTTCTCTTCGGCTCTAACTTCTCCAAGTATTACCTCCGCTATTGCAAAGAGATCTCTGTCGGTAACTCTCTTTCCCTTGTCTCCAATCTCCTTTATCTTTTCAAATATTTTGTTTAAGGTTTCATCGTCAACAATATAACCGGCATCTTCAAGAATCTTTTTAATTTGATGTCTTCCAGCGTGCTTTCCGATCACGATCCTTCTTCTATGCCCAACCATTTCGGGTGTTAGGACTCCGGGTTCAAAAGTTGAAGCCTCCTTCAATACACCATGCGCGTGGATACCGCTTTCATGACTAAATGCGTTTTCACCAATGATTGGAGTGTTCGGTGAGATTCTAATTCCCGTTAATCTTTCAACCAGTTTTGACGTCTCAAACAGATATTCGGTCTTTATTCCAGTTTTAACATTTTCAAGTGAATGGAGAATCATTACAACCTGTGATAGATCGGCATTTCCGGCCCTCTCTCCGATGCCATTTACAGTGACTTGAACCTCGTTTGCACCAGCTAAAACCGCGGCGTAGGTATTTGCAACGGCTAAACCAAAATCGTTATGACAGTGAACGTCGATTGGGATAGAAATATGTTCCCTTAATTCTTTGATTAAATTGTGGAACTTAAACGGTGTTGAAACGCCTACGGTATCGGGAACATTTATGATGTCTGCTCCGGAATCTTCGACGGCTTTGTATATCTCTTTTAGATAGCTGATTTCAGTTCTAGTTGCATCCATGGCTGAAAACATGCAAAGTAAACCATGGGATTTAATGTATTCAACGCAAGTGGTGGCTATGTTTATTATTTCTTCTCTGCTTTTTTTTATCGTATGCTCAACTTGGATCTTGGAAGTAGGAACGAAGATGTGTACCATGTCGACGTCGGCTTTAATTGCCAAGTCTATGTCATCTCTTATTACCCTCGCTAATCCACATATTTTAGCATTAAGACCCATCTTTGATATCTCCTTTACGGCTTCAAATTCTCCCTTTGAAGCTGAAGGGAAGCCTGCTTCAATTATGTCGACTCCTAGTTTATCAAGTTGCTTTGCTATTTGTTTTTTGAATTTTAATGGGAGCGAGACTCCTGGCATTTGTTCTCCGTCTCGGAGAGTTGTGTCAAAGATACTGATGTACCTCATCAAGATCAGAAAACTCAACCAAACTAAATCATTTTCGGTAAAGCAAGTTAAGTAATAAAACTCGTCGGAATTCTGAGTGAGCATCAATAGATTTTTTTAACATCATAATGGAATCTAAAATCATGTGTGAGTCAAAAGTATTCTTGAAAGATAGAGAGGATGTTCTAATGGAGGATGTAGTAAAAATAGTTGTAGACGGTGATAAAGTCAAAATGTGGGACATACTCGGCAACTACAAAGAAGTGGAGGGAAAAGTAGTTGAAATGGATTTAATTGGACATAAGATCCTCCTGGAGGGGTGTAATGACAGTTAGAGTAGCTATAAACGGCTATGGGACAATAGGAAAGAGAGTCGCTGATGCTGTGAGCAAGCAGGATGACATGAAAGTGGTTGGTGTAACAAAAACCAAGCCCGACTTCGAAGCAAAATTGGCATCTGAAAAGTACGATTTGTACTTAGCAAAACCTGAGAACCTTGAACTTTTTGAAGATGAGGGAATAGAGGTTTGTGGAACCGTTGAAGAGTTACTAAAAAAATCCGACATCGTAGTCGACTGTAGCCCCAATAGGGTTGGAGCAGAGAACAAAGGGAAGTATTACGATAGCATGGGTATGAAAGCGATATTCCAGGGTGGAGAAAAGGAGGATGTTGCTGAAGTATCGTTCAATTCGTTGGCGAATTACGATGCTGCAGTAGGCAAAAGATATGTAAGGGTTGTGAGTTGCAACACAACCGGATTAACGAGGCTAATTTACCTCCTAAAATCGAACTTTAAGATCGGAAGAATAAGAGCAACGATGTTAAGAAGGGTTGTTGACCCAAAGGAGGACAAGAAGGGACTGGTAAATGGCATAATGCCAGATCCGGTCTCTGTACCGTCTCATCATGGTCCAGATGTTAAAACAATCTTACCAGATGTTGATATCGTTACTACGGCCTTTAAATTGCCAACAACTCTCATGCACGTACACTCGCTTTGTGTTGAATTGAAAGAGAACCTAAAACCTTCGGACATCTTGTATGTACTTGAAAATGAACCTAGGATAATGGTTGTCTCCGCACTCGATGGATTCACTTCCACAGCAAAGATAATTGAGTATGCAAGGGAGTTAAGATTGAGATACGATTTGTATGAGAACGTGGTTTGGGAGGAATCCATCGGGATCGATGGTAGCGATTTGTTCATAACTCAGGCGATTCATCAAGAAGCAATCGTTGTACCCGAGAACATTGATGCAATTAGAGCTGTGCTAAAAATCGCTGATAAAAACGACAGCATAAGCAAGACGAATAAAGCGCTTCGAATTGGCTAAGAAAACTTTTTTAAATTTTTAATATACTGAGGACATGGACGTCCAAACAAGGAAATCTATTCTTTGGGATGCGTTTGAAGAACTAAAATCAAAATGGAGCATCGATGAGAAGTTTCTTGAATCTAAGGAGAAAGTTGAGGAGCCAACTGTCAATGGATTGCCGGAGAGTAAAGTCGGTGAATTGATGGACATCAAGCAGAAATACCAGCTTGATGACTTGGAATTCCTATTTTTAGTTGGAGCGGCGATAGGCTTCTACCAAGGTCAAAAAAATGTGAAAGAAGTTGTACTTCGAAAAATATCCACATTAAATGAGTTCATTTCATCCTTGCTAGGTAAAGAGATATGAAATATGCCTTCAAAGTTGCTTACTTTGGAGACAGGTTTCATGGGAGTCAGTACCAGCCAGATCAAAGAACCGTCGAAGGTGAACTGATTAAAGCTTTAAGAAAGCTAGGAATAGAAAATCCGAGGTTGAGAAGTGCTAGTAGAACCGATTCTGGAGTGCACGCGTACGGTCAAGTAATCTCTTTCGAGACCGAGGAAAAAATATTTCCGAGGA
>CAZPML010000010.1:0-21987 GCA_964587675.1 uncultured archaeon
TATCCTGCCCATGTTGATATCCGTGAATGGTTTACCCTTGAGGATATTATGCAAAGATACAATGTTGGACCTAATTGTGCGCAAATTATTGGAGCAGACCTAATTCCTACTGTTATTAATGAGATTAAGGATGAAATCGAGAGCTCTTCAGCTGATTTTGTAATTATCGATACTCCTGGCCAGATGGAACTCTTTACACTCAGAGAAAGCAGTCGACTATTAGTTAATGCTCTTGACCCGAAAAGTAGCATTATGATCTATTTATTCGATCCGATCGTTTCGAAAACACCCTCAGGATACTTGTCACTGCTTTTTATGGCTTCATCAGCTATATTTAGACTACAAATTCCTCAAGTACAAGTACTTTCAAAGTCAGATGTCTTGAGTCAGGAGGAACTTACCAAGATTGTGTCATGGAGCACAGATCCCGATATTCTATATAACGACCTAAAACTAGAGAGAAAGACATTAAGCTTGGAACTGTTTCTACTACTTCAAGAATCTGGTTTCTTTCGCCCTCTAATCCCCGCTTCAGCAATAACTAATTATGGGATGGAAGACATTTACGATGGGATTCAAGAATTATTCTTCGCAGGCGACGATCTTGAGAAGGTTTATTTTTAGGGATTAGTACAGGGACACTTACCAATCTTTGCTGCCTTTTTAATACTCTCGAGAGTTATCAATCTTGCCAATCTGACTGAGTCTTCAAAACTCCGTCCTTCACCCAAATAACAGGCTAGCGAAGTGCTATAAACACAGCCGGTACCATGAACAGTAGCTTGCGAAAATTCAGCTTCAACGGTATAAATTTTTTCCAAATCAAAAACTATGTCTTTTCCTCCTAACTCGCCCCCCGTTATGACAACTTTGCAACCGAATTCACCTAATTTTTTAGCTATGTTACTAGGTTCCGAATCGAGTCCACTTAAAATCTTTGCTTCTGTAAGATTTGGTGTCGCTACATCCACGTGAGGTAACAAATGTATGTAAGATTTTACATCACCAATTTTTCTACCAGAACTGGAGTAAATTACCGGATCGAGAACGATTGGTGAGGTAAATTTTTTGATAAGTTTTCTTATTGCAATTGCCAAACTATAGCTTGGAATTAAACCAATTTTTATTGCATCAATACTTTTGACGTCATCGAGTAAACTTTTTATTTGTTCCTTTAAGATACGTGAGGGGACTTTGTGCACCGATTTTACGTTATAGGTATTTTGAGATGTCAAGGCCGTTAAAATTGAAATTGGATAAAAACCGATGCGTCTTGCGGTTTTGATATCTGCGTGTAACCCAGCACCTCCTGATGGGTCAAGTGCAGACATTGACAACAATACACGAGACATAAAAAAATTAGAAAAGCTCGTTAAGATAAATCAGGTGTTTGCCAAGTTTTCCACCATAATTTCCAGCTGTTATCTTAACCACACCTGGGATTTTTGTTGCGGCCAGTATTCCTTCCTTCATTGCCTTCTTAATAGCATCCACCGAGAGACCATTGATGACTATTTCATAAACCGCCGTGACATTTTCGGGTATTTCTGTACCTTCTACTTTCTCTTTAATGCTAGGTGCAAACTTTTCGTTCGTGGAAGCTTTTAGGAATTTATACTTATTTGCACCTACTTTCGATCCTGAAGCAACTATACCTCCCGGAAATGGGGTGATAACGCCTTCGATCTCCGATATCACATCAACTGCAGCTTTAGCAGCTGCTAAAGCTGAAGGCTGAGTTTCAGCCATAATAAAGAAATTCCCTCCTGCTATACCGTTTGTGTAACCGAATTCGTTCTCGATTATGAAATCTCCCTCCATCATTGGTACTGCCCAGCATTTTCTTCCTGAGATTTCAACTTCCCTCTCATAGCCGTCGCCGAAGAACCTTAGTTTAAATCCAGTATCGAACTTGTTTTCAGAATCTGGTAGCCCATTAAAGGCTGCAGCAGTTGGGGCTGTTAAAACACATTGCCCTAATCTTGCCAAAAGTTGTTCTTCCAATCCTTTTTTACTCATGTGGCAAATTTGTATATAGTAGCCAGGCCTACCATCGGGAGTCTCGCTTGGATTAGCTTTAAGTTCGATTCCAGCTTCGGCCGGACACATGATCACCGATGTTCCAAATCCAGTAGCTTCAGTAGCTGCTATCGAAGCCCAATAATAGTCATATGCGGTAATTAATACACGCGCTACTTTTATGTCAAAAGCTTCGGCGAATGTTTCTTCAACTTCAACTCCCTCTACCTTCATACCACCACCATGAGGTTTCTCTCTTAATTCTCATTTAAATCTTTTTATCTGTTGTCTCAAGAGTTTATTTAAGTTCAAGTGTGGTTGGTTGTTTAAATTTTAAAAAACAAATTTTCAAGCCGATTCTAGGGGACATAAGTTATGATAAAATTCGAACGGACCCGGCGGGATTTGAACCCGCGACCTTGGGCTTAGGAGGCCCACGCCCTATCCATGCTAGGCTACGGGTCCTTAACCCTATATCAATCAATCTTGTTTATGAATTTTACTTTAAAAAATTTCAGAAAATTTCCCTACTAAAAAGCACCCCAAATAAATCCAAGTAGCCCGAGCACCATGGCTAGCAGAGTTAGTTTTCTGTATCTCTTAATCATTTCAGGACTAAAGTTTTTCAACATCTCCGCAGCTGTATAGAGAAATATCACATCAGCAAGAAGAACCGGAATGCCGTACTTCAAATCAAATGCGTACTGATTCACTACTAAATACGGGACGACGCTCAGTAGCACGGCAAAGATATAAAAACTAACTGAAATTTTGGCAGCAAACGAACTTCCTTTCACAACGGGGACGCTTCTCACGCTTCTCGTTCTATCCCCGAACACGTCTTCTATATCCTTCATTATCTCTCTTCCAAGCCCAGAGATAAAAGCAATCAATGATAAGATTAAAATAGGAATACTAATTGAGTTTGAAGCAATAATACTACCGTAGAGGAATGGTGCTGCCATTGAGAAAGCTATATAAGAATTACCAATGATCCCTAGCTTTTTTAACTTTATATTATATAAATAACCAATAATTACTATTAAAAATGCGAAAATAAATGCTATAAACGAAATTAAAATTGAAAATAGAAGACCGAGAGGTAAAAAGACTAACGATAGAGTAATTGCTGTTCTTCTAGTAAGTTCACCACGTACAAGAGGTCTGTCATTCCGCTCATTCAGCACGTCTATCTCGAAATCCAAGTAATCATTGAGTGCAAATGCGGAAGATTGGAGGAACAATGCTGTTAAAAAACCGTACACTACATATACTGGATTAAAAAACCTATTAACAATGAAAACCCCAACTACAACGCCTGCCCCATACATTAATCCGTGTTCTAATCTGAGTAATTGCCATATCGCTCTAATCGGGAATCGTTTCAAGGTAAGCATCTACTCCCTTCTCATACAAAACATTACCGACGACGATGGTGTCTGCGTATTTTAGCATTTTATTAGCTTTCGTTCTTGAGTCGATCCCCCCTCCATAAAACAACTTGGCTCCAGTCAAAACTTCCTTTACAGTGCTAACTAAATTCACGTCTCCAAACGTCCCGCTATATTCAATATAAATAATTGGGAGTTTCATCATCTTCTCTCCAACGATTGCATAACACGCTGCCAATTCAGGTGTGATTCTACATTTTGCTTTTGTTACCTTTGCTACCGCTGAATTAGGATTTAAAACAATATAACCTTCAAAAAGAGCATTTTCAAAGATAGATCTAAATTCTTTTAGTCGGTTATAATTATCGAACACCCATTGAGCATGCTTACCGGTTATCCACAATCCATCAGATGAATTTAATACAACCGGAACAAAGAGATAATCGGCCTCGTAGACTACATTGGAGGGGTCTGAGGGTTCAATGACGGTTGGAATGTTGTATTCTTTTATGATGGATAGTAAATTTCTCATTTTGTTGAAAGTAACATTTTGGGTTCCAGATATCATTACCGCATCAGTTCCGCTTTCCGCTACCGCTTTTATCAAATTTCTATTATTCGGTTTATCGGGGTCAAGTTTTGTAATGTGTTTCCAATTCATCCAATTCATCAGATTAGCTTTTTATTTTGCAAATATAAATCTTTTTTTAGAACTTAAGTCTAGGATCTCTTTTTGCAGCCTCTCTTACACAAAAGAACTGTTTCCCTATCTTTCTTAAATAAGGACATTTTCTCCCGGTGTAGCCTACTATACACATTTCACAGTCTTCCTTATATACTCTCCTAACTCCCAATTTCTCAGCCATTAATCTAATATCCATTAAAAAAATGTATGTCTTTCATTTTAAAATTCTTGCGAGGAAGTCTTCAATTAGATCTTTACTTGGAAAATTCCTTGCACCCACTCTTTCAACGTTATATGCCCCACAAAAGTTTCCGATGGCTAGACAAAATTCAATAGGTAGTTCGCTTATAAGTCCATAAATGAATCCGGCTGCAAAAGCGTCCCCTGCACCAGTGGTATCAGTTGGTTCAGCTTTCAATCCAGGAGATTTAAAAATTTTATTTTTATAATAACAAATGCTACCTCTCTCACCCTTAGTTATTACTAGGTAGTCAACCATTGAGGATAAAGTTCTCGCATCCACATTAAGCAATTTAAATTCATCGTACGAAAGAATAACCGCATTAATGTGTCTTAAAATTCTCTTTAGTTTACTAAAACCTAACCTTACGTACGGATAACCTGGATTCAGTATCCTAAAGCTTGTACTTTCTTTTGCAACTCTAAGTTGAAGATCAAAGCTAATATCCGATGGAAACGGATCAAAGTACAATATACCACAGTCATGTACTTCAACAAAGGGTTTCGAAGCCGCATTTGGTTCAACGAAAAATGTCCTCTCGCCACTCTTATCTACAAAAACATGGGCTATTCCTGTTTTATCGTCAGTTATTTCCGCTATAACCTTAGCTTTTGTATTTTCAATAAAAAATTGGGCGTTATCGTCGTTGCCCAATGTTGTAAATAATTGTGAATTGATCCCAAGTGTCGCTAAATTATGTGCAACATTTGCACCAGCACCTCCTGGAAACTTATGAGTTGAAAGTATAGTAGAGTGCCCGCCAAGTTCGGGATATCTATCAATGAAGTAGAAATAGTCCACCAGCGCTGGTGCAAATGCGCCAAACATTATTTAAATTCCTTTCCAAATTTTAAAATCTTTATCATAATATAACCGTAAATCTTAAGTATTATAATGTCCGACAATAGGAGACAGAAAAATCCAAATGTATGGCAGATGGAAGTTAGTGGTCTTCGCCTGTCCACAAAATGTCATCTCAATTTCAGGTGGAAAAATGCCGCCCACACGCAAGGTAAGTTTAAGGTTAACTGAAAAACACTATGAAATGTTAGAACTCCTTGTAGAGCACGGTGAATTTACCTCGGTCAGCGAAGCAATTAGAGCTGCCATAAAAAAGTTTCTGGATGAATACAAGGAACAGATTGAGAATATGATAAAATTTGAGAAATATAGGTAGGAGGGGATTTAGTGAAAAGTATTGTAAGTAAAGCCCAAATGTTTTTGGAGCAAGAAAAGTTTGATGTAGAGGATATTAAAGAATTTGAAACACCTAAAATTGTCGTAGTGGGTTGTGGCGGAAGCGGAAATAACACTGTAAATAGACTTTCTTCTATAGGAATAGATAGCGCTGTTACGATCGCTGTAAATACCGATAAACAACACTTATTGAGAACCAAGGCGAATAAGAGAGTCCTAATAGGTCGAAGCATCACTAGAGGACTAGGCGCCGGTGGTTATCCCGAAATTGGAAGGAAAGCTGCTGAATTAGCTAGAAACGTATTCGAAGAACTTCTGTGCGATTCAGACATGGTCTTTGTTTGCGCTGGTTTGGGTGGTGGGACTGGAACCGGAGCTGCACCCGTTGTTGCGGATGTTGCTAAGAGACAGGGAGCAATTGTTATAGGCTTTGCCCAGATGCCTTTTAAGGTTGAAAGAGCGAGAATACAAAAAGCAATTGTTGGGCTTGAGGAATTAAAAGATGTTTGCGATACAGTTGTCGTTTTAGATAACAATAAACTACTGGAGTACTATCCAAACTTACCTATAAACTCGGCATTTAGTGTAATGGATCAGCTGATATCTGAAACAATCAAAGGAATTTCGGATACGATAACTAAACCCTCTCTGGTTAATATAGATTTTGCAGATGTTAAGGCGATTATGGGGCATGGAGGCGTTGCAGTTATGTTAGTTGGTGAAGCAAAAGCACAGGACAAGGCCAATGCAGTTGTTAGAGATTGCTTATCCCACCCTCTCCTAGATATTGATTATAGAGGAGCAACCGGGGCATTAGTTCATATTTCTGGTGGCTACGATCTGACATTAAAAGAGGCGGAGGAAATCATTAGAAATCTCACGTTTGAAATAGATGAGGATGCAAATGTAATCTGGGGAGCAAGAATAGCACAAGAATTAGAAGGTTTCGTAAGGGTAGTCTCAATTATGACTGGAGTTAAAGATAAAGAGTTCGTTGGATCATTTGAATACTCTAATATTGCCACTAAATCAAAAATAAGGGAGATAAAAAGTACGAAATCGATGAACAAGAAAAAAGGATTGTCCTCATATATTGACTACATATAATTTTTTTATGATTGTCGAAATTTCTGTAATACCGTTAGGTGTTATGTCATTAAGTAAATATATAGCCCAAATAATTAAAATCCTCGATGAGGAGAATATAAAATTTGAAATTAATCCCATGGGCACAGTTTTTGTCCTGTCTAAGTTTGCTGAACTTGGTAAAATCTTAGAAAGGATTGACGATATGCTCATTAAAATGGGTTCAATTAGAAATTATTACGTCATCAAAATAGATACTAAGAACGATATGGACAGAAGAGTGAAATCTGTACTGAAAAAGCTTTAACTTAGGATAGTTTCACATGAGTGTATGATAATAAAGATTGGAGGAAGTGTCGCAAAAGAACTTGACAATCTAGGTTCCGAAATCCACAATCTATCTAAGTGCTTAATAGTACCTGGAGGCTGGATTTTTGCAGATAAGGTTAGAGTCATTGATAGGATGGAACCCCTCAATCCCTCAGCGAGTCATTGGATGGCAATTTTATCAATGAATATTTATGGGTACTACTTAGCGGACATCCTAGATATTGAGTTACTTGAACCCAGTAAATTGGAAGATCTAAAGAATCTTAGTGGTGTAAAGGTAGTCCTACCCTACATCATTTTAAAAAAGTATGACGAACTCCCTCATACCTGGGATGTAACATCTGATAGTATCAGTATTTGGCTCGCATCAAAAGTTGGGGAGACTGAGGTTATCAAACTAACAGCAAGCGGTGGGATAATAGAAGATGGACAAATAGTAAATTCTGTTAAAGCTAGTGAAGTCGCTTCCGACGTCATTGACCCCTATGCTCCTTATCTCATGCAAAAATATCGAATTAATATGTTTATTTGTAGCACACAGGAATTAAAAAATTATATAAGACACAAAGAGGCAAGAGGGACACTTATCAAATGGAGGTGAATAATGGAGGTAGGGAGATGCATAAGTTGCGGGGCTGTACTCGTTGGTGCAAACTACGTTGAATTCCCTTGTCCTATATGCGGTGAGACGATTTACAGATGCAAAAAGTGTAGACGCTTAGCAAATCCATATGTGTGCACTAATTGCGGATTCATTGGACCTTGAGGTGATCTTATGGGCAAGGTCTTAATGAAAATTCGAGTCATGCCTACCGATGTAAATACGAACTTGAACGACATACAAAACGAAATAAAAAAAATAAAGCTAGAAAGTCTTGAAATTAGAGACTTTAGCATAAAACCAATTGCATTTGGTCTCAAATCCTTAATTGTACTAGCGGTATTACCCGACAAAGAAGGGATAGGAGATAAGCTAATCGAGGAAATATCTAAAATAGAGAACGTTGAGAGCGTTGAAGTGGACGAAATAGAACTCTTATGAAGCCAATAAGAATTATTGCCCCACCACTTGCCGCAAACTGTTACTTGCTACTAGACAAGAGAAAAGCACTCATTGACGTGGGAGGAGACCCAGAGTTTATTATAAAGAGTATCAAGAAATATATCGATCTAAAAGATCTAGACTTTGTTTTTCTCACGCATTCTCATTTCGATCATGCTGCTGCAGCATTCATTCTCGAGGAAATAGCTGAAATTGTTATCCATGAGGAAGAATATAAATTTGTAAAGAATTATAATTTTAAGTCAATTATATTTGGCATTAAATACAAACCTTTTAAACCAAGCATACTTGTTAAGGGAGGTGAAACATTCGAATTAGGCGACATCGAATTACACATTATCCACACTCCTGGCCACTCTCCCGGAAGTATCTGTCTATACGAACCCAAAAAGAAGTGGCTTTTTAGTGGTGATACTGTATTTGCATATGGTAGTTTTGGTCGTGTCGATCTCCCGGGTGGGGATGCTACTAAGCTGATAAAGTCTCTCGAAACGATCTCAAATTTGGACGTTGAAAATCTATATCCCGGTCATGAAGAGGTTATTGAGGGAAATGCAAATCTTCACATCTCGAGATCTCTTAGGATTGCTAAATCGTTCCTATGAGAATTTCTCATTTCTGATATGCTGGCCCTGTTAATGTGTGGAGGAAAGGGAAAAAGGTTAAACATGGGTGAAAAACCACTCGTAAAAGTATGTGGAAAAAAATTGATCGATCACTCCATTCAGGAACTTAGAGAATTCGAATTGATCATCGTCACTTCCCCGTACGTTCCAAAAACAGAAGGTTATGTTAAAAGTAGGAATTTCGAAGTTTTTAGAGCTTGTGGGAGGGGGTTCATACAAGACTATATTCAAACATGCATAGAATACTCAATTAGCGAACCGGTTTTAATAGTTTCAAGCGACATCGTATATTTCCAAGAAGGAATTTTAGAAGATGTAGTTTCGTACTATTTTAAATCGAATAAACCATCACTTAAAGTAACAAATGACGGAAAGCCCGTGGGTATCAACGTCATCGATCCGTTCTTTTTGGACTATAAACAAGAAGAAGAGATATATGCTAGAAATGATATAATCAATATTAATACCATCGAAGATCTCCTTAGGGCTGAAGAAATATGTATGAATACGAAGAAAAAAGAAAAAGACTTGCAGAAAGACTAAAATATGAACTAAATTTGAGCGAGAGAGTCTTCAAGGCCATTTTAAAGGTCCCTCGTCACATTTTTGTACCTCCACAATATAAAATTGAGGCATATATTGATACACCGCTACCAATAGGACATGGTCAAACAATTAGTGCTCCGCATATGGTAGCAATAATGTGTGATCTTCTTGATCTCAAGGAAGGAGAGAAAGTACTTGAAATTGGAACGGGATGTGGATATCATGCCGCTGTCGTTGCTGAAATAGTTGGGAAAAAGGGAAAAGTGGTAACAATAGAAAGAATTCCAGAATTAGCAAAAACCGCTATTGATAATCTTAGAGCGCTTGGATACTCAAATGTTCTCGTAGTAATAGGTGACGGAAGTAAAGGTTATGAACCTGAATCCCCTTACGATAAAATCTACGTCACAGCAGCAGCCCCCGAAATTCCCAAACCACTGGTAAATCAACTTAAACTAGGTGGCAAAATGGTCATACCAATTGGCAATTCTATCCAATGGCTCTACATCGTTGAAAAAGACGAAAAAGGTAAAATTAGCAAATGGAACTGGGGTTCAGTGAGATTTGTCCCATTAATTGGAGAGTACGGATTTAGGTGAATTATGATCCGAATTCTAAAAAGCTCCTTGGCTTTTTTTACCACCCTTCCAGTCAGCGAGGACTTAGAAAAACTGCAAAAGAACCTATGGTCAATTCCGCTTGTTGGCCTTTTAATAGGTTTAATTTTAGCATGTATAGTATTTTTTCTTAATTTCTTAGGATGGGTTCTCCTAAAAGTCACAACTACCTTAGCATACATATCAATCGAAGGAATAAACCATATCGATGGACTGGCAGATTTTGGAGATGCACTATTCGCTCCAAAATCGAGGAAAAAAATGGCGCTTAAAGATTCAAACATTGGTGCTGGTGGAACATCTTTAATCGTGATCTATCTCATTTTGATTACCTACTCCTTCATATATATTAAACCAGTTTACATAATTATCTCCCAAATTTTAGCAAAGTACTCCATGTTAATTCTGATATTGTACTCAAATCCAAGTTGGGATGGGCTAGCTTCTATGCTAATGAAGTGGAGGAAAAGAATGGATCTCCCACTCGGGAGCATTATTCTTGTCCCAATCCTAATATATGAGCCCAAAACAATTATCTTAATTGTAATTTCTTTGTCCATAACTGTATTGCTGAAGACATACTCAGAAAGACAATTTGGAGGTATTAGTGGAGACATCTTAGGTGCAGTGAACTGTATGGTCTTTGCATCTTCGCTTATAGCATCGCTAGCTTTGCAATAAAAAATCCAGAAGTGTTGTGCAAGTGAGGATAACTTCTGATAACCCTATTCCAAAATTTGAAATGATAACCCCTAAACTTACGTATACCATACGAAAATGGTGATTTCAATTTTAAAACTTTGCAAAGGACTTTAATTAAATTTAATTCATTTTCTTCGAACATAATTGAGCAAGTTGAGTACACAACCTCATTTGTAAGGGATAAAGCATTTCTTAACATTTTTTGTTGTATTTTCAACGTCTTCTTGAATTTTTTCTTATCAAATGTCCACTTCACATTGGGATGCATCCAATAGCTCCCAGTAGAGGAACAAGGTGCATCAACCAAAGCTTTATCTGCATTTAAGCTTATTGAACATCCGTCACCAAGTATAAGCTCAACGTTTGATACTCCAAGAGTTTTTAACTTATTTTTCATCCTCATGAGCCTTTTTCTTGAGTTGTCTATTGCAAATATCTTACCACTATTTTGCATTAACATTGCAATATGGCTTGTTTTGATCCCCGTTGCAGCCGCTAAATCGACGATTCTTTCATCTGGTTGGGGATCAAGTACATGGGATACATAACATGATGCCAAATCTTGGATAACATACTTTCCCCATCTGTGCCAATCCAAAACAGCTGGATGTTTTTGATAAGAAATTACCTCGAAAACTTCAGGCAGAAAAGTTTCCTCAATTTCAACATTATTTGATTCAAGATATCTCACAACACTATTTATTGAGGATCTAAGTTCGTTTACGCGGATATATATTGGTTGAAGTCTAATATTAGCCTCCATTAATTTGAATGCGTCTTTTTTTCCGAGAAGATCTATACAGTATTTTACAAACCATTCTGGATGGAAGTATTTAAGAGATAACATCTTGATCTTCTCAAAATTGGAAAATTCCAAACTCACTGTTTCAGCTTTGCGTAGAACTGCGTTGACTAGTTTTATATTTCTACCCCTTTTCTTTGCGATTCTAACTGCAGAATCGGTAGCTAATGCTGGATGGACGCCCTTAAATTTCATTTCATAAACAGCAATGCGTAGCAAATTCCTGGTGAATGAATCTATTTCATGCAAATTTTTATTTTTTAAGGACTTTTCTAGAAAGAAATCTATTGCATTCAATCTTTTCATGGTTTCAAATACATAGGCATGGATACTGCCCCTAATTTTATAATCAAAACCGTTGGTAACTTGCCCTAATGCTGACTTTAAGGATATATTTTCCCTCTCAACAATTGACAGGACGCTAGCAGCTATCTCCTGAGTGACTACATAACTACCATCTGTGCGTGAAGACATCCTCCTATTTCTATAACCTTATCTCTGTCGACTATTCCTAGCCTAATTGCAAGTTCGACCGATCTTTTCCCTGTAATATTCGCAATAGTTGCCATTCTAAGAGCTTTCTTGACATCTTCTTCGCATGCATCATTTTTACCGTAAAAATCTTCCTTAACCTCAAGTTTGAGGTCTCCTTCACGGAAGGTTTGGCCAACTAACTCTGAATCGCATACAGCGACCAAGATCTCGCCTTTAACTTTGTATACTTTCATCCTATACATTATATATTCCTAACTGGATGTTTAGCACCACAAGCCAGACAGCGAATCATTAGAACTCTTTCTTCTCTTATAAATTCAGTATCAGGCGAATTGCATTCTTTACATAATACGTACATTTTTACATATTCATTTATTTCTCTTTGGATCTCCTCTTCGGTAAATTTACCTTGAAGAACCAGTCTTCCATTATCGATGAATCCAGCAGTTCCCAAGGACTTTACAAGATACTTATATAGATGATTTTCACTCCTATTCAAGGCCTTTGCAATTTGTGAGAAATTTTTGAGGGTTGTTCTGGCTCCTTCTCTGATTGTACTGACCTTTGGAACTTCAAACCTCTCTTTACGTATTATTTCTTTTTTAGAGAGTTCGTTAAAAGCTTTATCAAGCAGATCGTAGTAATCTCTCATAATCTTATTTTAAGATTTTAAGTTAAATACCTTTTTCCCCAATTCTTCTGTTGTATTAATCTAGTTGCTGTGTTGATTATATTCCGATATTTTAATTTAAAATAGTATAGTTAAATAGTAGTCAAAATTTATATAGTCGTACAATTCCACCAATATTTGGTGGCAATATGGTGGAGATAAGAGAGATAACAAAAACTTTTGAGAGGATTAGCGCTCATTCACACATCAGAGGGTTAGGATTAGACGAGAATTTAAAAGCAAAAGACGTTGCTGATGGATTGGTTGGACAAAAAAGGGCAAGAGAAGCTGCTGGAGTTATAGTGAAATTGATAAAATCAGGTAAAATGGCTGGGAGAGGCATACTAATTGCTGGTCCCCCTGGAACGGGCAAGACGGCGATTGCTGTAGCGATAAGTAAAGAATTGGGGAAAGATATACCTTTCGTTCATGTCTCAGCGAGTGAATTCTACAGCGCTGAAATGAAAAAGACCGAAGCACTAATTCAAGCAATGAGAAAAGCGATTGGTGTAAGAATCCGAGAAACTAGAACGGTTCTTGAAGGGGAAGTTGTGGGACTTGATTACAATATGGTCCCAAATCCCTACAATCCTACTCATAGAATACCTGAATCAGCAACGTTAACTCTCGCCACGAAAGATGAAAGAAGAACATTCAGCGTTGGAAGCAGAATTGCCACTCAATTTATGGCCCAAGGAATAGAAGTCGGGGATGTAATAGTGATTGACAAAGAAACTGGAAGA
Source organism: uncultured archaeon (assembly GCA_964587675.1). Taxonomy (GTDB): domain Archaea; phylum Halobacteriota; class Archaeoglobi; order Archaeoglobales; family Archaeoglobaceae; genus CAZPML01. The sequence goes on from CAZPML010000010.1 coordinate 13,214, forward strand.
ATAGGAAAACTCGGAAAAAGTGAAAAGGCTAGGAAAAAATACGATATCGGTGGTGAGGATGTTGTGGAAGTGCCATCTGGCAAAGTCGAGAAAGAGAAGGACTTTACTTATGTTGTTACCTTGTATGACCTAGATGAAGCTAATGCTAGGAGAGGTACATTGTTCAGTCTATTCAGCCCTCCTAGCCGAGAAATCGATAACGAGATTAGGCAAGAAGTTGATGAACAAGTTAAAAGATTAGTAGAGGAGGGAAGGGCTGAATTAGTTCCAGGAGTTTTGTTTATTGATGAGACGCATTTAATGGATATCGAACTATTTGCATTTATGAATAGAGCAATGGAATCTGAAATGGCTCCCATTATTATACTTGCATCGAACAGAGGATTTTCGAGAATTAGGGGAACAGACATAGTTGCACCACACGGAATACCGCTGGATTTACTAGATAGGTTACTAATAATCACAACGGATCCGTATGATGAAGAGGAAATAAGAACAATAATTGAGATCAGAGCCGCTGAATCTGGAATTCTTTTAACAGATGATGCCCTAAATAAGCTCACAGAAATTGGAGTGAGAACTAGTCTCAGATACGCTGTCCAACTACTGGCGCCCGCCTATGAATTCGCCACTGCAAGAAATTCCGGCAAAGTCGAGGTAGAAGACATTGAGAGAGCATCAGGCATTTTTGCTGATATCAGCCAAAGTTCAGCTTATCTAAAGAAATGGGAAGAAAAAATGCTCGGAATGTGACTAATCAATTGATTTTACGAACTCTAAAATTGACCTATTCACTTCATTTGGCTTTTCTAGCATCACCATGTGTCCCGAGTCTGGGACGATGACTAATTTGGAGTTGGGGATGTATTGATTGAAAAATTTCGAGTATTTCACAGGAGTTAGCCTGTCCTCTTCACCAACAATGATTAAGGTTGGGACATCAATTTTTATTTCACCTGATTTATATTTTTCTAGCAAATCAAATTTATCACAAAGAAGTAGATCCCGAAGCATAACTCTAGCCCTATTTGAAAACATTTCCTTGCAAATTTTAATAACATCCTCGTTAACACAGCTCATTTTTGCTATTGTCTCTATCGTTTCGTCCGGATTATCTCTCAGTCCATTTAAAATAGATGGTAAAACTCTAAGCCTTGCACCTGTACCAACCAAAATTAGTGCCTTTACAACCCTTCCATATTCTAAATAAATCCTTTGAGCTACAGCTCCGCCCAAACTGTGTCCCGCAACGATTGCGCGTTTAAGGAGTTTCTTAATGACCCTATACGCAAAGTACGCATAATCATCGATAGTATGTATTTCTGCTTCAGAGCTTCTTCCATGGTTTGGAAGATCTATGGCGTATCCGCCGATAACTTCCAGTTGGCTTCTCCATAGTGTTGCATCGCATCCTGAGCAATGAATGTAGAATACCGGAGTTTGTTTAGATTTTAAGACGGATATTTTTAAACCATCAACATCCATTTCGATCCTTTCCATCACGATTCATTTTTAAATTTCTCAATAAATCTTTTTTGTTTAAACTTATTAAATAGCTAGCAGATTTCTTAAATTCTGACAAATAAAATCTAATTTATGTACCTTGGTTTAATTGGATATCCATTGGAGCATTCTGTATCTCCAGCTATGCACGAGGCCGCTTTAAAAAGTTTAGATATCCAAGGTTGTTACCTTACCTTCGAAGTCAAGCCCAGAGACCTAAAACTAGCTATATTAGGAGCTAAATCACTGGGATTTAAAGGACTAAACGTGACGATACCCTATAAAGAGGCGGTTCTAGATTTTACAAAACCAACCAATGAAGCAGCAATAGTAAGAGCGTCTAATACGGTAGATCTAGAAAAAATGATTTCATACAACACTGATGTTTATGGCGCTGAAATGGCTCTTAGAAATGTCTTCGGTGAAAGTGCACTAGTTATAGGAGCTGGAGGTGCTGGAAAAGCGGTTTCATTTGCTTTAATAAAGAAAGGATTTAATGTTTTTTTATCAAACAGAACTGCTAAGAGGGGTAAAAATGTCGTTAAACTTCTTCAAAAATACGGGAGCTGTTCCTTTATACCCTTAGATGATCTTATCAAATTAAGAGGCAAAGTAGACTTGATTGTTAATGCTACGCCATTAGGTATGAAAGGTTTTCCTCGAGTTGTTCCCATGCCACTTGAGCTACTTGAAGAGCAACCAGTAGTTTTCGATGTGGTTTATAATCCGATAGAAACACCTCTAATAGCTCATGCAAAGAGGGTTGGATGTAAAATCATTTATGGTATTGATATGCTCGTCTATCAAGGAGCAAAGTCTTTTGAAATTTGGACGGGGATCAGTCCACCAATCTCAGTCATGAAAAAGTCGGCGCTACTTGCGATTGAATCGAGGAAATATTGATCTTAAAAAGATTATATAACCACCACTGCAAATGTAAATCCATGTATGATGTTGCAATAATTGGCGGAGGGCCAGCAGGACTGACTGCAGCGCTTTATTCATCTCGCTATGGATTAAAAACCGTGTTTTTCGAGACCGTAAATCCAATTTCTCAACTTTCTTATGCATCAAAGATTGAAAACTACCCAGGATTTGAAGGTAGTGGAATGGAGCTTCTAGAGAAAATGAGAGACCAAGCTATAAAAGCAGGTGCTGAACAAAAGTTTGAAAAGGTTGAAAAATTAAGTAAAGTTGAGAACGTTTTCATGGTACTTACGGAACTCAATAAATATAGAGCTAAGAGTTTGATAATTGCAACTGGAGGTAAACATAGAGAAGCGGGTATAGAGGGTGAAAAGACCTTTGTTGGCAGAGGGGTAAGTTATTGCGCTACATGTGATGGTCAATTTTTTAAGAATGATCACGTATTGGTCTATGGAGGTGGAAGAGAGGCTGCAGAGGATGCTATTTATTTAAACGATATCGGTTGTAAGGTTACACTGGTCTCTAGGTCATCTAACCTCAGAATTGAAGATGCTCTAAGAAGGGAAATAAAAAAGAGGGAAATCAAAGTCGTTTTTAATACAATCATTAAGCAAATTTTAGGTTCAGATAAGGTTGAGAAGGTCGTTGGATTTGACAGGATAAGTAAAACCAGGGTTGAGTTCGACGTGAGTGCGATATTCATCGCCTTAGGAATGCGTCCCGAGACAGAATTGGTAAAAGACCTCGGTGTAGAAAGGAACTCTTTGGGATACATTAAAGTCAATAAACAGCAAGAAACAAACGTTCCAGGAGTCTTTGCTGCCGGGGACTGCTGTAATAATCCTCTTAAGCAGGTTGTAACTGCATGTGGTGATGGGGCAGTAGCCGCGTATTCAGCTTTTATTTATTTGTCTAAATAATAATTTATTCAAAGTTCAAGATGCATGTGAGATTATTTGGATGTCACTCCAAAACTTCATCTATAGCCTTTCTTATTTTCTCATAGGTCTCCTCAAGCGCCTCAGGAATTACTTGAACATCGGAAAGAACTGGCATAAATGATGTGTCACCCTGCCAGCGAGGGACTACATGAATGTGCAAGTGTTCTTCAATTCCCGCTCCTGCAACTTTACCGATGTTTATTCCAACATTAAATCCATCGGGATTAAACGCTCTTCTTGCTGCCTTGATAAATAGTGCAACTAACGACATGCTCTCGATCATCTCGCTTTTTTCAAGATCTTCAGGACTAGAAACATGTCTATACGGACAAACCATTACGTGACCAGGGTTGTAGGGATTTCTATTCATGATAATGTAGCACTTCTTCCCTCTATATACTATTAAACTCTTTTTATCGTCATTTAACTTTGGGTAAGTGCAAAAAATGCATTCCTTAGGTTTCGGTGACAAAATATAGCGAATTCTCCATGGTGCAAAAATCTTTTCCATGGATTTTATCGGTTCTTTATCTAAAAAGTTTTCCTTTCCTTTAGTAACTCATTTTTTACGTACTAAATTTGAAAAACATTTAAAATCGCGTTTAGTAGTAGAAAAAGATGAGAATTGGCGTGTTCATATGTCATTGCGGATTAAACATTGCTCGAGTAATAGATATTGAAAATTTAGTTGAGTATGCAAAAAAACTAGATGATGTGGTCTATGCAACTGATATTGATTATGCCTGTTCCGATTCAGGCCAAGAAGAGATCGTTGAAGCAATTAAAGAGCACAAATTAGATAGTATAGTTGTAGCGGCATGCAGCCCAAAATTGCACGAACCCACATTTAGGAGAGTAGCAATTAGAGCGGGTATTAATCCATACATGGTGGAAATCGCAAATATTAGAGAACAGTGTTCTTGGGTCCATCAACAAAGACCAAAAGCAGCAACGATAAAAGCTAGGGACCTTATAAGAATGGCAGTAGCCAAAGCTAGAACGAATAAACCCCTCCATAGACGAAGAGTCGATGTAAAGAAAAGTGTAGCTGTAATTGGTGGAGGAGTAGCGGGTATAGAGGCTGCCTTAACTCTTGCTGACGCGGGAATAAAGGTTTACCTCATCGAAAAAAGACCCACAATTGGGGGGCACATGGCGACGCTAAATGAAGTTTTTCCAACAAATGATTGTTCAATATGTATTTTAGCCCCAAAAATGAGTGACGCCTGGAATCATGATAATATCGAAGTGATAACTAATGCCGAGATCGAGGATGTAACCGGAAGCGTTGGAAACTTTAAAATTAAATTAATAAAGCACCCAAGGTTTATTGATGCCTCCAAGTGCAAAGGATGTATTGATGATTGCAGTAGTGTGTGTCCGGTAGATGTTTTAAATGAGTTTGATTATGGAATTGGTGTAAGGAAGGCCATTTACATTCCAATTCCTCAGTCTACACCTCTTTACGCTACCATAGATTGGGAACATTGTATTGGATGTAGGTTATGCGAGAAGGCTTGTCAACCGGGAGCGGTTGATTTTTCACAGCAACCCGAGTCTTGCGAGATTGAAGTTGGCGCAATCATCGTTGCCACCGGTTACAAAATATTTGATGCCAGAAAAAAACCGGAATACGGATACGGAAGGTTCAAGAATGTTATAACTACAATAGAACTCGAGAGACTTTTATCAGCGAGTGGACCGACTATGGGAAAATTACTCAGACCTTCCGACTCGGAAGTACCTAAAAAAATTGCATTCATTCAGTGCGTTGGTAGCAGGGATGAGAACACAAACAAATATTGTAGTCGTGTTTGCTGTATGGTAAGCCTGAAGAATGCTTATATCATAAAAGAAAGATATCCGGAGACCGATGTCTCAATATTTTACATCGATATAAGAGCTTTCGGGAGGATGTACGAGGAATTTTACAAAAGAGTGCAGGAAAAAGGTGTAAAATTCATTAGGGGCAGGGTAGGGGAAATAATGGAAACAGAAAATGGGAACTTGGTCATAAGTTACGAGAGTACGCTTGAAGGTGAAGTTAGGGAGGAGGAATTCGATTTAGTCGTTTTATCTATTGGAATGGAGGCTAATTCTGATTTAGCGGTAAAACTTGGAATTGGAGTGGGTGATGATGGGTTTTATGAAGTTGCCCATCCTAAATTGAGACCATCGGAAACGAACGTTAAGGGGATATTTTTGGCAGGATGTGCAAGCGGCCCCAAGGACATACAAGATAGTGTTTCATCTGCAGGCTTAGCAGCTGCAAAGGCTTCCCAGCTCATAATGACGGGTGAGACAGAATTCGATCCATATAATGCATATGTAAACGAGGACAAATGTATAGGCTGCAAAATCTGTGAAAGTGTTTGTGAATTTAATGCAATTACTGTAGATAGAAAAGCACGTATCGATCCTAATGCATGCACTATGTGTGGAATATGTGTTGCAGCTTGCCCAATGGATGCAATCGATATGGGATTCTTTAGTGATGACGGAATAAAAGCCATGATCGATGCTTTGGCAGAAGAGAAAAATGCCGATCCCTTGGTCTTAGTATTCGCTTGTTGGTATTGTAGCTATGGGGCAGCTGATTTAGCAGGTACAGCAAAAATACAATACGATCCAAATATCAGAATAGTTAGAGTCCTTTGTACGGGTAGAATAGATCCAGAGTGGGTTATAAGAGCTTTAAAAAAGGGGATTGACGGGGTCATAATCGCAGGTTGTAGATTAGGAGAATGCCATTTCAAATATGGAAACTTTAAGGCCAAGGAGAGAATTGAAATACTAAAAAAAGCTCTTGAAGCTGCAGGAATCGAGCCAGAAAGAGTTCACTGTATATGGCACTCCTCTGGGGAGGGAGAGGGTATAGCAAGAGACTTTGACCAGTTCGTTGAGAATCTCCGCAAAATTAAAAAAGGTTAATCACCATTAGTATTAACTGTGAGATCACAGGCTATCAAACTAGAGGATCTTCTAAACGAGCTCATCGAACGGGTAGCAGGCGAAGTTGGACTAATTCTTTATTCATTGAACATCAACGGTGAATTTACCGACGACCAACTAGCTCTAGAATTGGGGATAGAGATAAATGAAATAAGAAGAGCGCTATTTGCACTTTATGAGATCGGACTTGCTGAGTACAGGAGGAGAAGAGACGACGAGACAGGTTGGATGGAATATTACTGGAGAATTAACTACGAGAAGGCAACCGAGGTCATCAAAAGGGAATTAGAAAAGACTAAAAGAAAACTCGAAGAGAAACTCGAGTCCGAGACCAGTACAATTTACTATATTTGCCCAAATATGTGCATAAAAGCCTCATACGATGAGGCGATGGAATACAATTTCACTTGTCCGAAATGTGGAAATATGCTTGAATATCTAGATTGCACAGATGCTTTGGGAAAGATAAAAGAAGAACTACGAAGGATAGAGGGGATTCTAGATGACTTAACTAAATATTCCTGAGCATCTGCCTAATTTTCCTTGCATTTTTAATGCTAGCCTCAACTATCTCCTCTAAAAGTTCCTCATCGAGCAAATAACCACCGCTTTTCTGCATCGCGACTATGTTATCGTCCTTATCAGATGTGATGGTCAATGTACGATTACCAACGCTCATCTCATCGCGAGATGGATCTATGAGGAACTTATCATCTATTACTAGGGAGGTCACAGGGATTGGTAAATTATTCACTGGGAGTTTATAATCTTCCCCAAGTCCAAATTTCTCAGCTGGAACCTTTGCATCTAGGAGAGCAGCAATCGCTGCAAGTCCAGAAGCATCCAAAAGATTGCCATCATCATCCAATGCGTGAATGTCGATGAATACCAACCAAACTTTGCTTCCCTCCTCAATGCAAAGTTCTGATAAATCTACCGCCTCACTATGTCTTATCCCCCTGTCTACAACTCTTGCAAGTTCGATTGCATTTTCATCAGGTGGTCCTGGCTCAAATATAGGAGATGCTAGAGGGACAAGTTCTGCATTTGTTATTATAACACCCTTATCAGGTACATCGGGAAATGGTTCACCAACTTGCATTTTTATTCCCACAACTACTTGAGTGTTACCCAGTTTAACTAAAGCTGATCCTTCAGCCTTCTTGATGACACCTAATTCAATCTCGATTTTTCTGAATTCATCAAAAGCTCTCCCATCTATTCTTTCCTCATCTTTGAGTTTGGATAAAACGTAGTCTCTTTTAATATCAACAAGTATGTCTTCAGGCATTTTCATCCCCTGACGGTTCATCGATCTCCTCTAATATATATCTTCTCAGAATCGCCTCTCTCTGAAGCTTGTATATCTCCATTGCTCCCTTTTTTGCCAATCGTAGAGCTTGTTTGAGTTCATCTCTTGTAATACAACCATCCATCTGTAACAAAACAATTGACTCGATCCTACCGTTTCTAATTAAAAAGGCAAAGGGTAAATCCGCTTCACCAAAATTGTCCTCCTCTTTCATGGGATCAAGTACTAAAACTCCATCGACTTTAGCTACAGCTACAGAAGTGATCATCCCCCTCATTGGAACTCCAGCATCTACTAGAGCTACGCTTGCAGCGTTTAGACAGGCAGTCCTACTTCCAGCATCCGCTTGTAAGACTTCAACAAAGATATCAATTGCACTTCTTGGGAATAATTCCTTCATTATAACTGACTCGAAAGCTTCTTTACTTACCTTTGAGATCTCAATACTCCTTCTATCCGGTCCAGGTCTTTTCCTCTCTTCAACGCTGAATGGAGCCATGTTGTACCTATACCTGATTATAGCTTTACTTGGATCCTGTAAATGTCTCGGGTGAACTTCTCTTGGTCCATAGACAGCGGCAACAACTTTGTTCTTACCCATTTCCAAGAAGCAGGATCCATCTGCCCTCTTCAAAACGTTTGCTTCAATTTTGATTGGTCTAAGTTGATCAAAAGTTCTACCATCCAGCCTTTTACCATTGATTATAAATCTATCCGGTTTGCTCGCCAACATCTGATTTCCTCCTCTCGATAAACTCTGCCACCCTATCCGTTAACCCTTCTGTATGAGCTTCCTCTTCAATCAGGTATATCACTTCTTCAGCAATCGATACTTTCCTCCTATCACCGTTTATCCATATCAGCCCATTTTGTCCAACAACTATTTGTATATCCAGCTCCCCCTTTAACAACTTTATCATACTCCCTTTCTTTCCAATAACTCTAGGAACTCTTGCAGGATTTATGGCGACTATCCTCCCAAATCTTATCGCTCTGCACATTCGATCCTTCATAGATAGTGTAACTTTCATTTTCGGATCTATGTTCAAGACTTTAGCGATTATTGCGTCTCCAATCTCTAGTATTTCATTAGGTTTTTTATTCGGCTTTACTTCTGGATTCTCGGTTATTGGTAAAAA
>CAZPML010000011.1:0-10030 GCA_964587675.1 uncultured archaeon
CCTAGGCAGGTATCGTTTCTGTGCCGTTACCGTGCCTCTCGGCACACCCCCCTTTTCGGGGCCCGCCAATATTGGTGGGGGGACTTTCCTCCTCGCGGTAAGCCGCCCACCACCTCTCCCCCACCTAAGTTTAACTAAGGTTTATTTAAAAATAGCGGGGCTTTAGATCCCTTGCCTTCCACACCCAAAAACTTCTTATTTTTATTCAAATAAGGAATTATCAAATGAAAATGAATGAAAGGATAAATGAAATCTACGAATTTATCAGTAAAAAGCTAATTTACACAAGAAACGATATAAGTATATCTGGAAAATCATACAACTCTACTCTCCTTGTCTCAATTTTAACTGCACTTGTCTCAGGAAAACAACTCATAATAGGTGAACCCGGTTTAGGCAAGACAACAACTTCTGAATACGTTGCCAGCCTATTTTATTCCCTTCCACTTGAAGTTATATGGAATTCGGAGATTCATGGTAACCCAGAACAAACAGAGGAAAAAATGATAGGAAGACCAAATTTAGGAAAGCTAAATTTTGGTGAGGAGGAAGTTATATGGGCCTACTTTCCTCAACTTCCAGTCAAGATAGTCGATGAAATCAATAGATTACCCCCATCGAAACAGGACATTTTACTTGATGGTATAGATAGAGGTATATGGAAGTATCTAGATGAAATTATAATTTGCGATGAGAATTGCCTTTTCGCAACAGCAAACTACATATCTGGTACCGGAATTGGTCTTTCCCTTCCACTCCTAGATAGATTTGATGTTGTAGTCGAGTCGAAACATCCTGGAGCAATTCTATCATTTGAATTAGTAGATTCGAGGAAGATAGAAGATTATTTACGAAACAGTAGTATTTCAAGTGAAATTAACCAATTGTTAAGTGATAACACTGAATATGAAACTAAAAGAGAAAGACTGGAGGAGTTAAGTGAACTATACAGCGAGTACATCTTTTCAACTTTTGGTATAAAGCCACTGATCAGGAGAGATAGGGAAAAGATAAGGAGTGAAATCGAGAGAATTAAGCTTGATCAAGATTCAGAAGCTTTCATTATGACGTTCATTTCAGAATTTTCTTATTGTAAAAAATATGGACAAAAGAGAATAATCGACGAATGCGACGAGGGATGTCACTATTCCGAATACGTGTGTTCAAAAGTTAAAAACTGCCTATCAAATAGATTCTCCCAATCTCTTATAAAATACTGCAAAGCATTAGCTTGGTTTCTAGATGATAGATACGTTAACGTAGAACACGTTTCCGCAATTGTACCATATGTTCTCGCCCACAGAATTATTTGGCGTGACAAGTTTATTATGACGCGTTCAAGCGATGAAAGAGAGGATTTCATCGAAATGCATCTAGCAAAAGTGTGTACTGATGAAATTTTATATAGATACAGGGAACAGAGTGATAAAATCAAATTAGCATTAAAATTAGCCAATAGAAGAGAATTTCTAATCGGAGATCACCCAATTTATGATGAGATAAGGAAAGCCGCCGAACTAGCCCATCCAAGCATCTTCATGGAATTCTATGATTATGAGACAAAGGGTGTAAACATTGTAACAAAACAATCGGAGACCCGTGTGGATGAGATCGCTTCCCTATACGAAGAGTGGCTAGATGCAATAAAAGATGAAACAGATGTGGATAGCGCATATGCTCTAGCAGTGGAGATACTTGAGGGTACATCAGCCACCTCACAGGAGATTGCCGAATTTTCAAAGAGACTGGCAAATTACGTTTATGAGAGGGGTTTTTCAAAAACTGGTTTATTTCTTTCTGCCCTTGTAAATTCATCTTTGGATGATAAAATAACGCTGAAGCTTGGTGAAACTGGGCGATATATCGACTATATTGGGTATCTAAACGAGAAAGAGGTTACTATTGAGGGTGACGCGGGAAATATGCTAGGAATTGAGACCACTGGGAAAATATATATCCTCGGAGAAGTAAAAAGCATTGCTGGAAGGAGAGATAGAATCTACAAAAAAGGTAAACCGCTATCTGGTGGTTGGTTGGAATGGATAAAAAACTTGAAAATATTCTTAATGCAGTATGGACTGAAATAAAACGTAAACACTTATATCCAAACCTACCACCCCCAATTTTTGGAGAAACTGACATGGCACACATTTCATCGATAAGTAAGCAGATCATCATAAATCCAAGTTTTGTGATGAAGGTAGGAAAGTTCATTGGAGTTAAGCAAACCCTATCTGCACTTCTCGACCATGAAGTTTCTCATTTCACCTTCTGTCCTTGGGATTTTTGTACTCACCTTTCAATTTATCTAAGCTCTTATGAAGTTTTAAAAGATAAGAGACTCGCCGAGATAGCTTCGGGTTACTTCATGGATGTATGTGCCAATACATACTGTGTCAGTAAATTTGAGACAGAGATACCTTTACTTTACAAAGTACTCTCCGCCTCACCAATTGATAAATTAATTTGTGGCTTATATCAAAGATTATGGAACTTAGATCTAGGTGCAGAGGAAAATCATACTACTAAAAAACTTTCGCGGATTCCATACTTAAATAGAGAAAGATGGATCCAGGGTGTAAAAATATTTTCCCTAATTATTAAAAAATATTTAAAAAATATTTCCGAGTGTAACTTCATACATAATTTCGCTAGATATAGCCACGGAGAGATAGAAACAGGACTCAGAAAATTTGCATTACAAGTTAACAATCCAAAAAAATTTAAAGAAGCGTTTAAACTAGTCGGCAAAAGTATAAGCCTACCAGAAGCAGCACTTATCTACCATCAAGAATTAGCATCAAAATACAGTATGGAAATAATTAAAAAAATTGACAAAGGTAGTGGTTCTCTTTTTCCATATCTCCTTAAACCTTGGGAATACTCATCACCACTGAAAGACGTTGACATTTGGAATTCTTTTGGGAAAATTGCCCCAAGCATTACGAAAATCTGGAAAAGAATAAGCGGTAGCGGAGAGGGTAAATTAAGTGTTCCCGACTGTCTTATAATCATTGATTCCTCAGGAAGCATGACAAACCCGAACTATTTCACTTCATACGCTGTAGTTGCTGCAATGTGCGCTGCAAACGCATATCTACTCCACGACTCGATGGTAGCGGTTTACAATTTTGCGTATTCCCCCTCAGAAGAAATTGTTGACTTTACCAAAGATAGAAGCAAGATTTTTCGGGCGATTATCAAATTTTTCGGTGGTGGTACAAGACTGGATCTAGCTAAAATAAAAGAGTTGCTAGGAAGGCGAAAAAACGTTGACATATTTATGATAACGGACATGAAAATCTATAATTTAGAGGAGGTGATAAATTTCTTTTTGAGTCTGGATTCATCACGTGTTACGCTTGTACATACCAAACATTCATCAGAAATCAAGGAGTTTAAAAAAAGAGTTCGAAAAAATAATGTCTCCATATTCTACGTTAAAAAAGAGAGTGATATACCCAAGATCGTACTAGGTAGAGTAAAAGAATACCTAGGAACTGTAATTCACTCCGACCTACCTAGATATGAAGTGCATAAAAGCACTCTTCTGCGTTCGCGATCGCTTTTTCTAACTTAATTTTCTTGAATCCTTAAAAATATCCAACCGTTTCCACAAATTATCTCAAGGAGAGGCTTTCCAAAAGTACTGGAAACTATTACTAGGAAAATTTTAAGTATATCTACAGGCATTATGCCTGTATGATTTGGCAGGGAAGGAGTAGACGAAAACCAACTGGTGGCCTATATAGAAAGCACAGAAAGAAGAGAAAATATGAGCTGGGTCGTCAACAAGTAGAGACGCTCCTAGGAGAGAGAAAAGCAAAGAAAGTTAGAGTCAGAGGCGGCGGATATAAAATGAAGCTTTTTGCTGAATCCTTTGCAAACGTCTACGATCCAAATTCAAAAAAGGTTATAAGAGCTGAAATAAAGAACGTGTTAGAAAATCCGGCTCATGTTCATTACGCTAGAAGAAATATTATAACAAGGGGAGCAATAATTCTGACTGAAATTGGTAAGGCCAGAGTGACCAACAGACCTAATCGTGATGGGGTTATTAATGCAGTGTTAGTTGAGTAGGGGTGCCGATAATAGAGTTACAGCGGTGACGGCGGGATAACTGATATAGTTGTACCGGCACCCCATAGATAGTCTCTTTCTAGAATTATAAACATTTCGGAGGTAATAACTCCCTTTTCAGCCAGAAATTCGGGTTAATCCGAGCTTACATAAGCAAAATCCCTCAATCCATTATTGATTTTTAGCTAAATAATTTTGACGTTCAGGAATTAAGTCTCTATGTATCGCCAACGTAAGTTTATCCAAACAAGTATAAAGTATTTTGTAATTTTATTTTAAAAATTAAAGATAAATGCTAAAACGTACTACTGTTAACCACATCTACCCTGAGTACATTTTCCATATGGTACATTCCGTACCTGTATTCAAACTCGCTCAATGCCATGGTACAGTCTGCTATTATCTTAACATTGTAACCAAGTAATTTCGCATCACTTACTGTGTGAAGGACACAAATATTTGTAGCTACGCCACAAACATACAGATCCTTTATACCCCTCTCCCTTAGTAACATATCCAAGTCAGTACCGAAAAATGCCGAATATCTCCTTTTTTTTACAAAATAGTCATCTCGTTTTGTTTCAATTTCATCTATCAATTGTGAACCTTCAGTATACATTATACAGTGTTTTGGCCAAATTTGGAATTCAGAGTCGTCATCCCTATGCCAGTCCTGAGTAAATATTATCGCAAAATCTCTGCTCCTAGCTTTTCTAATTACCTCATTTACCGGTTCGAATAATTTCTCCACGCCATTAATGTAAAGTGACCCATTTTTATAGCAGAAGTCTTTTTGCATGTCTACAACCAACAGAGCTTTCATAGCAAAATTATGGGAAAAATTATTTTTATTTTTTGAGTTTCTCAATTCATGGAGTTCTCACATATAGATCAAAGTAAAGTTAGAATGGTTGACATATCGGGCAAATCAAACCTAACACGTATTGCAATAGCAGAGGGTCGTATAAAATTAAAAAAGAACACGATAGCAGCGATTGTTAATAACGAAATTGCAAAAGGAAACGTTCTAGCAACGGCAAACATCGCCGCTGTTTTAGCAATTAAAAAAACCTCGGAATTAATACCCATGTGTCACAACATTCCGATAACTTCCATTAACGTTGATTTCAGCATCGAAGAGGAAAGCATAGAAGTAAGATGCGAAGTTAAATCTACAGGAAAGACTGGGGTAGAAATGGAGGCTTTGGTGGGTGTAAGCATCGCTCTATTAACAATTTGGGACATGGTAAAATCACTAGAGAAGGATGAGAGCGGTCAATATCCATATACGCAAATTAATGACGTCAAAGTTGTCAGCAAAACAAAAGTCCAAACCTCCAATTTCGATGGCTGAGTACAGAATCAAACCTATATTATGAACTTAATTAACTCAAAAATCTGCATGAAAATGATAGACGAAAATTTCTCCCAAATTTCACGGTTTTAAAGGTTTATTTCAATTTAGCATTTTCAAGGTGGAAATTCTCAATTTATAGGAAAATTTTATTATAAGGACTTCGAAGAAAAGAACTATGAACATTATAAAAACGGCATTTGAAGTTTCAGAAGAAGGAGACAGGATAATGATCACTTTCCCAGACATATACAGCTTTTATTATGTAAGTAAATGGTTGTCAGAAAATGTAGGAGAGATTTTCTGGATACTATGGACAGATGCAGCTGTGGAAAGAATAAACTACCTTGGCAAGAAATATGGTTTCCCAATTGATGGAGAAGCACTCGTAATAGGATCAAATAAAGAATGTACATACTTAAGATGCATAGAGAGGGCTGATATCTACAGTGATTTACAAAGGCTTATGAAATCATTACCACTAGAGAGAAGAGTCATAGTCGTTTTTGGAATTGATTTCTTGGAAGTGTATGGATACCACATATCAAAAGTTGTAGAACTTTTAGTAGAGCACGAAAAAGGTGTTCTCGTAACATCGTTGCTGAAAAAGCCACCAGAAGAACTTCTACCTTTTCATGATATGATAATCGAGATCGTAAAAAGTGAGGACTCGTACATAGCTTACCATAGCTATATCGCAAAACTAGTTTTTTCAATGAAGGGTGGAGTTACTGAAGCAAGTGATATTTTCTACATAGGTGAAACTACGAACTAGTAAAACTGAAATATTTAAAATTCTTATAAAACAACAAATGGATATAGAAAGAGAGATAAAAAAGATAGAGGAGGAACTCAAGAAAACTCCTTACAACAAAGCCACGGAACGCCATATAGGTAAGCTTAAGGCAAAATTAGCGAGACTTAAAAGTGAGGCTGAAAAACAGAGGCAGAAAACAGCGAAACATTCGTTTTCAATAAGAAAAGAGGGTGACGCAACAGTTGTCATGGTTGGTTTTCCATCTGTAGGTAAATCAACTATCTTAAATAAACTGACTAACGCCAGAAGCGAGGTTGCTGAATATGACTTCACAACTCTCAAACCAACACCGGGAATGCTAATATATAAGGGAGCCAGAATACAGCTAATAGACACTCCAGGACTTATTGAAGGTGCTGCGAGAGGGAAAGGCAGAGGACGTGAGATTTTAAATGTTGCACGAATTGCAGATTTAATACTAATAGTAGTGGATGTATTTACCGTTGATGCTATTGATATTATTAAAAACGAATTATTTTCATCTGGGATTAGACTTGATTCAAAACCACCTAAAGTCGTAATTAAAAAAAGTGGAATGGGAGGAATTAAAGTAAACTCGCCTATTAGCCTGAGTCTAAGTGAGGAAACTATTATTGGTATTCTCAAAGAGTTTCGAATTCATAATGCCGAAGTGACGATCTTGGAGGATTTAACAATTGATAGACTAATAGATGCACTTTCAGCAAATAGAGTTTACATCCCATCATTAACCGTCATAAACAAGATAGATATTTTTGAACCTTCAGCCAATGCAACCAATGGGGCAATTAAAATATCAGCAAAATACAATATAAATTTGGAAAAATTAAAGATGGAAATTTACAATAAGTTAAAGTTCATAAGAGTGTACCTTAAACCACCTGGAAACAAAGTTGAATTTAGTAAACCACTAATACTCAGAGAAGGGAGCAGAATCTTAGATGTCTGCCAAAAGGTACATAAGGATTTCATTAACAAATTTAAGTATGCAAAAGTTTGGGGAAGATCAGTAAAATTCGATGGTCAAAGAGTCGGGCTGGATCATATACTCAAAGATGGTGATATAGTAACGATTTATACTTAGTTTTGAGGAAAAGTAAAATTTCGTTATACCTTTTTAAACCAAACAAATTGATAGAAAATGATGTGGACGTTTGTGAGTTTAACCAAAAAAGGATCTAAAAATGTTGCCTTGACCAGTTTTACAATGAAAACTGTTGGACCAGTTGTACCAATTTTTTCTCAAACTAAAAACTTAACGAAAAGAGGGATGGGAAATGATTGCTGTCCTTAATTGTCATGGTTGTGGTATGTGTAGTGAAGTTTGCCCAGTACCCAACGCCATTGTTAGGGATGGAAAAAAGGTAATTAAAATTAACAATAAAGTATGCAAAAAATGCTATGCTTGTGTGGAGATATGTCCATACAGGGCTCTAGTAATAATGGAGTAACCGAACTTGACATCCTAAAAATTCTAGGTAATGATACAATAGCAGAAAGAATCCTTCATTTATTAAAAAAGTACCATAAATCCGGTATTATACCCTCCAAAGAACTTGACATCGAAGTGTTATTATCCTTAGAGTATTTCAATTTAGCATTTCCTACTCAGTCTTTAGATGATTCCCTATCATGGGACAAGAGACTATCTACGATATGCGACATGGAAATCCCGTATATCATCAGATTTTTCTTCAAAGAGATTTGCCAAAATGGTGTTGCTTGTTGGCAAGATGTTGTAATCAATTACTTTAACCAAATAGGTGAGTCAAATGGTGAAGATTTTATTGAAATAATCCAAGACATATTGCAAAGATCAAATAATTTAAAAATATCCGCCTTAGAAATTGTAAAAATTTCTAAAAAGTTTAATCGGGATAGCGGTACCTTAATTGCGGAAATGAAGGGGGCAGGTATAATCAGTCCTAAAATTACTTTTTTAAAAAGAAGGAGATCCACACCGATTTATGAGATTAACAGATTTATCAGCTTGACGTGGTAATTTTTTTAATCGATGGATCTACTCAAATCGTGGGATTGATTGCCATCTCAGTTTATGGGGAGGACAAAATAGGTATTATACATGAGATCTCAAAAGCCTTAGCAGACTGTAAATGCAACATAGTTGATATCGAACAGACCGTTTTACAAGGAATGTTCGTAATGTTCATTGTTGCAGAATTGGGAGATGAAAAATGCGTAATGCAAAAACTTTCTAATGCTGCAAAGAGGATTGACGTTAAAATTAGTATCTCCCCGTTTGCAAGAAGGAGACTAGATAAGAAAAACTTGTATGTAGTTACTGTGCTAGGTGAGGATAGGATAGGAATTGTCAGAGATATAACCAAAACATTCCTAGAATTGGAGATTAACATCGAGAGAACAAGTTTAACAGCACGAGATAAATTGATCTCAATTGAATTTGTCATTGATATGGGAAATAACGATCCAAAAATAGTCAAAGAAATACTAAAGAGGGAGAGCGAAAAGCTCGATTTGGATATCGTCATCCAACCTTACGATTTATTCAAAAAAGAAAAGAGGTTAATAGTGTTCGACATGGATTCAACACTGGTAGACGCTGAAATTATTGACGAGCTCGCCAAAGAGGCTGGAGTACTTAAAGAAGTAAGAAATCTGACAAATAGGGCAATGGAGGGTAAAATCAGTTTTAAAGAGGCTTTAAAAGAGAGAGTGAAGTTGCTGGAAGGTTTACCGGTGGAAGTACTTGAAAAAATTTACTCAAAGATCAAGTTAACAGATGGAGCTAAGGAGTTAATAAAGAGTCTAAAGGATGCAGGATACAAGGTTGCAGTTATTAGTGGTGGATTTAGCTATTTTACTGAGAAGCTGAAAGATGAACTTAATTTAGATTACGCATTTGGAAATGAATTGGAAATCAAAAACGGAAAGGTTACTGGAAGAATTAGGGGAAGGATAATAGATGCCCGAGAAAAAGCTAGAATTATTGAGGAAATAGCTAAACGAGAAGGCATAAAGACGGAAAACATTGTTGCAGTAGGGGACGGAGCAAATGATAAACTAATGATTGAAAAAGCCGGTTTAGGGATTGCATTCAACGCGAAAGAAATACTTAAAGAAGCTGCAGATGGAAACATATCTAAGAGAAATCTCATTGGAATTGCAAGTATATTAAAGCTACCGAGTGAATTTAGAAAAAGGATTTGATTTTATATTTTACAATATAAAAATAGAGAAAATTTCATCGCAGATATTTATCTAAAAATCTCCCAAACCGATTAAGAAACTCGAGAAGATTGTCGTCAGATGTCGCATAACTTATTCTAACCCACTCATTATAAGACTTTCCGAAGGCGGAACCTGGAGTTAGTGCTATATATTCCTCTTTCAAAATTTCTTCACAGAATTTTAAGCTATCTGTGTTTATTTTAATAAACATATAAAATGTACCTAGCGGGGGTGCATATTGAATGCCAAATTCTTCCAGCTTTTTTTTCAATATATCTCTCTTTCTTCTATATCGACTAACTATTTCTCTGATGAATCCCATGTCACCTCTCAATGCGGCAATACCCGCGTATTGAACAAAAGAAGTAGGATGACTAACAGAGTGTGATTGAATCCTACTCATCTTCTCTATTACCCACTTTGGAGCTGCAGCGTAACCTAGTCTCCATCCAGTCATTGAGAATGTTTTTGAGAATCCATTAATAGTAATAGTCCTATCAAGCATTTCTTCATCTAAAGATGCCAAACTCACGTGTTCGGACTCATATACTATTTTCTCATAAATTTCATCTGAAAGGACAAAGATGTTC
>CAZPML010000011.1:10040-21878 GCA_964587675.1 uncultured archaeon
TGCTAAATCAGCGACCTTCTTTAGAAAGTTCTTAGAGTAGACGACTCCTAGTGGATTATTAGGAGTATTTATAATAATCAATTTCGTTTTCCTTCCAATGTAGTCTTCAATAGGGGCATCTTGGAAATCATCGTAATGTTTAACCCAGATGGGTTTTCCACCAGCCAACATTACACAAGCTTCAAAACTAACCCAAGAAGGATCCAATAAGATTACTTCGTCACCTCGTTCGACTAGAGTCATTATAGCTTCAAATATTGCATATTTTGCCCCGGGAGTGACGATTATATTTTCAGAACTGATTTCAATTTTGTTTTCATTTTTCAATTTTTCTGCAATTGCGTCTAGCAATTCGGGGATTCCCCTAGTAGGCGTATAGAATGTCTTCCCTTCCTTCATCGCTTGCCAAGCCGCTTGTACTATATGAGACGGAGTGGAGAAATCCGGTTCACCTACGCTCATGTCTATAACTTTTCTACCTTTTTTTGAGAGTTCTTTGGCAATGCTAGAGATCTTCAATGTAATCGAGGGTTGAATTTTATCGGCTCTATCTGCTACTTTCTGAATCATATTCCTTAAGCCTCCTAATCAGCTTAACTACGGCTTCTACCGCGCGTTTAGAGTATTCTACTCTTTCTGCTGCTGCAAGCCTGCCCATTCCCGGACCACTGATTCCCAATGTTACCGGGGTTCCATACTCTATGCTCAAATCCATAATTTTTCTAGCTGCGTGCTGCGCTACAATTTCGTCGTGTTCAGTTTCTCCCTCTATTACACAACCAACCGCTACTACTCCATCCACCTTTCCTCGCTCTAAAATCTTTTTTACTGCCAGAGGTATGTCAAAAGTACCGGGAACACGTATGACTTCCGATATCTCCGCTCCAAGGAATTCTGCATGCTCTCTTGCTAGAATTTCCATAAGATAAGTTATGTCCCTATTAAATTCAGACACAACTAATCCAAGCTTAATTTTTTCTTCGGCCATCAGTTATAGAGTAAGAACGTGTTTTAAATAATTTATTGAACTTAGGAATTAATTCCTTAGATAAATTAAGCGAAGCTCCAAAAACCTTGATAAAATGCAAACATTTTCGAATCAAATTTAAGAAGCTAGATATCGTTTGTTTAGTCTACCAGCATTAACTCAAAATCACAAAAAAGCATATAATAAATATAAGTAGATAAAATAAAAAAGACAGTAAATAAAAAAATCTCACTGATCTCTTAAAATTTTCGAATTTCTCTTCTTCCATAACTTGAAAAGATAATTTTTTTGGCTCCAATACAACATCGCCGATATACCGTAGTTCAATTGTATGTTTACCCACCTCAGGCGCTGTAAGTTGGAACTTAAAAACATCTTCCACATAACTTTCAAGTATCTTTTTCCCATTAAGTAAGACCTTAATATTCCCACTTTTTAATCCTCTTAATTTCCCTTCTACCTCAACCACTTGTCCTTTTTTTATAATTCCATTTTTTAAGTGAGCAGAAATTCCAAATCTCGTTTTCTTAGTCGGTAGTTTTAGGAGTGCGCTTACTTTAAGCGTATAAATTACTAATGCCCACCCAAGCATTATGAACGAAATTCCAATGAAGATTATCTTTGCAGCCATTTCTTTGTATCTAAAACCTAGAAAGATACCTGCAGCTATAAGAAAATACCCAAATGTTTTAATTCCAATTCCAAAGGTTAGTCTAAGGTACAGTTTACCAACAACATCCACACTTTTCTTCTTAATGATGTATTTTTCAGCTTTCGTCAAGAAAATTTTTACTTATGGAGAGGGAAAAATAAAGAAATGGATCGTGTATGTTTTGGAGAGTAATTACAGATGAACTGGAATTCTAAAAGTAACAGAAGTTTAGACAATCTAAATCCGAAAAAATTAATTTAAATTAATTAGTCCAGAGCTGGTGATAAAATGAATATTGTGATCATTGGTGGAGGGATCACCGGACTTAAAGCTGCATCTAGAGCTAGGAGAAGGGACCCAGAGTTGAAAATTACAATAATTGAAAGAAAAAATTACATTTCTCTTGCCAAATGCGGTCTCCCCTTTTACATTGGTGGACTTGTACATGAGATTGACAATCTGAGAGAGACTACCTATGGAGTTGTAGGCGATGAAAAATTTTTTAGGAAAGTTAAAAATATAGATGTCCTAACTTCAACTGAAGTAACGGATATCGATCCCAAAAGAAGAGTGGTCAAGATTTCTACTAAACATTCCGATGATGAATTGAACTACGATTATCTAGTCATTGCAACTGGTTCCACCCCCATCCGACTCAATGTTTGTGAAGACAACTCAGATAGGATCCTGTACCCACATTTGCCCGAAGATACTAATAAACTAATCGAATTCTGGGAGGAGGGGGCAGAGAGGGCAGTTGTAGTAGGTAGCAGATTAATAGGGCTTGAAATGTGCGAAGCCTTATCGAACCTAGAATTTAATGTAACACTGATCGAAAGCGCTGACCAAATAGCTCCCAAGATCCTAGATTTTGATGTGGCCAAGCTAGTTGAATTACATTTATTGGAAAAAAATATAAATGTAATGTTATCTAGTAATATAAAAGATATAAAAGAGCGCAAAGACGAGTTGGTGGTTCAAACAACTAGAGGAGATTTAATAACAGATATTATAGTGATTGCTGCAGAAGTCAGACCGAATATAGAGATTGCAAGAAAGGCTGGATTGCAAATAGGGATGACAGGAGCAATAAAAGTAAATAAGAGAATGCAAACAAGTGAGAAATACATCTTCTCAGGCGGAGACTGTGTTGAGAATTACCATCTCATAACAAATAAGGAAGTGTATTTCCCCTTCTGCAATGTAGCAAGTAAACACGGGAGGATTATAGGAGACAATATTGCTGGCGGTAACTCTGAATTTCCAGGAATCCTTGGCACCATCATCTTTAAAGTTTTTAATTTTACCGTTGCTAGGACAGGACTAAACGAATTTGAAGCAATAAATAATGGATTCAACCCCACATCTGTGATAGTCCCTTGTCCAGATAGATCTCATTACTACCCAGGTACCTCTTACATTCGTATGAAGATAACCTTCGATTGCAATTCCAGGAAATTACTTGGTGCTCAGATTGTAGGAAGTGGAATAATTGATAAGAGAATAGATGTTTTAGCTACTGCAATTTATTCAGGTCTGACGATAGATCAGGTAGCAAATCTCGATTTGGGTCACTCACCACCTTTTTCAGCACCGCTGGATAGCGTTATTACCGCAGCTAACGTAGCTAAAAATAAGCTCGATGGCCTCTTAGAAACCATCAAAGCTGATGAACTAAGGAAAATGCTTCAAGAAGATGACGTAATCATTATCGATTTAAGATCCGAAGACGAGACAAGACTGAAAAAAATAGATCACAGAAGTTACATTAACATTCCGATAACTGAACTAAGGGAGAAGATAACAGGTATTCCACGCGATAAGAAGATCGTATTAGTATGTCAACTTGGATTAAGAAGTTACGAGGCAAGTAGAATCTTAAAAGGTATGGGGTTCAAGCATGTTAAGATTTTGGAGGGCGGTTTAGCTTTCTGGAACTAACAAAATTCAACTTAGGATAAGACTTAAAGTCCAGAGTTGCATTTGAAAGCATGAAACCGAAGATGATATTCATTTTTCCACTCTTAGTTTCAATACTCGCATTATTGATTCTCTACCACACTTCGTCTCCCTACTTAACACCTTCTCAAGTGAAAAATATTGATCGGATCGATAATGTACAAGTTATCGGTAGAATCGCACAATTGAAGCATTTAGGAGGTGCGACCGTTTTTTACTTAACCGACGGTAAATCTCAAATAAAAGTCATATTTTCAGGAAACATTGAAAAAACTAACAACGAAGTTGTTGTAGTAGGCGACTGGAAAGATAATGTACTACACGCAAAAAAGATCCTAAGAAAATGTCACACGGAATATAGGTGAGAAGGTGGAAATGGGTAGCAACTTGCTGATAGTTTCTGTTTTTACACTTCTACTATCCGCTCTCCTATTCTTGTATGCAATCAAGAGAAAAAACCACGCTTTCGCAAAAATTGGTGAATTGCTCCTCTATTCAACTTTCGTACTTTGCTTTTCATCTCTTGTGTTACTTGAGTACTACTTCATTACAGATGAGTTTTCGATAACGTACGTTTATCTCAATTCCCAAAGAACATTGCCTCTAATTTACAAAATTAGCGCAGTTTGGGCTGGAATGGAGGGGTCATTACTACTCTGGACAACATTTATTCTCGCAATTTCTTCGATTTATATTTCCACTGGTAATAAAAATGAAGCGAAACTTAAATCAGCAGCAATCCTCGCAATATTAAGCATATATATTCTGCTAATCAACTTTCTCTACTCTAACCCATTCGTTTGTTTTCAATACAAACCAAATGACGGTCTTGGATTAAATCCATTGCTTAGAACTCCCGAAATGATTTTTCATCCACCTACTATATTTCTCGGGTATGCATTAACCATGGTACCATATGCATCATACCTAGCCGGATACAGCCCAGCAAAGTCTTGGATAAAACTCGCATGGACATCCCTCTCAATTGGCATAATCCTCGGGTGTTGGTGGGCATACAGGACGCTAGGATGGGGTGGATTTTGGGGCTGGGATCCGGTTGAAAATGCAAGTTTGCTACCCTGGCTATCGTTAACGGCATACTTCCATTCAAAAAATGACATTGAAAGGGAATTCTTCGCTTATTTATCATTTATCTTGGTTTTATTTGCCACTTTTATAACTAGAAGTGGGCTAACACATTCGGTACATGAGTTCGGAGTTGATACATTTGGTTGGTTTTATTTATTATTTATAATTATAACCTCATCTTCATTTTATAAACTTTACAGAAAGCTAAAGCAAGGGGGAGCGAATGATAAAGCGAATAATATTAGAATCCCCCAAATGTTGATGTGCGCGTGCCTCATTGTTATTTTTATTGGAACTGCCTCGAGTATTTTTATATCCACAAGTCGACTGTATTATTTACTAACCTTCACACCCATTTACCTCGTTATTGTCCTATATATTCTTAATTGGATTAGAAAAAGGAAATTTCGAAGGATTAGTTCGCTAATCCTCCATATCGGAATTATAATACTCTTTATCGGCTCTACAGGCGTTTGGTTTCTAGAGAGACAGTATCAAGTGCATCTGAATCCAGAATGCACCATCGACAATAAAAAAATCAAACTTCTTGAAATTAGAACAGATGAGGATCTTGAAAAGCACTCTATAACTGCCATAATAAAAGTTAACGAGATTGGAATTGTAAAACCAAAGTTGTACGTTTACAAAACTAAAAGATCTGACAACGTTATATCCAGCGTGGAATTGGTGTCAAATCCACTTTACGACTATTATTTTGCTATTAGAAGTATCAATCTAGATAAAAATGCCCTAGACCTTGATTTCTATATCGTACCATTAATTTCTTTTGTATGGTTAAGTTTCATCATTCTTATCTTCTCCGTATTTTTATCTATAAATCCCCGGAGTTTCTATCCTCAAAGAAAGATAAGGGAAATTTTTCGTCTTAATAGAAATTTCCATCGCTAAGCCAGTAGGAGATCGAGATCGTATAGGAATTTAAACTCACTTATCCAATTTCTGGCTATAGAACAGCCGAATGGATAGGATTTTAAAATTGGGGGTTTTAAAATTGTGTTTTAAAATTTTTATAAACACTCCTCAGCTTACCTATATGTACCAAAAAATTGTACCACCAAAAGATGGGGAAAAAATAATTTTTGCTGATGATAAACTCAAGGTCCCAGATAATCCAATAATCCCCTATATCGTTGGTGATGGAATCGGAAAAGACGTTGTACCAGCTGCTATTAAAGTTATTGACGCAGCCGTTAAGAGAATTGGTAAGGAAATTGTCTGGTTCAGAGTTTATGCTGGTGAAGACGCATTTAAGTTGTACGGTAATTATTTACCCCAAGATACCATCGATGCAATAAGAGAGTTTAGGGTTGCTCTTAAAGGACCATTAACAACCCCCATTGGTACTGGTTATAGAAGTCTAAACGTTACACTACGCCAAGTTTTAGATTTATACGCTAACGTAAGGCCAATTTACTATATAAAGGGTATTCCAAGTCCAATTAAACATCCAGAGAAGGTTAATTTTGTAATTTTCCGCGAAAATACTGAAGATGTATACTCAGGAATTGAATTTGAAAGAGGATCTACAGAAGCGATTAAATTAAAAAAGTTCCTCAGCGAAGAATTTGGTATACACATAAGAGATGATGCGGGTATCGGAATAAAACCTATTAGTGAATTTGCAACTAAGAGGCTGGTTAGAATGGCCATAAAATATGCAATAGAAAATAAGCGTCAAAGCGTGACATTAGTTCACAAAGGAAATATTATGAAATACACAGAAGGCGCGTTTAGGGATTGGGGATACGAGGTCGCAATCCAAGAATTTGGAGATTATTGCATAACTGAACAAGAACTCTACCAAAATTACGATGGAATAAGGCCTAAAAATAAAATTGTTATAAAGGATAGAATAGCTGACAACATGTTCCAACAAATTCTCACAAGAACTGAAGAGTACGATGTGATAGCTCTTCCAAACCTAAATGGTGACTATCTAAGTGATGCGGCCGCAGCGCTTATTGGTGGTTTAGGCGTGGCACCCGGTAGCAATATTGGCGATGGTATTGGGGTGTTCGAGCCGATCCACGGATCAGCCCCAAAGTATACGGGCTTAGGTAAAGTCAATCCCACGGCAGAAATATTAACTGGGTGTCTAATGCTCGAATATATCGGCTGGAAAGAGGCAAGTGATCTCATAAAACGAGCTATACAAATGACAATAAAGGATCGTGTCGTAACTTACGATATTCATAGATATACCGGTGGAAAACTGGTTGGAACCATGGAGTTTGCAAATGCAGTAATTGATAATTTGGAAACGTTATGATACAAATATATGGCGCAGGAATTTCTGGAACTTACTTGCACACTCTCCTCGAAAATTCTGGTATCGACGTTCACATTTACGATGTTAGGAGGGAACCAGATTGTAGGTGTGGTTGGGCAATAAATTACAAGGAGGCAAAAAAGCTCTATAAAGAAATTGGGATAAATATTGACGATTACGTTACAGCAAAACCGGAGAACATTGTTGTAAATAAAATTTGGTTAAAAAATAAAAATATAGTAACATTTAATAAGAAAAAATTATTGGAAGATTTCTGGAGAAATCTGAAATTCAATTTTGGAGAAGGGAGAATTATTATCGATGCAACTGGGACTTCTAGAGCGAAATTACCTCCAATAAAGAATGACAGACTCTTGCCTACTTACCAAACCCTTGAAGTCCACAGGGGTATTGACACGAACTTTTTCATTCACTTTGGTGGATCTGGATACGCATGGGCTTTTCCGATTTCAGAGAATCTTTGGCATATTGGAGCAGGAGATATAGATCCAAGAAAAATACACAAGCATATACTTATGCTAAGGAGGGAATATGGATTCGATGAAGATGAAGTAAAATGTATGTGCAGAGCTAAAATCAGAATGATGCGACCAACAAAGTGCTTACCTTTTATCTACAATAATACAATAGGGGCTGGAGAAGCGATAGGGTGTGTCAGTGGAGCTGGTGAAGGAAATGTTCCATCCCTAATTTCAGCAAAAATCTTGTTTGAATGTATTAATCAAAATAACCTAAGCGATTATGAAAAAAGAATCATTGGCGAATTGAGTTGGGTTGAAAACGAGCAAAAATTCGTAGATTATTTCTTAAACAATAGAAAGATAGCAGCAATCAAATTACTTCCAAAGATAGTGTCTCACGAAAGTAAGAGGAGCGTAGAACATACATTAAAAACGATCATGAGGATTCTTCGTTTATGAAGCGTTATTACTTTAAATATAAAGAAACTACCACCACCATCCTCACAGAGAATTCAAAATACTTTAAGATAGCTGTTAAATGCATCCTAGAAGCTAGAAATAAAATAGAAAGACAAATTCTAATTCAACCAGAATTTCTAACTTCACTAGAACCAATAAAATGTTTGGGAGATGATGAGCTAATAAAGGATATGTGCTATGCTGCTAAAATAGCTAATGTAGGTCCCATGGCATCTGTTGCAGGTACAATTGCATCATATGCCGTAAGAAGAATGGTCGAAGCTGGAGCAAAAGTAGCAGTTATTGACAATGGTGGAGACATAGCCATAGTCTCCAATAGACCTCTAATTGTTGGAATATACCCTTCTGATTTTGCACTCATCATCGAATCCGATGGTTTTTATTCAATTTGTACTTCAAGCGGAAAGCTTGGTCATTCAATAAGCTTCGGTCATGCTGACGCTGCAACGGTTTTAGCAGAAAATGCTTCTATCGCAGACGCGTTAGCTACAGCTTTATGCAATTCTATTAAGAACGACACAAGTAAAAATGAATTGAAGGTAAAATTAGATAAATTTTATAGAAAATATAGAAAATTTATAAATGGTGCCATAGTCATAAAAGATAATTTAATTGGTACCGTTGGAAGATTACCTAAAATTACCAAGGCAGATATCAATTTGGATCTGATAACTAGAGGCTAGCTAGAGCTATTTATGGCTTGTGTCACAGAATTATTATTATAAAAGGAGATCTTACTTTGCAAGCGGAATTTGCAGCAATAAGTAGCCAAAAAGAAGTTTAAACTAAATTTTTTTAGCTTTATATAGGGCATCTCTAACTTTTGACTTCACCCTTAAAAAATCCACGGAAGTTCTATCCCTCGGCCTCCCAATATTTACGGGTATGACCCTAAAAACTTTAGACGGTCTTGGCGATAGAACAACTATTCTGTCAGCGAGATAAACTGCTTCTTCGATGCTATGTGTAACGAATATAACTGTTCTATTCTCTAATATCTTAGATATCTCCTCTTGCATTTTCTCTCTTGTTTGAGCGTCTAGGTTCGCAAAAGGTTCGTCCAGGAGAAGTATAGAGGGATTTATTACGAGAGCTCTCGCTATTCCAACTCTTTGACGCATACCGGCACTAAGCTGTCTAGGATAGAAATTTTCAAATCCCTCAAGACCGACCAACTTCAAAATCTCTCTAGCCTCTTTAATATCTTCCATACCAAAAGATTTAGCAGCAAATAAAACGTTCTCGATAGCAGTTCTCCAAGGAAGTAATCTATCGTCCTGAAATACAAAACCTATCCTAACCTCACCACTAAATTCAATAGAGCCTTCATCAGGTTTTTCCAATCCTGCAATTATCTTAAGTAGGGTTGTTTTACCACAACCACTTTCGCCTATAATACAAATGAATTCGCCACTTCTTACTTTAAAACTAATTTTATTTATAACTTCTAACTTTCCATAGAATTTCCTTATACCCTTTACAACTAACGCCATCGAATAATCACCTTCTCAAAGCTAAGCAAGAGGTTATTAAGTGCATATCCAACTATACCTATCATTGCTATCCCAGAAACTATCTCAGTAACTCTTCCACCGACTTCATACATTACTAATATAAAGTAACCCAATCCCTCCCCAGTAGTCGCTATCATCTCCGCAGCAATTATACACATCCATCCAACCGCTAACCCTACGCGTATTCCAGTTGAGATCCCTTGAAGTGAATGTGGCAAAATTATATCCAATAAGATGGTTTTATTATCCGCATTAAACACTCTTGCCATTTCTATGAACTCTTTTGGAGTATTCCTAGCAGAATCAAACACAGAAATGAAACAGGGGAAAAAAGCACCTATGAAGACTATAAATAATTGTGAAATCAGAATTGTGTTGGGAATTCTTGCAAAAATGATATACGCTAGTGGAATCCAAGCTAAAGGAGGAATTGGACGTAGCGAGTCGATTATAGGTAAAAATAAACTGCAAAATTTTCTACTCCAACCCGAAAGTATCCCGAGTGGGATTGCAAATGAAAAGGCAAATGCCGAAGCTACCAGAACTCTACATAAACTTGCAGCTGTATGTTGCAATAGAGTTTTTCCCAAAACTGATTCTGGTATAATAAGGAGTTCTAAAAATCTTAGTAGAACTATATGCGGGTAAGGAAAGTGCGTAAGAAAAGATATGAAGTACCAGCACAGTAAAAAAAGGACTAAACCAAGCATGCTATCTCAATTTTTCCATAGCTAACTTCAAAAGAAAGTCTTGAACTGTCCCAAACCCTGGAATGGCAACTTTTTTTCCAGCCAACTCGCTGATCGTGTTTATTCCCTCTTTCACTACTATTGCTGACCCTTCGTTGTTAACTCCAGCTATTATCCTAATTGGAACATTATCATTAACTCTTTTAAGCGTTGCTGGGGCGCTTCCGAGGTATCCAATGTCTATTTCACCAAGTTTAAACCCTTCCATTTCATAAACACCGTTGGGATATTCTTTTTTTATGATTCTCAAACCAACCTCGTCAAAATACCCTCCCTTAAGAGCAACATAGAAAGCCAGTTGATGTAAATCTGCGGTTAAATACCCTACTCTAAGTGTGGAATTTACGCTTCTTGGTTTCCAGCTGCTATTTGTTCTCAATTTTTTAGCTACATGCTTGTAAATTTCTTCATTGATAAAATCTTTAAAGAAATATTCCTCGTTTGCGTATCCTAAATCTGTGACTTTATGCGTTAAGTATCCGCTTTCCTTCAGTTTATTAAAATAAAATTTGAATTCATTGATTTCAGGAAATTCAACGAATTTTATTCTTTTTAGTGCTTGTTTAACTACTTCTTTATCCATACCCGTAAATTCAGTTGAATAAGTTAAAATCTCATCACTATTTTTATTTTCATTAATAAATCTGGTAGCTTTAATATGTGCCCAAACGAAAGCGGTCAAAGTGTCTTTATCCAACCCCTTTCTGGCAGCTACAACGCAGCATGGATGATTTGGCCAAATTTCAGATGACGTTACTAATATACGTCCATATCCCTTCACCACCGCCTCGCTTACAAATGGTTCCCAAGCCACAAACGCATCAATTTCTCCCAATTTTAACTGCTCAACCATGTCTCTTGGTCCGAGTTTTATAATTTGAACGGACTTACTTGAGATACAGGAGGAAATGATAATAATTAATAACAATATTAATAGTAATCGCTTCATAATTTTTGAGATATACTACAAAATTAATTTCTTTCTTTTTTGATAGAATTATGTTAGATTTCGAAAAATTTTAAAAAATTATGTTCAAATAAGAACATGATCTGCAAGTTGGCCAAGTGCATCAGTGAAGGTGATGATTTTGGTAAGTGTTTAAATGCAGTACTTAAAGAAATGGGGATCCGCCCAATAGAATTCTCAAGGAAATCTAAAATTCCACATTCAACTCTCTACAAGATACTAAAGGGTGAAAAACCTCGATACGATACTTTAGCAAAAATCTTTTCCGCTTTGCGAAAGGGTGACAAATTTGTCGCCGTAATAGCGGCAAGATACGTACTTGAGGATTTGAGTGTAGAGGGCAGTGTTAGATTCTACGCTGCGACAACTTTAGAAGATGCAATAGTATCACTGGCCAGAGCTGAGAAAGATGGGGCAGGAGCTATCGTATGTGCCCCCATTCTAAGTGGTATCGCAGAGAGAATTGTTGACATCCCGATTATTACAATTAGACCCCACGATAGTATTTTGAAAGCTGTGCGATTAGCTATGGAGAAAATAAAGGGATGAAAGCTGGGCTCGCCGGGAATTGAACCCGGGTCGGGGGTTCCGGAAACCCCCAGGATATCCACTACCCCACGAGCCCTCTCGATCTTTGTTAGAGGCGGATCTATTTAAATAATTTTGGA
>CAZPML010000012.1:0-21382 GCA_964587675.1 uncultured archaeon
TTTGAAATTAATGAACTCAATTTAGTTAAAATTCCGAGGAAAGTGAAGATTGTATATAGGAGCGGGAAGGGGATAATAAGGAAAGAGATTTTAGCAGAGCCATTTGGTTATAAAATGAGAATGACGGCTAGGTGGGAATGTCTGGTTTCCGATGAAAATAAGAGAGTTAGTTGTGGAGAACCTACTTTTGTTAAAGTGGAGCCAGTCGAGGTGCCTAAAAATGTCATGGTCTACCCCCTCTCCATCATGAGACATGCTTATGGAACTGTAATAGATGTATCCTGTGACCATCCACTGTGGAGAATAGAAAATGGAGGTCTCGTTTCAAAGGCACTATACTTGCCCATAATAGAGGGAGAAATAAGGAAGGGGGATCTTCTCGGTGTACTAAATTTGCATGAAATTGAAGTCAGTTCCCTAACAAAAGTTAAAGATTGGTTAAACAGATGGATGATGGATATGGGAGAAGTTGTATCCTACTCAGATTGGCCCTTTGGTAGTAAAAAAATTTTTAAGTGATATTTTCATTTATTAACAGCTTATTAATTAACTAAAAAATAGGATAAATAACTAAATTTTATTAAAAAATCTTTCATTATATTATATCTTATTCGAAAATTTTAAAAACTATGAAAATTTAGTCGAAATCATGGCAAACAAATTAAGAAGAATATCCGTCGCCGTGGACGATGATACTATCAATATGCTAACAAACCTTGCTAGTAAAGAAAATAAAACGATTTCAGAGATCATTAGAGAATCTATTCTGATGTACTCCGAATTGGAGAGAGTTGATGAAAAAATTGATTTAAATAAAATAAAAACGTATGAAAATTTATTGGGTTGTAGGGATCATGTCATTCTGGATTTAGAAGTTTGGATAGCCATTTTGGATGAACTTAACGAAAAAGCTTCGGATGATTTTTGGAATACTATCGCAAATGTTGGTTATACTCATGGTCTTCACTTCAAGATTGGGGGAACTGATAGTCCCCAAGACATATTAAAATCTTTAGAGCTGGAGAATTTGTTTGAAGTTAAAGTTGAAGATGGGTGTTTTACCCTGATTTTAGCCTCAAGGAACGAACAAAAGTTTGCTAAGATATTTTTGGAGAATTTGTTTAGGGGTATAGGTCTTGAGGTTGATATACTGGAGGGATTAAGGAAACTGACTATTGTTCAAAGGAAACGAACTCGTGATTAATACCTGAAAATATTTTTCTTAAATTTACATAACTCTTATAACTCTTAGATAAAATAAATGAAAAATTTTTCTCTGAATTTTATGTCTATATTAGTTGAGGAAAAGTATATGATCTTAATAAAGATAAAACCATAGTTTAAGAGTAGGAGGTTAACGTAAGGTGCATTCGCTCAAGGCGGAGTGAACATGACCAGACCTATTCATCCACATAGGTCCTTTTGAGGTTCTATTCCTTCTTGCTTTGGGCTTCTTTGGCGGAATGCTAAGTGGCTTCATAGGTTCTGAGGAGCATTTGTGCTTACCCCTGGAATGATGTCAATAGGAGTTCAAGGTCCGATTGCAGTAGCTAGCAACATGTGTCATAAGTTTCCAAAGGCGATGATTGGGGCGTATAGGAGATATAAGATAAAACAACTCGATCCGAAGCTGGCAGCACTTTTTGCAATATCTGCAATAGCTGGTGTTCAAATTGGTATACAGGTTCAGAGGAAAATACTTGAACTGCTGGAACCTGTCGGGACAAATCTCTATGTTAGCTGCGCATTCATTATCGTTATACCAACCGTGTCTTACATTCTTCTTCGTGATGTTATAAAAGCTAAGAAATATGGGATAGAAGATGTAGAACCAAAGCTTGCCAAAAAGCTAGAAGAGAAATTTAGGATTCCTCCAATGATTGACTTCAAAGTTGCAAAGAGAAAGCAGTCTTTGTGGTTGACGATCCCACTAGGCTTTGGAACAGGTTTTCTTGCAGCAACGATCGCAGTTGGTGGTTTTATCGGAGTCCCATCAATGATATATCTCATTGGGGCGTCTAGTGCAGTTGCGAGTGGAACCGAACTTGGAGTTGCCTTTATTATGGGTTCAACTGGGACTTTTACTTGGGCATACTTGATGGGAGCCGTTGACTTCAGGCTTACGACATTAATTTTAGCGACATCTTTAATAGGAGTGCAAATAGGTGCAGTTGGTACGACTTACGTTAAGCAGTACTACATAAAACTCGCTATGGCAACAGTAATGCTCCTAGTAACCGTGAGCAGAAGCCTTGCAGTTCCGCGGTATCTCGTTAAACTCGGATGGATTCAGCTTGATCAGGGCATAGTTAACTTAATGGATTCATTGGTTTTCCCAATAATGATAATTGCTCTAATTTCCGTCACTCCCATCGTTTTAGTACCCGTGATGAAAGTTAGGAGGAAATTAGCAAAAATGGGTGTTTTAGATAAAGCAATAGTTGCATCGGCTCACGGTAAGAGAGGATTGTACTCAAGACTCGGCTTATTTGGTACAATAACTTTCCTAAACTACTACATGCTTTTCAGGGATCCAGAATGGTGGCCAAAGTTCGTCACGTCAATACCTCATTCCGATCCACTTATGGCGATCGCAATGTCGCTAGGAGTTGTGGGCTTGGCAATATACTGGTCCTTAATTCATGGCTCATTTGCTCATGCGTTCTTAGATATCGTTAAGGTTACTGCTCTTAGAGACGATTTGGCAAAGATGATAGCAAAGCATGGTTTCGAAGGTGTAGACGTCTGGGCTGAGAGTGTTAAGTCTCCGGCTGGAGGTGGTTAGTCAGGCTTCTTGGGATTAATCCCTGCATCATCATTAAATCAACAAGCACAAGCGCAACCATGGCCTCAACAACTGGAACAGCCCTGGGTACTATGCATGGATCATGCCTGCCTGTTACAGAAATCTCCACATCCTTCATTTCCTTATAATTAACGGTCCTCTGCTTTTTTGAAATTGATGGAGTCGGTTTTACTGCGGCTCTAATAATTATCTCCTCGCCGTTCGATATTCCACCGAGTACCCCTCCAGAATTGTTGCTTAGAAACCTTATCTTTCCACTTCTTAAACTCATTTGGTCATTGCTCTCACTTCCCTTTAGTCTTGCGGATTCGAAACCTCTCCCGATTTCAACGCCTTTAACGGCGGGAATTCCCATTACTGCATAGGCTAGGTATGCATCGATTTTTCCAAAAACGGGTTCGCCAAGGCCAGGTGGGACGTTTTTTGCGACAACTTCAATTATACCTCCTAAGCTGTCGCCCTCATCCATCGCCTCTTTTATCCTTTCAACTATCTTTTCTTCCGCCTCCTTATCTGGACAACTAATTTCACTCTCTTTAGCCAGTCTCATCGCGAGTTCTAAGTCATCCACCTCGCATTTTATACCTCCAATTTCCCTAACGTAGCCAAAGATGCTTATTCCAAAAATTCCAAGAATCTGCTTCGCAATAGCTCCAGCGGCAACTCTTGCAGCAGTCTCTCTTCCAGAAGCCCTACCCCCTCCCCTCCAATCCCTCAATCCAAACTTTTTCCAGTAAGTGTAATCGGCGTGGCCAGGTCTAAAGACATCTCTTAGTTTAAGGTATGGTTTTGAATCCACATCGACGTTTTTTATTAGCATCAGAATTGGAGTTCCAAGGGTACATCCATCAAGAATACCTGAAAGAATTTCGACTCTATCAGTTTCTACCCTTTTTGAAGCAAACCATTTTCCGGGTCTTCTCCTTTCCATTTCTCTCCTTATAAATTCCTCATCTATCTTAAGTCCTGCGGGACAGCCATCAATCACACAACCAATCGCTGGTCCATGACTCTCTCCCCAGGTGGTTACCCTAAAAACATGACCGAAAGTGTTCATGGTAATATTAGGGTACAATTTTTTAAGTTGCCTAACAACTAATTCCAGTGAAGGTAAGAATTGAATTCTATGCAACTCTTAGGGAAAAGTACGGCAAGTCGATTGAAGTAGAATGTGATGGAACTCTCAAAGGAGCATTCTTTTCCGCAGCAGAGAAGTTAGGTGAAAGCTTTCTAATGGAAGTATTCGATTCAAATGGGGATTTTAGGGATGATAGGATCATAACAGTAAACGGAAGAAACATAAAGGATGAACTCATTGAAAATCTAAAAGAGGGAGATAGAATAGCTGTTTTTCCACCAGTAGCTGGCGGCTAAGCTTTTGGGAGGTCCCAATCCTTGCTTGGATCTTCCTCAATGTACTTTTTAATTAAAACATCCTCTGGTTTGACAT
This sequence comes from uncultured archaeon, assembly GCA_964587675.1. Lineage (GTDB taxonomy): Archaea > Halobacteriota > Archaeoglobi > Archaeoglobales > Archaeoglobaceae > CAZPML01. The sequence continues at coordinate 4,257 of CAZPML010000012.1, forward strand.
CAAAATAATTAGCAAGGCTCAGCACCATAAAAAGGACATCTGCCAGTTCTTCCTCAATTCCTTGTATTTCCCCTTTTCTTACTGCTTCTGACAGTTCTCCAACCTCCTCAAACAATACTGAGAGGAGAAATAATTCTCCACTCTTTTTATCAATTTCGTAGTATTTCTCCTTTATTTTCTCTTTGAGCTCTTTGATCATCATTTTATCCAGGTTTGAATCTCAAAATTGCAGCAATACCACCAAATGCTTTGTATAGCATCTCTCCCTCCTCCGATTCGCTTGAAAGGTATTCAACTTTCGAACCCATACTTTCGGCAAGTTCGGAGAGTTCTAGGACTATATCTTTTCTCTCTACTTCTTCCATTGGAAATCCGTCGACCTCGCACGTTGGATTTTTACCTTGACCCTGTTTAAGAGTTAACACAACTTCCTTGCCACATTTGGGGCATCTGTACCTAACCCTTTCATATCTGAGTTCTTCTGAGAGTAGAAGTGTGTCAACAGCTCCAACTTCGAGATATCTTCTAACCTCTTGCTCCCCGTACGCTGCAAGGCCATCCTTTGCAACCTCTCGCAGGAATCTCTGCATTATCTTCTTCTCTCTAACTAGATCGACCTCTTCTAGAACATCCTTGGCCTTCTCAACAAGCTCATAGAGACCGCTCTCATCTGTATATCCAACATCAAAGAGTCCCAGCACCTTGCTTTGGAGTTCGTGGTGGAGATACTCTCCCTCGTAAAATTCCTCCTTAGTGGGGGAGGGACCACCGATGAGTATGCCAACGAGCTTATCTTTGTAGGGTAGAAGCGCCTCGCTGGACATCTCTCCAACCTTCTTGTAAAACTCGTGAATTGCTATTTCCCTCAATCTCTCAAATCTTACGCTACTTTGCCCCCCCTGTCTATGCTTTCCTGGTACCATGGAAGTATCGTAATCGAGCACCTCGATTCTCTTCCCTTTGAGTATACCGACCGTGGCTTCCCTTCTGTCAAGTACTATTAATCCATAAATTTTCTTTTCTTTTAACATTTCCTTTAGCGGGTCCAGAAAGAATTTGGAATCGCAGTGGTATTTGTACATTGGAACTGGTTCTGGTGGTTCAATTATTTCCGTTATATGCTTTTCCTTTCCATTAATGTTAACAACTCCGCTTATTATCACCATTCCATTTTTTGGAGGTTTTCTGAAAAATTTCAGTCTATTGAGGATCGCCTCAAGTCCAGCAAGAACATTGGTTCTTGTTTGCTTTGATTTAATGTTGGATGCCTGGCTCAGTTCACTTCTGAGCTGGCTTGCAACGTCTGCTATGTTCTTGTCAGGTGGGATGTAAAGTGTGATAAGCTCGGTTCCCCTACCTTTATAACTTTCTAGATCCTCAAGTTTCCTTCTAAATTCGTACATCAATTTTTTAGACATTTGGACACCTCCTTATCTGCCAAGCTCTAATTGCTCTTAGCAAGTCTATTTTCCTGAATTCTGGCCAGTAGACATCGCAGAAGTAGGCTATACTACTTGCCGTTTGCCATGGAAGGAAATTAGATAATCTTTGCTCACCTCCAGTTCTTATCACCAAATCAACCTTTGAATACTTTCCCTCTCCATATAAATGTTCCTCGATAGTTTTTTGACTAATTTCGTTGGGAGACAACAAACCACTCTTGACTTTCTTTAAAATTTTCTTAGCTGCATCGACTATTTCTTGTCTACCGCCATATGCAACGGCTATATTCAAAAAACATTTTTTGTGCTGGGCTGTAGCTTTCTCAACTTCATCAATTACGTTTCTAAGTTTTTTTGGAAGTAGCTCTACTCTTCCAACTATCTTAACTTTTACTTCTTTCTCATAGGTCTTCTTATCTCTTATTAATCTTTTCAGCTCTCTTTCCAGTAAATTAAAGATGTTTAATTTCTCATCTTCACTTCTCTTGAAATTCTCAGTCGAGAACGCATAGAGGGTTAACATCTTAATTCCTAAATCCCAGCACCAGTCAAGAACTTCTTCAGCTTTTTTTGATCCAAAGATGTGCCCTTCTATTGGGTTCAATCCTTTTTTTCTAGCAAATCTCCTATTCCCATCCATTATAATTGCTACGTGTTGGGGAACTTCTCTTCTTCTAATTTCTTTGAGAAGCTTGTTCTCGTAGAGTTTGTAGATGAGTTTCTTCATTTCTCGAACTCCTCTATGATCTTTCTGACTAGTTCGGCATATTCCTTTTTCAAGTAATATTTATTTTTCTCACCAAGTTCCGTCTTTAGAACGCCAAGTCTTGCGCAAATTAGTCCAACCATTGCAGACACTCCCCTTGGATTAATCGAATATCCCTTCTCAATCAGAATTTTGTGGATTTCTTCGGTTGTAAATTTCCTGTCATCAAGGAGAGTTTTTAATAGCTCCCTTCTTATTCCTTTTTTGTCTCTTTCTAGGTATTTTCTAATTCTAACTTCAACTTCTCTATTCATGGTCTTATCAACCTAGATTTCAGTTAGTTCAATTATTGTTCTATTAGCGGTTGGATATCTCTCCACTATGCTTAATTTAAGTCCCTTAGATTTTAAATCTTCCCTAACATTTCTGTTGAGCTCTGGAGAAGTTTCTATACAATCTTCAAATCTCGAGTAGTTATAACCCCTCCTTTGCAAAATTTTCTCCGCTTCATCGAGGTTGCCTTCGATTCTACAACAAACTATTGTGCCATCCCTTGTAACTTTGTAAAATTCTGGTTGATTCATTGCCATCCTTAGCAGCCTTCTTCTAAACTGTGCAACATCCTTAAATCTGGCACTACAGTAGTGAAACTTATTTGCTCTCTCATACATTTTTATTACATCTGGATTTTCAACGAAATAGTCTTTAATCTGAAAACCTCTCTTTACCAGTTCACTCCAATTCGACTCACTTGCCTCTAGCTGATTAACGTTGAGGAAAACATCTAGTTCGTTTACAATTTCGACAATTTTTTCTTCAAATTTTATCGCTGGAATCTCTATTCCTACTTCTATTCCAAATCTCTTAGCGGTCTTTATTGGTTCATAGTATCTCTCAGGATTCCTGAGTTCTGGTGGGTGAAATCTTATCTCATCTACAATCTTTATCTTACTTAACAATCTCTCATTTGCTGGGATGCTCGTATAGATGTGAACGTGTAAGTCTATTTTTTTTGAGATTCTAAGATATTCAACCAGCCTCCCTAACTTTAATAATGGTTCGCCACCTGTGATTGCAACGCCTTCAGCATCCATCATTTCTAACTCGGTGTAGAAATCTTCAATTCTTTTTACTCTTCTTTCATTTGCATAAATGACATCTTTACCCTTCCTCTCAAAAGAAATTGGGCAATAAAAGCAATTCTCCCTGCATAGACCTGTGATGAACAGCACCAACTTCGAACCCCTTCTGCAAAGTCTGCATCCTTCTGTTAGGTAGGTATAATAGCTTCCTGCCTCAATTCTCCTCATAGATGACCTTAAATCTACTTTTTACCCAGTCAATTCCAAGTGATTTTAGAAAGTAACCAACTCTTGGACCAAACTCCTTGTCGAGTATGGCCTTGTATATGGCTTGGAAAGCCTTCGATGGTTTAACACCTATACTTCTGGAAACCTCATAGACAAGTGTGTGGATCTCTTCTGGACTCATGCCCTCTTTCAGTCTTTCTGAGTAACATTTGAGGAATTCCTTTTCATCTTGTGAAAATTTAGAAGAAATTTGACTGGCTATTTGGAATTTTATTCTTTCTGGGCCGTATCTCTCAAGCCATCTTTTAGCGTAAATGATTCTTCTCTCAACGTCTCTCCTCGTAACATCATCTATAACATAACCAGTCCTCTCTAAAATCTCCAAAGCTTTTCCAATGTCCCAATTAGCGATTTGTCCTACAACTATTAGGTGTCTAAATGGGACGTCTGAATATTCGACATTCTCAACCAAGCTTAGTTCTACACTCCTATCCTTACCTCTAAATTTATCTTCGAATTCATCAATGACATCGAGTAAACTCATTCCTGGATCGAACTCAATATGTCTCTCAGGTCTAACTCTTATTATGACATATCTAACGATCTCAGGAGGCAGGATTTCTAGCATCTCTTTTACTGGGATCACTATTCCTTTTGAACTCTTCATCGCACCAACACCTTTAAGGTGTACCCATTCATACGGGATAGGATATGGGGGAGGGTAGTTGAAGACTTCTTCCGCTATCCTTTTTCCAGTATCGTAACTTCCTCCTGCAGCTGCATGATCTTTTCCAAAAGGTTCACAAGTTATTCCTAAAATTTTCCATCTTGCTGCCCAGTCCACTCTCCATGTTAGCTTTCCACCCCCGTTGTATCTCACTCTCCCCTCATCTCCGCAGAATTTGCATCTGTAGTAGATCCAGTTCTCATCGAATTCTACGACCTTTGTACTGTTAATTCTATAGCAGCTATTGCAGAGTGGCATGAACGGAAACCATGAATCCTCAACTTCTCTCCCCGTAACCTCCTTGATTATTTTTGCAATTGTATCTCTTTTTCTGAGAGCTGTAAGAATTGACTCGCGATAGAATCCAGTTTTATACATTTCAAATGCCCTATAAATTTTGATTGGAATTCTAAGAATTTCGAGTGATTGTAAAAATGGTTCCAGAAAGTGATCTGCGTAGTTATCATGACAACCTTCGGGATCGGGAATTTTACATAGGGGCATTCCTATGTATTCCTCGTACTTTTTTGGAAGGAAAGGATATCTCTTCCTCAGTGGATCGAAATCATCGGCTATGTAGACTATTTCCGCTTGACCACCGATATCTAAAAGTGCCCTCCTTATTGCGTCTGCAGTTAGCATCTCTCTTAGATTTCCTAGATGTATGTGTCCGGAAGGAGAGATCCCCGTTGCTATTTTATGTTCTCTTGACTTTCTTAAGAGCTCTGATGCCACCACATCGGCCCAGTGCATTGATGAATCATCCCCTGAATGCTTTTAAATACTTATCATGTACCATTTCAGCTATAAAAGGATGGTTTCATTCTGTAAACTGAATTTCCTTCAGTACCGCAGAAAATGTATCCATTGTAGTATTCTAAGTTTCTTATTTTTAGGGTAAGAAGGCCGTCATTGAGTGGCTTAAGTTCAACGCTGCCGGATTTGATTTGATCGAGGGTTATGTAGAAAACCCCCTCGTTGAAAGTCGAAACGAAAATAACTCCCCTTTCCCAATTTACGACCATATCCGTGTATAGCTTCCTTGGGAGGCGGATCTCCTTTACATCATTTGAATATATGTCTGATTTGTAGACGATAGCATCCTTTCTAAGGGCTATCAACTGATTATCCTTTACTGAGAACGATATCGCATACTTGTTGTAGATAACTTTGCATGATGAATCGCAGACGTATATTTCTCCACTCTTTCCAGTCCATCTCCAGCTATCTCCAGAGTAACCACTTTTGTAGGTTTCAACAAAGATTTTCCCATCAAAGTACCTTACAATGGGTGCTGGATCTGTTATATCTAATTTTGAGGTGGTTAAAGTTTTTAAGTCAAGAACATCAACGCCTGAATCCATGTTGCCTGCATAGAGCCTGTCATCGACTATTACCATTTCGTAATGGGGCCCCTCAATCAACTTTTCTATGCATAATCCTCCTCCAGATTCAATGCAGGAAATATCTACCGCAAAAACACCATCACCTTTGAATGGACTAGGATATCCGGTCGAGATAAGTAAATCGTACTTTCCCATGACTTTTTCATTTGGTGAGACTGCACACCAAGAGTAACCTGGAAGTTTTCCGCCAAACTTTCCAAGGGTAAAGTCAATGTCTAGCCAACTATCTCCATTGTTTTGAGCAATTTCTATCCCTGAAACTGCCGTAATTACGATACTATCTTTAAGTATTCCGCTCGAAATTGCATTTACTTCGTTTATTGTATCTCCATAGACCCCCTCATAAGATCGTTTCCACGTAACTCCTCCGTCATCGGTTTTCATCACCGAATTTCTACCTCCTTGAGTAATTAGTGCGTACTTAGTGGAAACTCCACATGAAGTTTGGACGGACCCTCCCTCCAAAAATGTAATTGAAGTTGCAAAGTTCGGTGAGAAGTGGGAATTATAGAGCCTCTTCCCATCCCAGCATCCAACTCCTATAAATGCACTACCTTCCCATTTACCGGAGAATGAGTAAAACGTTGAAATACCCCCCGCTCCAAACCAGAGTCTTTTGTTATTTAGGGGATCTGGAACAATGAAATAAAAAATGGTCTTTTTCGGATCTAAATTTAGCGTTACGTGTTTGAAGTTCCAATTATTGCCATCAAACACTCCGATGTAGTAAAAGTCCTCGATTGTACCTACGTACAGGTTGTAATCATCATCGATATAAATCTTGGTAGTTCTTTTATCCAAAATTTTCCTCCAGCTCCCGTTGTATACATAAAGACCCGAATATGGGCTAGATATGAACAAATAGGGATCTTTTGCAGCAACAACAATTTCGTCATCTGCAGGTGAATAGAACTTCTTTGCCCTACCATCCAAATAAAGTAAGAGTCCTTTTCCAATGCCACCGCTCCTATAGGGTTTGTCAAGAACTGCAGTGAAGAAAAGATTACCCCTATAAACAGTTAGAGAGACCACATGGTACTTTCCACTGTCGACTTCTTTGAATCCGGTTTGAACCTTCTCCCAGCTCTCCCCATCATCGTAACTTACCCATAGACCTTTGTTTGAACCGGCGTAAATTTTCCCATCAAATTCTTGGATGTCGTAAAAATGAACATCAACGAAATCGTTTTGCTTTATCATTTTCCAGCTCTGCCCACCATCAACACTTCTCCAAACTCCAGAGAATCCATGAGAAACAAACAAAACGCCCTCGCTCGTCGATTCAATAAAATGCATGTCGCCTCCATCAAGCCCATTGAGTTGCTCCCATTTACCTGCAACCCTAAGAGTTTCCTCCGCAGGCGTGACAGGAATTTTTGAAGTTGGTTTTGTCTTGGGCAACTTCTGGGTAGATTTGACCCAAGGCTTTTTCTGGAAACCTTTCCCATATTTAGGCTTTTTTGGTTTCTCATAACCGACTTTAGAGCATCCTGATAACAAAATTACAAGTATTAGAATGAGTACAATGATTTTTTTGTTCATGACAGATTCTCGTCCTAAAAATGTATTTAAGATTTTTTTGAAAGGAGGTCACCGCAATTTTCATAGATGAATAGAGAACTTTTACTATGCTAAAAGTTGCTACTTACAATGTTAATTCGATAAGATCCAGACTTCATATAGTAATTCCATGGATTAAAAAGAATGAGCCTGATATTTTTTGTATGCAGGAAACTAAGGTTGAGAATAGGAAGTTTCCGGAATCGGAATTCCATAGGTTAGGATACAACATCGTTTTTTGGGGGAGAAAGGGAAGAAATGGGGTAGCAATAGCATCTTTAGAAGAACCTGAGGAAGTTGTTTATGGGTTAGAAGATGAGCCGAGAGATGAGGATAGAATAATAAAAGCTAGGATATCTGGTATAATAGTCATTAACACCTACGTACCCCAAGGATTTAAGATTGATAGTCCGAAATATGGATACAAACTGAATTGGCTAAAAAGGCTCAAGTCATATTTTGAAAGAAACCTCAATTTAGATGAAGATGTTTTGTGGTGCGGTGACATGAATGTTGCACCAGAACCGATAGATGTTCATAGTCCGGCAAAACTGAAAAATCACGTCTGTTTCCACCAGGCTGCTAGAGACGCGTACAAGGAAATACTAAAACTTGGATTTGTTGATCTGCTAAGAAAACACAATCCCGACAAAAAAGTATACACGTTCTTCGATTATAGGGTTAAGAATGCCGTTGAGAGGGGATTAGGTTGGAGAGTAGATGCAATACTAGCATCTCATCCGCTTGCAGAAAAATGTACGGATTGTTACGTTGATATGAAACCAAGGCTAAGTGAAAAGCCATCGGACCATACGATTCTGGTGGCAGAATTCAAAATCTGACCCTTCTTTCCATTCCAAGCTTTAGAAACTTCATAACATCTTGGGTAATGTAATCGAAAACCGTCCCCTTAGCATTGAAGATATCCATTCGCCTTACGAGGTCCTTAAATTTCCCTCCTCCAATCGCATTCGCGATTATAGCTGCGCCTTGTGCCGACTGCTTTCCCTTACCGAACCCTTTTAGAATTTCAACTTCGTAGAATTCTTCTATGTATTCTTTTACTTCTGCAGCAAACCTTCCTGAAAGCATGCACAGATCGGCTTTGCCAATACTAACCTCAACAGACCTTAAGCCTTTGAGAACGTATTCTGCCAGTACGTCCCAGTCGTAGTCTTTGAGACCGTCGCTGTATATCAATTTTTTAGGGAATTCGCCCAGCAAGTATGCAAGTTCTGAGTCTAGGGAACCAATTGATCCATATCCAGGGAAACCCGAGCTACCGCCGATACCATCGACTATCTTTCCATTTTTTATAGCTAAGAACGAATTGAAATGCCCAATTTCGGCAAGGACGAAGTTAAGGTCTTCGAAGTTTGCACCCTTAGAAAGTTGGTAAACTGCTAAAACAGCTGAACATAGTTTGTCGTAGGTTCCAACATCGATTTTGTTAATTTTTCTCCACCTTGGAATTGTTTGCAAGTGTATAACTCCGGGAATTGTATACAGATCGTAGTCCATTTCTTTCATTTTCTCTATAATTCTTCTAAGACCAACTCTTTGTTCGGGCTCAAAATTGAGGGTCATAAGGAAGATATCTACATCATCGAGTTCGGAAAATTTTTTTATTGGGAGACCATAACCTGAGAGACCTGCAGCGATTTCCGCTCCACATTCTCTAAGATTCTCTATTACAATCTCAGGATTTTGCCTAACTTTCGTGGTTGGTATTTCTATTTCATAAACAACTTCTTCATCTTCAATTGCCACGATGCAGTAACTTTCAGTACCAGCGTCGATTCCGGCGGATATCATACTATCTCCAGGGGTTGCCATTCAATATTTTACGTATTCTGTCGGTTGTACTTCTCATTACTCTCTCGAGCAAGACTTTAATTTTTTCATCGTCTTCATCGATCACTTTCATTCTAAAATCGACTCCAAGCAACTTGAGGTGCATTTTGAAGAGTTCTAGAACTTCTCTATTGTAAAAGTACAGTTCACTAGCCTCAACTATCTTTTTCCCCATCTTAACGTCTTGAATACTTTCGATTAGGGGTTTTAAAATAGATTTACCAAGCCTAAAGCATCTCTCTTCAAATTCTCTCTTTCCATTTTGAAACTCGAAACTTTGGAAAGCCTCCCGTACGATTCTTGAGATCATAAAGTCTCTTGCGTATTCAGCAAAAAATCTGAATGCGTAGTTCAGATCATAGCAGTTCGACAAACTTGTTGTGTACTTCATTGGATCTATTTTCATCTCTATATCCTTGAATACAACTCCCTCTCTCCCTCTAGAATTTAATTCCTCAATCACCGTCTTTATATCTTCAACTTTTTCTGGATTCGTTTTGAGTAGAATGTCAACCATCTTTATTTCGTACCTATCTGCTATCTCCTCCCTCTCTTCAACTCCAATCGGCTCGTTCGTTCTACGATTTCTAATATCGAATAGATAAAACTCTAGACCAGGAATATCGTAGGTATAACTTTGAACGTAAGGGGATGCCCTTCCAATGGCCTCGCAGCAAAGCATAAATTCTGGATATTCATCAAAGAAGTCTAGCGGAATTTCTAGTCTTGCCTTCTCTGTAGTGTATGGGCAGATAAGTCCCCTTCTTGTTATAGCGTAAATGCTATCGCCAGCTCGAATTATCCTAACGTTGTATCCGTTCATTTTCTCCTCAACTGCAATCATTCTATTTCCGAAGTGTCTTTTTAGAGTGGGTTTCAAGGTTAGAGCCCTCTTAATCTTGGGAAATCCTCTAACTACAAATTCGTCTGTCCTCGTTTTAATGACAACTGTACCTTCTTCGTAAAATCCAAATTTTCTATCTAGTCTTAGGGCTTCAACAATGTCCGGAAAGAAATCGTGTTTCACGAAAGCCCTTTTGAGAATGTTTCTTTCTCTTAATCTCTCAGCAGCCGATATGGATAAATTTAAGGCCCTCGCAACAAAATTCATGTTTTTGTATAAAGGAATCTGACAAGGTCCTTTTCAGTGATAATACCTTCCAACCTGCTGTTATCAACAATTAATGCAACTCCATAATTTTTTTCAAGCATCGACGAAACTAGTTGAGAAATTAGAGCATCTTTTGGGAACGTCAGTACATCTTCATAGTATAGAAGTTCGTGGTTTGCTAAAATTGTTGATACTGGTTTGCTGATGGCCTCCTTGATATTACCCTGAATGACCTCTCTAAAAGCCTCTCCCATTCCAAAGTACCTGAGAATCTCTCTAACAGTAATCAATCCGATGAGAATTCCATTTTCTATTACTGGGAGCCTTCTGAACTTCTTTTTGATCATAGTTTTCATGGCATATTCTATTGAATCCTTTGGCTTAATTGTAACGACCTTTTTTGTCATAAAATCGGATATTTGTCCGTCTAGTGCCTTATGTTCCCCAAGGTATCTTAGGACGTCTCTTTCGGTTATTATACCAACGACAATGTCATTTTCATCAATTATTGGACATCCCCCAACACCTTCTTCAAACATCGTCTCTATTGCATCCTCAAATGAATCTGTACATTTCACCGTAACAACGTTAGTCTCCATGATCTCCTCAACTTCTGCATTAACAGCGGCGGCGAGGTTTCCCTCATATCTTCCACTAACGATTCCGTACTTTTCTCCTCCACCGAAGAAGTTTACGAGGTCCGTTGCCGATATTATCCCCTCCAGTCTCTTGGTACCTGGATCGGCTACTGGAATTCTTCTGAAATTTCTTTTAATCATTGTTTTGAGAGCGTTCATTATCGTTGAAGTTCTAGGGAGAGTAAGAACTTCTCTAGTACCTATGTCCATTACGGTTCCGAACTTCTTTGTCCTCAAATTATCCCTCGCTCTCTGCACAATCTTCGCAGAGTTTCATGCCGTTGACAGTAATTAACCTGTCTGTATATTTTCCACACCTTTCGCAAATTCCGGGGCTATAACTCTCTTCTTCGGACTCTATTGATGCATAACCAACAGCATTTTCGGTAATAAGAGCTGCAAATTCTCCCAAATCTAATGAAACGCCTAAAATGTCACTATCGGTAATAATTCCAACTAAATTTCCGGAATTATCTACAATTGGCAATCTCCTGATTCCCCTCTTTATCATGATCATTGCAGCATCTCTTAAGCTTGTGTGTGGATTTATTGTAATTATGGGATGTGTCATGACTTCCTCGATCGTTACCTTTGATGGAACTTTGTTTTTTGCAACAATTTTGGATATTAGATCCTTTTCTGTGACTATACCTATGGGTTTTCCATTTTCGATTACAACGGCGCTTCCGACTCCGTACTCGACCATTCTTTTTGCTAAGGTATGCACAGTATCTTTTTTGCGGATTGTGCAGACTTCTCTAGTCATTATTTCCTTCACTGGTATGTCTGATTTCATTTCAGTCACCATAAGATGGTTTACGAGGGTTTTAAAAGCTTTTTTGATAGATGAAGATTCTTGCGAAAATCTTCTTAGAATTTGTAGGTCAACTACATAAACCTCATGGAAGAAGCCCAATCTTAAAAGAACATCTAAGCTGACTGCCAGTGAGCCACAACTTCATGGCTAATTTTGATGTAGCTACTAGAAGAACAGCTGAGCTAGGAGCAGTAAATTGTAGTTTTTGTACTTTAGGTGTAGTTTCACGTGAAATTTTTTAATCTATAGGAAACTTCATACAATGCCTTACGAAGACTTGAGAGAATTCATAAGAAGACTTGAGGATGAGAATGAGCTTGCAAGAATTAGGAGAGCGGTCAGCCCAGTACTTGAAATGACGGAAATTGTTGTTAGAGTGTTTAGGGAAGGTGGTAAGGCATTGCTATTTGAGAATCCAAGAGGTTATAGTGTTCCGGTTTTACTCAATGCTTTCGGAAGTGAGAGAAGAATGAAATTGGCATTAGAAGTTGAGAGATTCGAGGAGATAGGAGAGAGGATATCGTCTCTGTTAGATTTTCATCATGAATCTTTGATTGAACTCATCAGGAATTTAAATAAGATCAAAAAACTAGCCTCTCTCAGACCAAAAAAAGTAAAGAGCGCACCATGTCAAGAAAATGAAGCTGAAAATTTAGAAAAGTTTCCCATATTAAAATGCTGGCCAAAAGATGCTAGTAAATTTATAACTCTTCCAGTTGTCATCACGAAAGATCCTGAAACGGGAGTACTCAATGCCGGTATCTATAGAATGCAAGTTTTCGACGACAGAACAACAGGTATGCATTGGCAGGTCCATAAACATGGAGCTCTCCACTCTCAAAAATTAAAGGAAATGGGAGGAGAGAAAATTGAGGTTGCTGTAGCAATAGGTGTAGATCCCGCAGTTTTGTACGCAGCCTCTGCCCCGCTTCCGGAGAATTTTAGCGAGTTCACGTTCGCTGGTTTTATTAGGGATAAAAGGATCAAGATGGTAGAGTGTAAAACTGTCGATCTATTGGTTCCCGCAACCTCTGAAATTGTTCTCGAAGGACATGTCGACCTTAGCGATCTGAGAATTGAAGGTCCATTCGGCGATCATACAGGCTACTATACTCCTCCAGAACCCTATCCAACTTTTAAGATCACCCATATTTCGTACAGGGATGACCCAATTTACCATGCTATGGTTGTGGGTAAACCTCCAATGGAAGATTCGTTCCTAGGGAAAGCAACTGAGAGAATATTTCTTCCGCTAATTAAACTCGTCTTACCTGAAATTGTAGATATCAATTTACCGGTAGAAGGTTGCTTCCACAATTTAGCAGTTGTCTCAATTAGAAAGAGGTATCCTGGCCAAGCAAAGAAAATAATGTACGCACTTTGGGGAACGGGGATGCTCTCTCTAACCAAAGTAATTTTGGTAGTTGATCACGATGTGAACGTTCATGATTTGGGGGAAGTCGTTTGGGCTGTGACAACCAGGTTTGATCCATCTAGAGATCTAGTGGTTCTTCCTCCATCACCTACTGACTCCTTAGATCATTCTGCCTACATTCAAAATCTTGCTGGTAAAATCGGTATTGATGCTACTAGGAAAATGAGGGAAGAAGGTTACGATAGGGATTGGCCTGAGGTTGTAGAAATGGGAGAAGAAGTTAAGAAGAGAATAGATGAATTCTGGGAAGAGATAAGGAAGTTTGTTTTATGAGGAAACTTGAGTCACTTTACAGAATATTGTTCTCTCTTCCCGATCCTAGAGTTTCAGCTCTAATCTCAACTTTACTCGCACTTATCTTGGGGATTTTAGATTTACGCTTCCTTTACCTTTGGATTTTAATTAATTTATCTTGTTTTTTTGGAAATAAACTTATTGGGCTAAAATTTGATGTGAAAAGGACGTTCTCCTTGTCAATAATTTTAGTAATTTTATCGATTCCATCAATTTTAATCTTTGGAACACCTTCTTCGAGCTACTTCCTCTTTCTATCCGTACTTTATTTCTGCTCGGAATCGGGAATTCTTAGATCCTCAGTTCTCTCTTTATTCCCATACATTTTAGTTGACCCCAGTGTAACGACAGTTTTGGTAATATTTGTTTCCGTTCTCCTATTATCTTTATTTTTAAAAATTTTAAATAAAAAAGTGGGTGTGGTCAATATAAGGGATTTTGTTGAGTCGTTTATTCTCTTTTGGCTTACTTCAGAACCAAGATACATGGAGAAATTCTTTTTAAATTCCTCAGATAACTCTGTTGGCAAGGTTAGATGCATCTCAATTGGTTCAGCGAAGCTCGTCTCAACAGATTTCCATCCAGGACCATTTAGAAATGTGGGTGGGGCGTTGCTTGTAAAAAAGCTGTATGAGAACGGTTTAATTTATCTTCACTCTCCAACTTCTCATTCAAAAAATCCGGTTGCAGCTTTTGAAGTGGAGAGAATAAAGTCATGTATTAGGTGTGAAGATTACAAATTGAAACCTATGAAGCCATTTAAGATTGAAGGTAAAAAATTCGAAGTATTCTGTTTCCCATTTGACAAAATTAAGCTGATTTTTGTAAGTGGAAAGAATGCTATCGACGACTTTGAAGTCAAGTCCGGGAGCTTCGTTGTTGATTGCCATAACGCCCATGTGCCAGGATTCAATGCGTCTTCTGAAGTAGGGGAAATTGAAAATTTGATTAAAATTGCCGAAACAAAAGAGAGTTTTGAGACCAATTTAAAGCACTCCTTTTTTAAACTCGATGTTAGTACGAGGAGCATATGTAACTACATATCTGCACTACTCCTTGATTACTCTGGAGAAAGATATGCTCTGATAATATTTGATTCTAACAATATTAAACTCGAATTTAGAAAGAGGGTTGAAAGGGAAGTCAGAAAAATTGGATACATTCCAATAGTTCTATCCACAGACAATCACGAAAAAACTGGTATAAGAGTTAAAGAATCTTACAGACCGGCTGGAAGCTGTGAGGAGGATTGGGAGGCATTTAGAAAAATTTTGCATAAATTAAAAAGTCCAAAATTTAGCGAATCGAAGTGTAGCTATGGCGAATCTGAAGTTAGAATCAGAACTATGAGCAAAAGGCTCATCGAAGATTCGAAGCTCGCTACAAATGATGCGGGCAAGTTCATCGCAACCTTTTTAGCTCTTGCACTACTGGATTATCTGCTTCCCGGCTTGACCCTTACATTGGGGTGGTAGGTTTGGAGTTAGAGGAGCTGAAAGAACTCATAATGATGGACTACGAGATGATTGATGCAGAAGAAAAGATTTCAAAGTTGTTTCCGCTGTTAGAAAAACTGGACAGGGAGAAGGCCAATGCAATCGTTGTGAGGGATGAAGGCAAGGTCGTAGGTGTTGTTAGGGAGAAGGATTTGATAAGGGGCAGTGTACTAAAAAATCCCCATGAAACGAAAGTGAGGTCTCTCATGGTTAAAACTGGCGTTATTTCAGTATCTGAACTGGATGAGAGAAGAGTGGCAAGGAGATTCGTCGAAGATTCTACCCCATTTGTACTGGTGAAAATAAACAAAATGATCGGAGTGATATACATTAATGATTTCCTAAGAAAGCTAAGGGGAATCTTCTCCGGTGTGAAAGTTAGGGAGGTTATGAATCCAGAGGTTATTACAGTTAGAAGATTTGATACCGCTGCTAAAGCTCTCTCTGTTATGAGAAGCCATGGAATAGACAGAGTTGTTGTTGTAGACGAAAATAACAAGGTAATAGGTATTCTAACTGGAAAAGATGTTATAGATAGAGTTATATCTCCTAGAAAGAGGGCAAGGCTTGGTGAACCAGTTGGAGAAAAGGAAAAAACTCTCTCAATAATGGTTGAAAGTATAATGAGTTCTCCGGTTATCTACGCTAACAGAAGTGATAGTGTGGCTGAAGTAATAGATCTGATGGTTGAGAACAGAATATCAAGTGTTGTTGTTGTAAGAGATGGAATTCCCGATGGAATAGTGATTAAGAAGGACATTCTCGAATATTTCCTTAAGAAAACAGAGAAAAGAGAAATTGGAGTTCAAATAATCAGTATGGGTATCGAACTTGATGAGGTTGATAAGGATGCAATCTATGAAGACGTTGAGAAGTTTATGAGGAAATTCTCAGATTTCCTACGCGAATGTTACATGTTTGTTTACATTAAGAGACACAAAGAACACTTCAGGGGTCTACCGCTTATCCATGTGAGAATAAAGCTTTCAAGTTCAAGAAAGAACTTCATGGTTAGCGGAGAAAGCTGGGGAGTTGAATATGCTCTCCATGTAGCATTAAAGAAACTGGAGAGGGAAGTTTTGAAGGAAAAAGAAATAATTCAAGACAGAAGAATGGAAAAGAGGTTTTATGAGGAGATCTTTTGAAACCTCTTTTTTATACTCTCAGCATGAAGTTTAAGACCTTCTGCTTCAGATAGCCTAACTACAGCATCTCCAATTCTCTTAAGTCCCTCTTTCTTAATTTTTTGAAACGTGAAATGTTTTAAGAAAGTTTCAACGCTTAGTCCACTATACATTTTAGCAAAACCAAGAGTTGGTAGAACGTGATTCGTTCCCGAAGCGTAATCTCCAGCAGCAACCGGTGAGAAGTTACCTATAAATACGCTTCCCGCATTTCTAACTTTCCTAAGTAAGTTTTCTGCATTCTTTGTGCAAATCACCAGATGTTCTGGAGCAAATTCATTTGCAATTCTAATAGCTTCGTCTAAATTTTTTACAACGAAGTGGCTGAAATTTCCATTTACAAGCTTCCTCACCTTCTCTGCTAAATCACTTGAAGTTGTGATAAGTACCGCTACAGACATTGGATCATGTTCGAGTTGGGCAGCACAATCTGAAGCGATAAATTCAGGTTCAGCTGTCTCATCTGCTATTATTAAGATCTCAGAAGGACCCGCAGGCATATCAATTGGAACGTCCTTTGATACGAGTAACTTTGCTGCTGTTACGTAAACATTCCCTGGACCAACTATCTTGTAGACTCTTGGTATCGTTTCTGTTCCATACGCCATTGCTGCAATAGCCTGGGCTCCACTGGCTGAGTAGATTTTATCAAATCCGGCAATGTCGCATGCTACCAAGGTGAGTGGATTAACCTTACCATCAGCATTCGCGGGGGTGCATGCGATCAATTCATCAACCCCTGCAATTTTAGCTGGAACACCGATCATTAGAGCGGTTGATGGATAACTAGCCCTACCTCCAGGTATGTATGCACCGACCCTCTCGATTGGAACGTAGATTTTACCCATCGTGCAGTCTCCAAAATCGATCCTAATTTCTCTCTCAACCGAGGTGATGTTGTGGAATCTTTCAATGTTCTCCTTTGCAAATTCTAGTGCATCGATTAAGTCGTCTTCAACAAAATCGTAGGCGTCGTCAATTTCATCCTTACTAACTCTTAGTCTTTTTAATTTTATACCATTGAATTCCTCTTCAAATTTAATTACGGCTTTATCTCCATCTTTTTTCACGCTCTCAACTATTTTCTTAACTTCGAGAATATATTTATCATAATTTATCTTTTCCCTAAATTTAACGATTTCCTTT